>JAJDXW010000246.1 GCA_022823045.1 Gammaproteobacteria bacterium
CAGTGCTTGGACCCTCTCTCGTACCCTGCGCAGCGTTGCAAACTCCTCGGTCCCGATGGTCTTGCCCATCCTCGAGTCGAATCCGTGCCGTCCATCCGCTCGCCCATATCGAACAACCTTTCTACGGCGCAGGCTCCTAGCGGCCAGCTCTTACCGATCTTTCGCCGCGGCCGCCGATTCTCTCGCCACCGCGACAAGTATCGGTGAAGCATGGCGGCCGGCGCGCACCGTCCTCCGAGCCACACCGCGCTGGCGGCCCTTCCGGCGATCGCGCTCGACCTGGAGACGACCGGCCTCGACGTCGCGAACGACCGGATCGTCCAGGTGGGCGCGGTCGAGATGCATGGGCCCGCGGTTCGGAGCACGCCCCGCATCGACACGCACGTCGACCCCGGGGTTCCCATCCCCGCCGCCTCCACCCGCATCCACGGGCTGACCGATTCCCGCGTCGCGGGAGCGCCGCGGTTCGCGGACGTCATCGACTCGCTCCGGGAAGCCCTCGAGGGCCGCGTCGTCATCGGCCAGCACATCCGGTTCGACACCGCCGTGCTTCGCCACGAGGCGGCGCGCGCCGGCGCGCCGTGGCATGACCCGCCGGTCCTCGACGTCGCGCACCTCGCGGGCGCCCTGGATCGGGGGATGGTCGATCTCGGGCTCGAATCCCTCGCCGACCGGTTCGGCGTCCGCATCGAGGAACGCCACGATGCGCTCGGCGATGCGCTCGCCGCAGCCGGAATCTTCTCCGCGCTCGTCCCGCGGCTCCGGGACGCGGACGTACGGACCCTCGGCGAGGCCGAGGCATTCGCGGCACGCTGCACCGACCTCGTTCACCGCGAATTCGAGGCGGGATGGCACGCCGTGCCCGGAGACGCGCCCGATGCGCCCCCCGCGCCGGCGCTCGCCCGCATCGACAGCTTCCTGTACCTCCGCCGGCTCGACGAAGTGATGTCCGCACCCGCGAGGTCGATCCGGCCGAACGGAACCCTTCGCGAGGCCGGCCGCATGATGGCCGAGCATCGCATCGGCGCGCTGCTTGTCGTCGGCGACGATCCGCGGCCGGCCGGGATCGTGACCGAACGCGACCTCCTCCGGGCCACGATCGATCCGTCCATCGACCCGGACGCGGCAACGGTGGCATCGGTGATGAGCGCGCCGGTACGGTCGATGCGCGGCGAGGAGATGCTCTATCGGGCGCTCGGCCGGATGGATCGTCTCGGGGTGCGGCACCTGTGTGTCGCGGACCCCGCGGGGGCACCCATCGGCATGATCTCGCAGCGCGACCTCCTGCACCACCGCGCCCGAGCGGCCGCCGAGCTCGGCGACGCGGTCGCGTGCGCGGACGACGCGGTGGGGCTCGCCGCCGCGCACAGCCGGCTTGCCGAGGTCGCCGGCGCCCTGGTGACGGACGGGCTGACCGCCGACGCCGCGGCGCGAATCATCTCCGGCGAGATCCGGGCGCTGACGGGACGGGCGGCGGAGATCGCGGCGGCCGGGCTCGAGCGCGAGGGGCTCGGCCCCGCGCCGGCCCGGTGGTGCGTGCTCATCCTCGGATCGGGGGGGCGCGGAGAGAGCCTGCTGTCAGCCGACCAGGACAACGCCCTCGTGCACGACGGTACGGAAGAGGACGACGGCTGGTTCTCGGCGCTCGGCGCGCGACTCGCGGACCTCCTCGACGAGGCGGGGGTGCGCCGCTGCAGCGGCGGGGTGATGGCGTCGAACCGGGAGTGGCGCGGCACCGCTCCCGCGTGGCGCGAGCGGGTCGCCGGCTGGCTGCGGCGCTCGCGTCCGGACGACCTCCTCCACGTCGACATCTTCTACGATCTCCTCCCGGTGGCGGGCACGCTCGAGCTCGGACGGGCGCTCCACTCGGCGGCGGTCGAGGAAGCGCGGGCATCAGCGCCGTTCCTCGCGCTCCTCGCCGAGTCCGTCGCCGGCATGTCGCTCCCCATCAACCTGCTGGGGCGGCTGCGCGCCCACGACGGGCGGGTCGATCTCAAGCTCGGCGGCCTGCTTCCCCTCGTCGGCATCGCGCGCACCCTGGCCTTGGCGGTCGGCTCCGTGGCGCGTTCGACGCCCGAACGCATCCAGGACGCCGCCGCGGCGGGGCGCGTCTCCCCGTCCGACGCCGCGACCCTGGTCCGAATCCACCGATCGCTGCTGACCCTCGTCCTCCGCCAGCAACTCGAGGACCTCGCCGCCGGGGTCCCGCCGAGCGGGCGCATCGCGGCGGAACGGCTCGAACGTTCCGACGAGCGGTCTCTCGTCCGGGACCTCCGCGCCCTCGACGACACCCTCAAGGTGCTACGCTCCTCGATCGCCCGGTAGGTCAGCGGGTCGGAGTGGAACGCCCGCTCCCCCGGCACGACCGGCGCCGCGACCACGTCGCCGAAGGGGGCGGACGCGGCGACCGTCAGCGGTTCCAGGGTGAGGGTCAGCATCCCCGGGGCGGCGGGTGGCGGCGTGCCCAGTGGCGCGCGATGGCGCCGCGCGTCGTGACCCAGACGTCGCCGCAAGCGCGCACGTGGTCCAGCAGGCGAACAAGGCCGGAAGCGCGTGCCGGGTGGCCGGCGAGACGTAGGTGGAGGCCGATCGACATCATGCGCGGCGAAGTTCTTCCTTCTTCGCGCAGGAAGTCGATGGCGTCGCGGAGAAGATGGAAGAACTGGCCGCCGGTCGCGACCGCCCCCGCGAATTTGCCGTCGTTGTGGGCGAGGGAGTACGGCACCACGAGATGCGGCCGAGCGCCGACGTCAGCCCAGTAGGGGAGCTCGTCGTTGTAGGCGTCCGAGTCGTAGAGGAAACCCCCTTCCTCCACGAGCAGGCGGCGGGTGTTCACGCTCGGCCCGTAGCGGCAGTACCAGCCCTCGGGGCGGCGCCCGGTGGTCCGCTCAAGGGAAGCGACGGCGCGCCGGATGTGCTCGCGCTCCTCGTCCTCGGTCAGCCGGAACGCCTCGACCCAGCGCCATCCGTGGCAGCAGAGGTCGATGCCGTCCTCCCGCACGGTCTCGGCAACGGCCGGGTTGCGTTCGAGGGCGAGCGCGCAGGCGAAGAGGGTGAACGCCATCTCGCGCTCGTCGAACAGGCGCTTCAGGCGCCAGAACCCGACCCGGGAGCCGTACTCGAACATCGACTCGGCCGCGAGATCGCGCTCGCCGCGCGGCACCGGCGACTGCGCCACCTCGGTGAGGCGAGCTTCGGTGAACCCGTCGCCGTCCCCGACCGAGGGCTCGGACCCTTCCTCGTAGTTGATGACGAAGTTGAGGGCGAGCCGCGCCCCGCCCGGCCAGCCGGGATCGGGCGGCCGGGCGCCGTAGCCGACGAAGTCGCGTGCGGGGCCGTCCATGGGCTTACGACGCAATCCGGTGTGTCTGGCGCATCCGGCCGGAGCTGAAGGTGCCGACGAGGTTGCCGCGCCGGGAGTCCTCGTATGCGCCGGTGTTCATGACCGGCACGAGCACGAGCGAGCCGCCGAGGGTCGCGGGATCGACGTCGCGCCGCGGCAGGTGACGCATGAGGGTGCCTTCGGGTTCGTCGCCGTGGTTCACCCCGTCGAGCCACAGGCGCGGCCCATCCTCGGCGTCGTTGATCGCGACGACCGGGATGCCGAGCGGCGCCCCGCCCGCCATGGCGGTGACCTCGATGCGTCCGGTCGCGCTCTCGCCCGAGACCGGCGTTGCGGTGCCGACGGTAGTCGTGGTCATGTCAGATTCCCTGCACTTCCTGGTACTGCCTGAGCTCCTCGGCCGAATACACCTGCATGAGCTCGATCTCGATCCCGCCCGCGTCGTTGTCGAGGAACGCGACAAACCCCTCGGGATGGGGGTGGCTCCCCGCCACCCGGCAGGCCTTGCACATGCGAAGGATCGCCCCGTTCGCCTGGGCGTGCTCGAGGGCGGCGTCGATGTCGTCCACCGCGTAGCAGATGTGGTGCAGCCCCTCGTGCCCGCGTTCCCGGATCCACTCCGAGAACCGGCCGTCCGCATCCATCGACTCGCAGAGCTGGTACTCGATCCCCCCGAGATCGAATAGCGCGACCCGGGTGCGCGACATCGGATACTCGTGAATCACGGTATCCGGCGGGACCCCGAGAAACTGGGCGTAGGTCGTGAGGGCGGCCTTTGCGTCGCGCACGGCAAATGCCATGTGTTTGATGGACTTGACGTTCTCGGAAAGCATGAATTCCTCCTCGTTCACCGGCCGCTGGCGGCCGCCACCGTTTCCGCCATCCGTTCGACGGCCTCCTTGATCCGCGTCACCGGCTGGAGCAACGAGATGCGGAGGAAGTCGTCGGTGTGGTCGCCGAAGAGCGACCCGGGAAAGATCATGACCCGCGCCTCCTCGAGAAGCCGCACGCAGAACTCCGACGCCGCAAGCCCGGTGCTCGACACGTTGGCGTAGACGTAGAACGCCCCCTGAGGCCGACCGTAGCTCAAGCCCATCGCGTCGAGGGCTCGGCACATGACGAGGCGGCGTTCGTCGTAGATCCGGCGCATCTCCTCCACGCACGCCTGCGATCCGCAGAGGGCAGCGAGCGCGGCGTGCTGGCTGACGGCAGGGGCGCAGATGGTCAGGCCGTGGTGCACCTCGGTCAGGGCCTTGACGAGTCCCGGCGGCGCCGCGAAGTAGCCGACCCTCCATCCGGTCATCGCGTACGCCTTCGAGAAGCCGTTGATGGTGATCGTGCGCTCCTTCATGCCGGGAAGGCTCGCGAGCGGCAGCACCTTCGCGCCCTCGTAAACAAGACGGGAGTAGATCTCGTCGGAGATGACGACGAGGTCGTGCTTCGCGGCAAGCGCCGCGAGCGCCTCCACCTCGCCGGGAGGGGTCACCGCCCCGGTCGGATTCGAGGGATTGAGCAAGCAGAGCATGCGGGTGCGGGAGCCGACCTTCGCTTCGACCGCCGCGGCGGTGAGGGCGAAGTCGTCGCGCTCGTACGTCGGCACCGCGACCGGCACGCCCCCCGCGAGCTCGATCGCCTGGTCGTAGGAGGTATAGCCCGGTGCCGGCACGATCACCTCGTCGCCGGGGTTGATGCAGGCGAGCATGGCCGCAAACACCGCCTCCTGGGCACCGGTGGTGACGACGATCTCGTCCACCGCGTAGTCGAGCCCGTCGACCTCGGCGAGGTGCCGCCCAATCGCCTCGCGCAGGGCCGGGAGACCCATCGGGTGGGTGTAGTGCGTTGCGCCGTCGGCGAGCGCCCGCCGCCCCGCCTCGACGATGTGGCCAGGGGTCGACAGGTCGGGGTCGCCGCGCCCGAGGGCGATGACGTCGTCGAGCCCGGCGGCGATGTCGAGCATGCGGGTGCGCACGGACTCCGAGCGCTGCCTGATTCGGTCGGCGAGCCTTGGTTGCATCCGGAACTCCTTGTCTTCGGTCATCCGGGCGAGGTTCCAGGACCTTCCGCAGCCGGTCGCCGAGCAGGTTCACCGACATCACGGCGAGGAACCGGGCGAAGCCGCCCTCCTCTGCGCGTGTGTCGGCCGTCCACGTCCCCGGGACTACTTGCCCGGCACCAGGTGCCGGAGCGGCCGGCCCTCGCGCAAGGCCGTCAGGTTGGCCATCAGATCCCCCGCGTGCTTTGCGCGGGCGCCGCCCGAGCCGCCGCCGAGATGGGGGGCGAGCAGGACGTTGTCGAGTCGAAGGAGAGGGTGGTCGTGGGGAACCGGCTCGTGGAGGAAGACGTCGAGCCCCGCGCCCGCGATCCGGCCGGACGAGAGGGCCTCGACGAGGGCGTCCTCGTCGACCACTCCGCCCCGGCAGGTGTTGACGAGGAACGCCTCGGGCTTCATGCCCGCGAGCGCTTGCGCGTCGATGAGGCGCTCCGTCTCGGCCGTGAGGGGAACGTGGAGGCTCACGAAGTCGCTCACCGTGAGGAGGTCCGGCAGGTCCCGGAAGCGCACCTCCTCCTCCGCCTCGATGTCCGCCGGTAGCCGCCGCCGGCTCCAGTAGACGACATCCATCCCGAAGGCGCGAGCCCGGCGGGCCACTTCGGTCGCGATCTCACCGAAGCCGACGAGTCCGAGGGACCGGCCGTCGAGCTCGAAGATGCCGGGAAGCTGCATCCACTGGAACCGGTGACGCCGTTCCTCGGTGCGGATCGGCTCGACGCCGAGCTCGCGGTACGCGCCGCCCGCAGTCGCCGCATGGGCTTGCACCACTTTCTTCGAGAGCCCCAGCATGAGCAGCAGGGCCTGCTCCGCGACCGCGATGCAGCCGCGCTGGGGCATGAGGGCGACCGGGACGCCGCGGGCGCGCGCCGCCTCGAGATCGACGCGATCGCGCCGGCCGGACCAGAGCTGGACCAGTCGGAGCGAGGGCCCGGCCGCATCCATGACCTCGCCCGTCACCGGGACCCGCCGGGTGACGACGGCCACTGCGCCAGCGAGCGGCGGTTCCGGAGATCCGCCCGCGGCGTCCGGCGCCACGAGGTCTATCCCGGGACCGAACTCCCGGATGAACGCGAGGTCGTCAGGGCCGGTCGGGTCGAGGAGGACGGCCTTCACGACCCGGCGCCCACCTCGAGCTCCTGCGTGAGGTCCCAGGCGTTGACGTAGCGGTTGGTGAGGCCGTCCGGACCCTGGAGCGCGAGGTGGACGAAGGCGGGCGCGATGACCGCGGGGTCCTGCCACATCTTACGCTGCTCGGGCGAGTACGTGGTCTCGCTCATCGCGGTGCGGACCGGCGTCCCCGGGGTGATCGTGTTGACCGCAATGCCGTGGGGGGCGAGCTCCTGCGCGAGGGCGCGGCTGAAGCCCTCGACCCCGAACTTCGAGGCGCAATATGCGGTCATCCCCGCGAAGCCCATCGCACCGGCGCGGCTCGAGACGTTGATGATGGACCCCGACCCCTGGCGTTTCATGGCCGGCACCACCGCTCGCGCACAGAGGAAGGTGCCCCGGAGGTTGATGCCGAGGATGCGGTCCCACTCGGCGAGGCTCACCTCCTCGACGGGCTCCGATGAGATGACCCCCGCGATGTTGGCAAGGCAATCGATGCGCCCGCTCGCGTCGAGGACGTTCGCCACCGTCCGCTCTACCATCTCGGGTACCGAGACATCCGCGACCGACGACGATGTGGTGAGTCCATCGGCGTGGAGAGACTCGACGACCGCCGCAAGCGCGTCGGACTGGACGTCCACCGCATGGACCGCCGCCCCCTCGGCCGCGAAGGCGCGGGCGACGGCCCGCCCGATCCCGCTCGCGGCGCCGGTGACGAGGGCGACCCGACCGGCGAGGCTCGCCATCAGGCGGCCACCCGACCGCCGTCGATGAGAAGGCCGATCCCGTCGTGAACGAGGACTGGTCGGAGGCGAGGTAGAGCACGGTGCGGGCGATCTCCTCCGGGGTGTCCATCCGCTCGAGTGGCGTGACGCCCATCCACCGGCCCTCCTCTCCGGTCCGCCCGAAGCGAAGGGGATGCTACGGGTTTGTCATCCGGTTCGCCATTGAGGTGACGGTCATGGAAGATTCCGCCCGGAGATCGCTGAATTGCTCCCGACACCGCGAGGCGCGGTGCACCCGGCGAGTGCGCCAGAGTGGACTGCTCAGCCATGTTTCGCACGATGGCGCCGATCGGCATCCGTCGCTCCCTCCGTCGTTCCCCCGGCCCGATCATAGGCGACCGGTGCCGGGCCGCCCGGACCTTCGTGGCCTACGGGTTCGCCGGGGCAGGAGCTTTCGCGCCCGAGCGCGGTCAGATCTCGTCGGAGAAGGCGTAGTCGCGATCGAGCCGCGCGGCCATGGCGCGCGCGTGGGGGGCGGCCTCCGCGATCAGCGCGAGCAGGAAGTCGTCGTCCCGCGGAAGGCCCGCGAGGGCGGCCAGCGTCCGCGCCTCTTCCCGCTCGTCGCTCTCGCGCGGCAGAGCTGGCGCGGGCAACGCGTACGTCTCGAGCTTCGAACCGTCACCTGCTTCGAGAACCGGGCGGCGGCAGCCCCATTCGGTCGCGGCCTGGAAGGCCTGTCCGGCCGCGAGCACCAGCCGGTCCTCGAAGGGCGCAGCGGTGAGTTGGACGCCAAGTGGCAAGCCGTTCTCGGAAAAACCCGCGGTCAGCGTGAGGGCCGGTCCTCCGGTCACATCGAAGGGCGTGGTGATGCTCGGAGACCGCCAGAAGTTCACCGTGGAGTGGGCATCGAGGCGCGGCGCCGGACCGGTCGCCGACGGCGCGATCAGCAGATCGAAACGCTCGTACACCGGCACCATCGACCGTCGCAACTGGCGCCATCGCCGGTGCGCGGCCACGTAGTCCTGCGCCGTGAAGCAGACCGCGCCGAGCGCCCGGGAGAGAAAATCGTGGCCGAAATCACGCGGGCGGGTCCGGAGGTTTCCCCGGTGGACGTTGAAGAGCTCGGTCTCGGCGATGGTGATCTTGACGTCGTACCAGTCCTGCACCGGGGCGATGCGGGCGGTCCCGACTTCCGCCCCGAGGCTCCGGAGCACCTCGCCGACATGCTCGCAGGCGGCGACCATCTCGGGGGCGACGTTCAGGTCCTCCTCCCAGAAATGGCGGAGCAGGCCGACCCGCAACCCCGCCATTGAAGCGGGCGGGGGGCGCTCGGGCTCGGCGCTCGAGCGCGGGTCGCCCGGATCGAATCCGGCGAGAACATCCAGCAGGAGCCCGCAGTCCTCGGCCGTCCACGCCAATGGACCGCAGTGATCGAAGGTGAAGGAGTTGGGAATGACCCCGCGGCGGCTCACCAGGCCGTAGCTCGGCATGAGACCGGTGGTGCCGGAGAGCGCGGCCGGACCACGAATCGAACCGCCGGTATCGGTGCCGAGCGCCCCGAGACAGAGCCCGGCCGCCACTGCCACCCCCGATCCGGACGACGACCCGCCGGAGAAATGCTCGACGTTCCAGGGGTTGCGGGCCGGAGGCCACGGCACGTCGAAGCTCGGGCCGCCATGGGCGTATTCATGCGTCGTGAGCTTGCCGGTGATGACGGCGCCCGCGGCCCTGAGGCGGCGCACCGTCTCCGCATCCCGGTCGGGGACACGGTCAAGGCCGGTCTTCGATCCCCCGGCGGTCAGCACGCCTTCGGTGTCGTAGATGTCCTTGAGCGCAACCGTCACCCCGTGCAGGGGCCCCCGGCGGCGACCGGCCGCGATCTCGGCGTCCGCCGTGCGCGCCGCCGCGAGGGCGCTCTCGGTCATGAGCGTCACGTGGGAGCTGAGGCGGGTGTCGTAGGCCTCGATGCGCGCGAACGTCGCCTCGACGAGCTCGAGCGACTTGAGCTCCCGCGCCGCGATCATCCGGGCCGCATCGGCCAGCGTGAGGTGCGTCAGATCGACCATGTACCCGTTCTTCTCCATAGCCCCGGCGATGGCCCGGCGTTTTGCACGTGTGCCGCCGCCGGATGGAGCCGTGCGAAGCGGCCCGGCCCGCGCCGCAGCCAAGTCGGTGGCTCTCGACAACCGCGAAGGTCCGAACCCGAAGACCGATCCGCTACCGGACGAGGCCGACGTTGTGCTTGACCGCCCCCGGGATCGGTCTCGACCCACACCGGCCGCAGCCGGCTCAACGGCCGTCCCTCCTCGCCGGCGGCGGCGTCATTGCGGCCCGGATGCCACGGCACGCCGCATCCGCGTCGCCTCCCAGTCCACCGCGAGCGGCTTCCCGGTGAGGACGACCCCATAGGCCTCCGCCGCCCGGGCAACCGATACCTTCTCCTCGCACACGTCGGCGAGCACCCGTTCCGGGTCCCGCTCGAAAGCCCGTCCGTAGCCTCCGCCGCTCGCGAGCCGGACCTCGATGACGTCGTCCCGCGCGAGCGAGGTCAGGAACTTCGACGGCATCTGCTCGACCTCTCCCCGTGCGCGGCGGATCCGGACGTTCGACGGCGCACCCGCGGCCCCGTCCCGGAGCCCGTAGGGTTGAACCGCGCGGCGGTCCGATCGCACCTGCACGGTGCCCTCGTCGTACAGGAACCGAAGGTGCCGCTCCAGGGCGAGCCCCCCGCGGTACTCCCCCGGGCCGCCGCTGTCCTCCACGAAGGAATACCGCTCGATGAGGAGCGGCTGCTCGGTCTCCAGCATCTCGACCGGGGTGTTGGAGTAGTTGACGATGATGCCCGTGCAGGCATCCATGCCGTCGCGGCGCGGGCCGCCGCCCCACGATCCCACCAGGAACTCGAGGTAGACGAAGGGGGTCCCGTCCGGCTGGTAGCCGCCGAGACTGATGCCGGGCTCCGGCGCGTTGGCGCCGCTCGCCGGAACGAGGTCCGGCACGATCTGCGCGAGGCAGCCCATGACGACGTCCGCGATGCGGAACCCGGCGAGCCCCCGCGCCGCGACCGGAGACGGCGGAAACGCGTTGACGATCGAGCGCTCCGGCGCCTTCACCTCGATCGGCCGGAAGTAGCCGGCATTGTTCGGGATGTCACCGTCCAGGACGGCGCGCACGCAGGCCAGCGCCCCCGACACCGTGAACGGGTAGACGGAGTTGATGGCGCCCCGCACCTGGGGCGCGGTGCCCTCGAAATCGACGGTGAGGTCGTCGCCGTGCACGGTGATGCAGCAGGAGAACCGGATCGGATCCGGATCGATCCCGTCGTCGTCGATCCAGTCGGTGAACCGGTAGCTTCCGTCCGGCAGCTTCGCGATCTCGGAGCG
>JAJDXW010000073.1 GCA_022823045.1 Gammaproteobacteria bacterium
CTTCAGCTCGAGCCGGGAGTCCTCCCCGAGACGGATCTGTTGCCAGAGACCTGGAGCGTCGATTGGCATGGTGTCTACCTTAACGGATCGGCGGATCTCAGGGGCAGATACCCGAGCCGTCGGCGGCGGGAAACCGGCACCGAGATCACCGCTGAGAGGTCGCCGTCATCGCCCCGGCCGCAGGCGACGCGAGCCGGGCTCCGGCCCGCTTTGCGGCGGAAATACAGCCGCCAAGCCCCTTGGGGCGAGAGCATCCTGCCTTCGCACGAGAGTGGGACGCCTTCGATCCGTGGAACAACCGCCCTCTCGGTGGGAGATGTCTTCATGCCGACCGGACGAGCCGGTGACGGACCATGAGCGTCTCGAAAGGTGCTCGCAACGAACGCCAGCCGGGAGCGGTCCGTCACGCTCCGGATCGACGGTTTCAAGATGCGAGGCGAGCGTCCTGACATGGCGTCTGCTCGTGCTATCTTCCGATCTTGACGAAAAAACGTTATGATCACAATATGATTCACAGATTCTCCGTCACCAACTACCACTCGATCCGGGAAGAGGTCATGCTCGACCTGCGCATCCCGGGCACCGCTCCCGATCTGCCCTGCTTCCGGCGCAGTGCGGCAAAGCCGGACATCCGGCTCCCCACCGTCGTCGTGCTCATGGGACCCAACGGCTCGGGCAAGACGACGCTGCTGCGGGCGTTGGTCGATACAGCCATGGTCATGTTAGCCGCACCGCTCACCGGACGCGCAACAGTTGGTGCCATGTTTCCATTCCTGTCCGAGCAAGGCAGACGCGCGCCGACACGGATCTGCGTCGAGTTCGAAGTCGATGGATTGCTGTCCGACGGGGCACCGCAACTGTTCCGTTACGAACTGATTGTCGAACGCGAGGACACAAAATCTCTCGCGAAGGCAAGGTTCCGCTACGAAACCCTGCAGCATTTTCCCAAGGGGCGTCCGCGCCGTCTGTTCGAGCGAGGGGAGCCTGGCAAGCCGATTTACGTCTCGAAGGAATTTGGCATGAGGCCCGGCGACGATCGTCTCAAGGCGGTGCGAGAGGATGCCTCCGTCATTTCCACCCTCGCGATGTTCAACGTACCCCTCGCGGCACAAATCGTGGAAGGATTGCGATACCTGATAGCCTGGTCGACCAATATTATTGGTTACGACACTGATCTGATCCCGACCGGGGACATTACGGGCATGTACGAAGAGAGTCACGAAGCGAGTGAATGGCTTCGGTCGAGAATCCAGTGCACCGACTTGGGTATTCAAAATCTGACTATTGCGGACGGCAGAGACGGCAAGAAGGTCGTCTTGTTCGGCCATCAAGGAGTCGACACGCCAATCCCTCTGGACTTGGAATCCAGTGGAACGAAGAGCTTGTTCCACCTCTTGCCGCAGATCGGCATGGCACTCAATTCGACGGGCTTGGCCGTTCTCGACGAGATCGACGGCGAACTGCACGTGGACATCATCGGAGAGATCCTGTCCTGGTTCCGTTCTCGGGAGACCAATCCCCGGGACGCCCAGCTCCTCATCACTTCGCACCATGTCGGCCTGCTCGAGGACTTGGAGAAGGAGGAGGTCTTCGTCGTGGAGAAGGACGGCAGCGGAGCAACCCGCGTGCACGGCGCGCAGGATGTGCGCGGGCTTCGCCGGGACGCCCGCCTCTATGCCAAGTACCGGGGAGGGGTGCTCGGCGGCCTCCCGAGGATCGGCTGACGCACCATGCGGCGACGCAGCCGGATCGAGCCCCGGCAGATCATCTTCATCGGTGTCGAAGGGCCGAGCGAACGTTCCTTCGTGCAGTTGCTCGCTCGCTGCTGTGACGACGCGGAGCTCCATCTGCACCTTGAGGCCAAGCCTGCGACCGGCGGCGACACACTGGCAATCGTCGAAGAAGCCAAGCGCCGCCTGGAGAGACATCCCGCTCGGATGGAGATCAAGACGAAGCTCGTGCTGCTTGACCGGGACCGTCTCGATCAGGACATCGAAGCAGGCCGCGACCCTCGTCCATTGGCCCTGAAGGGAAACATCACGCTCGTCTTTCAGCAACCGAATCTGGAGGGACTGCTGCTCCGACTGCATTCGCGACAGGAGCGCCGCAGAGTCTCCGCACACGACGCGTTGGCCGAGCTACGCAAGGTCTGGCCCGAGTATCGGAAACCACCAACCTCGTATCAACTGAGGCAACGCTTTGCCGTGTCGGACCTGCGTCGCGCGGCTCGACACGACGGGGAGCTGCGAAAGCTTCTGACCGTTGTCGGCCTCGAAGCTGCGCGGCCGGACGAGGTGCGATGAGCCGTCGAAACGGGAACGATCCTGCAGTCGCCGTCTGCCGGGACCTCAAACCAGCGACCCGTCCGGACATCGATCTCGAGGCTGATCGCCCGCTCGGCGGAACCCGGATGGCTGGCCGGGCTGCACCCGCGTGCTAATCTCGCCAACCATTATTCCCTCGGAGGACACCGTGGACGGTCGTCGCGAGCAGTCGCGGCCAGGGAAGCATCGGCCGCAGGAGAACCCGGTTACCCGAGCCGTCCCGTCCCAGGGCCTGGTACGGGTCGACGAATATCCCAACCTCATGCTGCTCTGTTGGAACGTCGGGACGCCCTGCGTCTCGCGAAAGCATGCATTCGCGCTCTATGAGCGGAACTGGAGATGGCTCGACGTTGCCAGCGCGCCCGACCGCGAACGTGCACTAATCGACGACCTCGCGCGCGAGTTCGGACGGGGGCTCATCAATGCGTAGCCGCGGCCGCCTCGAAGCGAGGTCCGCGCGAACTCGATCCTCCGGTTGATGGCGGCACCCCTCCCGCAAGCCGGTTTCCGGCGACCGTGGCACCGTCTGGTGTGGTACGTGCTCGAATCCCTGAACCGCGGCCTGCTCGCCTCCGCCCGGTGCTACTTCGGCGGTGGAACGCGCATCGCGCTGGAGCTCGGCGAGTACCGAGAGTCGGTCGACGTCGATTTTCTGTGTTCGGATCGGGATGGCTATCGAACCCTGCGGAACACGATCGGGCACGACTCGCTCGGTGAGATCTTCTCCGGCGACTGCGTCCTGATGCGTGAAGTCCGTGCAGACCTGTACGGGATCCGAACGTTCCTGCGGGTCGACGAACAGCCCATCAAGTTCGAGATCATCTCGGAAGGGCGCATTTCCCTGACGGGCGCGGCGGTCGACCCGTTTCCCGTGGAAGTCCTGGACCGCACTTGCTGCATCGCGGAGAAGCTGCTCGCCCATGCGGACCGAGGCCGGGATGAATCGACTCATGCCCGCGACCTCGTCGATCTCGCCTTCATGGCGGCAAACTGGCCGGAGGAGCATACGCGCGCCGCGATGGTGCTCGCCGAGTCTGCCTACGGCGCGGCCGTGACTCGCGATCTTGCAGCCGGACTCGACCGCTTCGCGGACGAGGCACATCGTCGAAGAAGCCTCGAAGGCCTGTCGATTACCGACACGCCTGTTCTGGAACGGGGTTTGCTCGCGTTGAGGAGGCTGTAGCCGGGCGCGCTCCGGTCGACCCTGGAACAGGACCCTCCGGACCCCGCCGCCGGGGGGACCATGCGGGTTCCATGCGCTGCGACCGGCCCGCATCGCTCCGGGGAACGCGACTCGGCGTGCACGTCGCTCCGGGCCGGACTCCGCCGCGCCCGCCGCAGTTTCCGCGACCGGCCGATCCGACGGGCGTGGTAATTTAGGCGGCTTGGCCCGGCCTGCGTCGCCGGCGCTCCGAACCCAGCCCGTTTCGACCGCGGCCAATGCCGGCCGCCCGCCGTACAGGAGCCATCGATGAAGTTCTACGACTGCGCCACCGCCCCGAGCCCGCGCCGCGTGCGCATCTTCGCCGCCGAGAAGGGGATCGAGCTCCCCACCGTGCAGGTGGACCTGCGCAGCGGCGAGCATTTCGGGGAAGCGTTCCGGGCCATCAACCCGACCTGCACGGTTCCGGCGATCGAGCTCGACGACGGCACCTGCATTTACGAGTCGGTCGCGGTGTGCCGCTACCTCGAGGCGGCGTACCCCGAGCCGCCCCTCATGGGGAGCGACCCGGCGGAGCAGGGGGTGGTCGCGATGTGGGACCACCGCATCGAGACCGAGGGCTTCATGGCCGCGGCAGAGATGTTCCGCAACATGGCGCGCGGCATGAAGGACCACGCGCTCACGGGTCCCGAGCCGGTCGCCCAGATCCCCGAGCTCGTCGAGCGCGGCCGGATGCGGGTGGGGAGGTTCTTCGACACCCTCGACGCCCAGCTCGACGGGCGCGAGTTCGTCACCGGCTCGAGCTACACCGCGGCCGACATCACCGCGCTCGTCACCGTCGACTTCATCAACCGGCTCAAGGTGGAGACCCCCGAGGGATGCGAGAACGTCCGCCGCTGGCACGAGGCGGTGAGCGCCCGCCCGAGCGCGAGCGCCTGATGCCGGCTCCCGCGATTCGGCCGCGAAGGCGGCGCCTGACCGCTCTCGTCGTCGGGGCCGTCCTTGCGCTCGGCCTCGCGGCCGGGCCGCGCCCGGATGCGCACGCCGCCCAAGCGACGGTTGCCGTCGCGACCAACTTCCTCGTGCCCCTGCGGGCGCTTGCCGAAGAGTTCACGGCCCGGACCGGGCATTCGCTTCGCATCAGCTCGGGCTCGACCGGCCAGCTCTACGCCCAGATCACGAACGGCGCGCCCTACGACGCGTTCCTCTCCGCCGACGCCGCGCGCCCGCTCCGCCTCGAGGAGGCGGGGGCCACCCTGCCGGGCACCCGACGGACCTATGCGCTCGGGCGGATCGTCCTGTGGAGCGCGGACCCGGGAAGGGTCGATGCGGGCGGGGCGGAGGCCCTCGGCACCCTCGGGGACGGCAAGATCGCGATCGCGAACCCCGAGGTCGCCCCGTACGGGGTCGCCTCGCAGGAGACCCTCAAGCGGCTCGGGTTCTGGGAGCCGGTCCAGGACCGGCTCGTTCGCGGGATCAACGTCGCCCAGGTCTTCCAGTTCATCGGCACCCGAAACGCGGCCATGGGGTTCATCGCCATGTCGCAGCTCTCGGGCCGGCCGAAGGGCGGGGAAGGCAGCATCTGGATCGTCCCCGCCGACCTCCACGGCCCGATCCGCCAGGACATGGTGCTCCTCGAGCGGGCCGAGGGCAACGAGGCCGCCCTTGCCTTCCTCGACTTCCTTGCCGCGCCGGACATCCTCGCCCGCATCGAGGGCTTCGGGTACTCCGCGCCCACGGACTGATGGAGGGATCGGACGCGGGGCGCCGGCGATGACCGTGACAAGCGCGCGTTTTTCACCGATCTTCGTAGCGAGGGCGTCGAGACGCCTCGGTGACGGGGTGCACGGACCGAGAGACGCTGAAGGCGTAGCCAACACTACGTCGAAGCGGCTCGAGGGAGTACGCCCCGTCACCGCGAGCGGATCGACGTCCGCAGCCGGAGAGCGGTGAAAAACGCGCGCGATACTCCGGCGGCGTTGACATGCCATTCGATTTCGGTCCGCTCTGGCTGAGCATCGAGCTCGCTGCCATCACGGTGGCGATCCTCATGCTCGTGGGGACGCCGGTCGCCTGGTGGCTCGCCCGCACCCGCAGCCGCCTGCGCGTCGCCGTCGAGGCGGTGGTCGCCCTGCCCCTCGTCCTTCCCCCCACCGTCCTCGGCTTCTACCTCCTCCTCATGCTCGGGCCGGGCGGACCGCTCGGCGGGCTCCTCGTATCGGTGACCGGACGCTCGCTCACCTTCTCGTTCGAGGGCCTCGTCTTCGCGTCGGCGATCTACTCCCTCCCCTTCGTGGTGCAGCCGGTCCAGGGCGCCTTCGAGGCGGTGGGGCGAGGGCCGCTCGAAGCGGCGTTCGCGCTTCGCGCCCGCGCCCTCGACGCCTTCTTCACGGTGGCCGTGCCCATGGCCCGACGGGGGTTCATCACCGGGGGCGTGCTCGGGTTCGCGCACACCCTCGGGGAATTCGGGGTGGTCCTGATGGTGGGCGGGAACATCCCCGGTGAGACCCGGCTCATCTCGATCGCGGTCTTCGAGCACGTCGAGACGCTCAACTACCCGGCCGCCCACGCCCTCTCCGCGACCCTCCTCGGCTTCTGCTTCGTGGTGCTGCTGACCGTCTACGCGGTCAACCGGCGCTTCCCCGTCCATGCCGGCCGCTGAGCGAGCGGGCGCGCCGCGCCTCGAGGCGGACCTCGTCCTCGACCGGCGAGACTTCCGTCTCGAGGCATCCCTCGATGTCCGTCTCTCCGGCGTCACCGCCGTCTTCGGGCCCTCCGGGTGCGGAAAGACGACCCTCCTGCGGGCGATCGCGGGACTCGAACGCGACGCGCGCGGGCGGATCGCGTTCGACGGGACGACCTGGCAGGACGATCGGACCTTCATCCCGACCCGCGAACGCCGGACCGGGCTCGTCTTCCAGGACGCACGCCTGTTCTCCCACCTCACGGTCAAGGGAAACATCCTCTACGGCCACCGCCGCACCCCGGCGGGGGAGCGGCTGTTCCCGCCGGAGACGGTCATCCGCCTCATGGACCTCGAGCCCCTCCTCGGGCGGCGCGTCTCCTCCCTCTCGGGGGGAGAGCGCCAGCGGGTCTCCTTGGCCCGCGCGGTGCTCGCGAACCCGCGCCTGCTCCTCATGGACGAGCCCCTCGCGTCCCTCGACCAGGACCGCAAGGAGGACATCCTCCCCTTCATCGAGCGCCTCGCCGGAGAGCTCCGCATTCCGACCCTCTACGTCAGCCACGAGATCGACGAGGTGGTGCGCCTCGCGTCGAACCTGGTGCTGGTGAGCGAGGGACGGGTCGTCGCGAGCGGCCCCATCGAGGAGGTCTCGAACCGCTTCGACCTGCGAAGCTACGCGGGACGCCTCGATGCGGGCTCGATCATCCGGATGCGGGTCGCGGGCCACGACGAGGAGACGGGAATCACCCACTTCGCCTTCGACGGCGGAGAGCTCGTCGGGCCGCGCGTGGACATGCCGCAAGGGGCGGAGGTGAACCTGCGGATCCGCTCGCGCGACGTCGCGGTCGCGCTCGATCGGCCGGGGCGGACGAGCATCCTGAACGTCCTCCCCGGGACGGTGACGGAAATCGGCCCGAACGACGGACCGCAGGCCCACGTCCTCATCGATGTCGGGGCGCCCCTCTGGGCCCGCATCATGCGCCGGTCGGTGGACGAGCTCGCGCTCGCCCCCGGCCGCCCCGTCTACGCGCTCATCAAGGCGGTCGCGGTGGATCGCCGCAGCCTCGGCCGCCCGACTGCGATGGACCTTTCGCTCGCCGAACGGGACGGAGCACCGAAACCGGGGTCGGAGTGAGATTTCGAATCCGTGCCCGAAAGCTCGCTCCGACCCCGGTTTCGCCGCCGCCGACAGCCGGTAGCCGCGACCCGTTATCATCCGCGAACCCACGACCCGGAGCGCCCGCGATGGCCATGCAGCCCCCAATTCATGGCACCCACCACATGGTGAGCGCCGGCCACCACCTCGCCACCCAGGCCGGCTACGAGATCCTCGAGGCGGGCGGCAACGCCGTCGACGCCGGGGTCGCGGCCGGAGTCGCCCTCGGCATCGTCCACAGCGACATGGTGCAGTTCGCGGGGGTCGCGCCGATCATGATCTACCTCGCCGAGGAAGAGCGGGTGGTGACCATCAGCGGCCTCGGCTGGTGGCCGCGGGCCGCTTCGATCGACCGCTTCGTCTCCGAGTTCGACGGCCACGTGCCGACCGGGATCCTCCGCACCGTGGTGCCGGCCGCGCCCGACGCCTGGATCCTCGCCCTCCGTCGCTACGGCACCATGCGCTTCGGCGACGTCGCGGCCGCCTCCATCCGCTACGCGCGCGACGGGTTCTCGATGCACCACGTCATGCTCGAGTACCTCACCGCGCGCGAGGACGGCTACCGGCGCTGGCCCTCGAACGAGGCGATCTACCTCCCCGGCGGTCGACCCCCGAGAGAAGGAGAACGCTTCGTGCAGACCGACCTCGCGGCCTCCATCCAGCACATGGTGGACGAAGAAGCCGCGGCCGCCGCGCGCGGGGGGCGGGAGGCGGGGCTCGTTGCCGCGCGCGACGCCTTCTACCGCGGCGACCTCGCCCGGGCCATGGTCCGCTACCACGAGGAGAACGGCGGCTGGCTCACCATGGAGGACCTCGCGGAGTACGAGAGCGCGATCGAGGAGCCGGTGCTCGCGCGGCTCGGCGAGGCCGAGGTCTACACCTGCGGCCCGTGGTGCCAGGGGCCGGTGCTCGCCCAGATGGTGAGCCTCCTCGACGGGAACGACCTCGCCGCCCTCGGCCACAACCGTGCCGACTACATCCACACGATCACCGAGGCGATGAAGCTCTCGTTCGCGGACCGCGAGCGCCACTACGGGGACCCGCGGTTCGTGAACGTTCCGCTGGACCGGCTCCTCTCCGACGCCTACCGCCGCGAGCGCCGCGCCCTCATCCGGCCCGACCGGGCGTGGCCCGGCATGCCGCCGGCGGGGCTCACGGACGAACGGGAAGCCGTAGCGGCGGGACGTGCGGCGGCGAGCGCCCGCCCCGCGGCGGAGCCCGCTCCCGCCTCCGCCGACACCTCCTACTGCGCGGCGGTGGATCGGCACGGCAACTGCTTCTCGGCGACCCCGAGCGACGTGTCGTGGGAGTCGCCGGTCATCCCCGGCACCGGCTTCTGCCCGTCCTCGCGGGGCTCCCAGTCGTGGGCGGTCCCCGGCCACGCCTCCTGCGTCGCGCCCGGAAAGCGCCCGCGCCTCACCCCGAACCCCGCCTTCGCGAGGTGGCCGGGGCGGCGGGTCATGCCCTTCGGCACCCCGGGCGGCGACGTGCAGACCCAGGCGATGCTCCAGGTGCTCCTCAACGTGGCCCTGTTCGGGATGAGCACCCAGGACGCGGTGGAGGCTCCCCGCTTCGCGAGCCACAGCTTCCCGAACTCGTTCGAGCCCCACGACTACCTGCCGGGGAGGCTCACCGTGGAAGGCCGGGTGCCCGAAGCGGTCACCGGCGACCTCGCGGCGCGCGGCCACGACGTCGAACGGCTCGACGACTGGTCCCATCGCACGGCCGGGATGTGCGCGATCCAGCTCGACCTCGAGACCGGGATCATGGAGGGCGGGGCGGACCCGCGCCGGATGAGCCGCGCGATGGGCCGCTGAGGACGCGCACGCCGGAGTCACCACCGGCGCCCGGCCCGCCCCCGCTCCGCCTCCGCGCACGCACGCGCACGGTCGGCGGACGCGGGAACGCAATCAGGACGGGGTTCGAGTCCGAAGCGGTGCGACGCCGGGCCCCGCCCGGCAAGGGCTACGGGAAAAGAAGGGAAGGCATGAAGGTCACGGGCTGCGAGACGCTGCACTGCGACGCCGGATGGCGCGATTTCTCGTTTCTGAAGCTGACGACGGACGAGGGCGTCACCGGGGTGAGCGAGTACAACGAGTGCTACGGGAGCCCGGGGCTCACCGGGGTCATCGAGCGGCTCGTCGCCGACCGGGTGGCGGGCGAGGACCCTTTCGCCGTTTCCCGCATGAACGCGAAGCTCTACGCGGCGACCCGCCAGGCTCCGGGCGGGATTGCGCAGCAGGCGATCGCGGCCATCGAGAACGCGCTCCTCGACATCAAGGGCCGAGCGCTCGGGGTCCCCGTCTCGGACCTCCTCGGCGGGGCGGTGCGGGACCGCCTCGAGCTCTACTGGTCCCACTGCGGCACCTACCGGTTCGGGGCTCCGGCCGAGCACATCGGCCGGCCCCCGGTCGAGACCCTGGACGACCTCGCGGCCCTCGCGCGTGAGGTGCGCGACCGGGGATTCCGCGGGCTCAAGACCAACATCTTCCTCTTTGACGAGAATGGGGGGGAGGACGGCCCGCGCCTGCACATGCCGGGGTTCACCGGCACCCCCGGCTGGCCGGAGCTGAATGCCGGCCGGCACGTCATCGAGGCGCTTCGCGGGCAGCTCGGCGCGCTTCGCGACGGGGCCGGGCCCGACGTCGGGATCCACCTCGACCTCAACTTCAACTTCAAGCCCGAGGGCTACCTCCAGGTGACCCGCGCCCTCGACGACCTGGGGCTCACCTGGTTCGAGATCGACCTCTACGACCCGGCCGCCCTCGCCCACATCCGCGAGAGCGTGCGCACCCCCATCGCCTCGTGCGAGTCGCTGTTCGGCATCCGGGGCTTCCGGCCGTACTTCGAGCGCGCCTCGATGGACGTCGCGATCATCGACATTCCCTGGAACGGCGCCTGGGAGGGGATCAAGATCGCGGCAATGGCGGAGGGGTACGAGGTGAACTGCGCCCCGCACAACTTCTACGGCCACCTCTCGACGGTCATGAGCGCCCACTTCTGCGCCGCGATCCCGAACTTCCGGGTGATGGAGATCGACATCGACGACGTGCCGTGGAAGGACGACCTCGTGACGGTGGTGCCGCAGATCGAGGACGGGCACCTCGTCGTGCCGACCGGGCCCGGATGGGGAACGGACCTCGACGAGGAGGCGATCCGCGCCCATCCTCCGCGGCGCCCGCACTGACCCGCGTCCCGAGCCAACTCCCGCCCCGCGCCACCGCGCCCGCATCCAGGAGGAACCCCCATGCTGATCGCGACCTCCATCACGCAAGCGAACGAGCGCCGGCAGATCGTGGACGTCCATGGCCAGGAGTACCTCCTTCGCGAGTTCGTCGGGGCGGTGCCCCGGCGCGGCACCTACGTGGAGGGGAACGAGGCCAACGACGACGGGCTGCCCCAGGGCTTTCTCGTGAGCCAGCCTCCGGGATCGGTGACCCCGCCCCACTTCCACGAGACCAACCAGTTCCAGGTCTTCGTCGGCGGGTCAGGAAGGCTCGGCAAGCACCGGGCCGACCCGGTGACGGTTCAGTTCGCGGGCGGGCACACCCCCTACGGGCCGATCGCGGCCGGGGACCGGGGGATCCAGTACTTCACCCTCCGCCAGGCCTGGGACCCGGGCGCGAAGTACATGCCCGCGATGCGGGGCCGCCTCGTGCGGGGGCGGCAGCGCCAGCGCCTCGCGCCGAGGGTGGAGCGGCCGGCCGCGGAGGCTCTCGGCGAGCTCGGGGCCTCGACGGTCGAGACCCTCATCGGTCGCGAGGAGGACGGAATGGGGGCAGAGATCGTGCGCCTCGGCCCCGAAGTGCGCTGCCGGCTCCCCTGCGGGGGCGGCGGGCAGTACCAAGTGGTCGTCGCGGGGACCCTCCTGCACGAGGGGGAGGAGCTGCCCCGCCTCTCCTGCCGGTTCGCCACCGCGGACGAGACCGAGTGCGAGATCGAGGCCGGTCCGGCGGGCCTCGCCCTCCTCGCTCTCCAGTTTCCGGTCGCCGCGAGCGGCTGAGCCGCGCGCGACGCGCGCCGACGCTCAGATCACGCCTTCGTCGCGAAGACGCGCGATCTCGGCCCCGTCGAGGCCGAGGAGTCCGCCGAGGATGTCGTCCACGTGCTCCCCGAGGGGCGGCCCGAGGTGGTCGATCCGCCCCGGGGTCCCGGAAAGAAAGGGGAAGACGGCGGGCATGGTCACCTTGCCGGCCCGCTCATCCTCGAACGCGAGGAGGTCCCCCCGCGCCGCGTACTGTTCGTCCTCGAAGATGTCCGCGATGCTGTGGATCGGCCCACAGGGCACCTCGCCCGCGCCGCAGCGCGCGAGCACCTCGGACTGGGGAAGGGAGGAGGTCCACTCCGCGACCACCTCGTTCACCGCCGCCCGTTGCTCGAGCCGGTTCGCGATCGGCCCGTAGCGGTCGGGCGCGGCGAGCTCCGGCCGGCCCATCGTGTCCGCGAGTCGCTTGAACATGCGGTCGTTGGTGCACGCGATCGCCACCCACTTCCCGTCCGCGGTGGGGTAGTGGCTGTGGGGTACCACGTTCACCGTGTCGGCCCCCATCCGCTCACGCACGTACCCGGTGTGGGCGTAGGCGACGGCCATCTCGTCGAGGTAGCGGAAGACCGGCTCGTAGAGGGCGATGTCGATGTACTGGCCCGTGCCCGTGCGTTCCGCCGCCCGGAGCGCCATCAGCACCCCCAACGCCCCGTAGGTGCCCGCGAGGTAGTCGCCGAGGGTGGTCGAGCCCGGCATGAGGGGCGGGCCGCCCGGCTCGCCCGCGAGGTAGCTCAGCCCGCTGAAGGCGTGGGCGATGCGGGCGAACCCCGGGTCGCGGGCCTTCGGTCCGGTCTGCCCGAAGCCGGTGATGCGGACCATGACGAGCTTCGGGTTCACCTCGCGGAGGGTCTCCCAGCCGACGCCCCACCGCTCGAGAGTCCCGGTGCGGAAGTTCTCGACGAGCACGTCCGACTCGGCGACGAGGCGCTTCAGGAGCTCCGCGCCCTCCGGCTTTCGGAGATCGAGGGTGATCGACTTCTTGTTGCGCGACTCCTGAAGCCAGATGAGGGTGTCCCCGGTGTCGCTCGCGCTCGCGGTCCCGAAGCGCCGCAGCGGGTCGCCGACCCCCGGCTGCTCGATCTTGATGACCTCCGCCCCGAACTCCGCGAGGAGGGTGCCGCAGAAGGGCGCGGCGAGGAAGGTCGCGATGTCGAGGACCCGCACCCCGTCCATCGGGCGGACGGCCCCCGCGCCCCCGTCCGTTCCGCCCGTTCCGCCCGTTCCGCCCGGTCCGCCCGGTCCGCCCGGTCCGCCCGTTCCGCCCGCCGGCTCCGTCCGCGCAGTATCCCTTCGACCCGTCATCCTCTCACTCCTCCGCCGCCACCGGGTTGCTCAGCACCCCCAGACCCGGAATCTCGATGTCCACCCGGTCGCCGGGACCGAGGGCCGGCGCCTTCCCCTCGGTCCCCATCCACACCACGTCACCGGGGTAGAGGGTCAGGTAGCGCGACATGCGGCTGAGGAAGGTCTCCACCGAGAACAGCATGTCATTGGTCCGGAACCGGATGGTCTCCCGTCCGTTCACCCGGACGATGGTCTCCAGGGCGTCGAGGTCCACGTCGGTCTCGATCCACGGCCCCATCGGCTTGAACGTGTCGCTGTTCTTCGCCCGCCACAGGGTGCGGTCGGAGCGCTGCCAGGCGCGCTCGCTCACGTCG
>JAJDXW010000075.1 GCA_022823045.1 Gammaproteobacteria bacterium
GGACTCCGCCCCCGCCCAGGGAGACCGGCAGAGCTATCAGATGGACTGCCGCAACGCGCTCGAAGCGATCCGGGAGGTGGAGCTTGACGAGGGCGAAGGCGCGGACATGGTGATGGTGAAGCCCGCCCTCGCCTATCTCGACGTCATCGCGGCGGTGCGCGGCGCCACCACCCTTCCGCTCGCCGCCTACAACGTCTCCGGCGAGTACGCGGCGGTCAAGGCGGCCGCCGCCGCCGGCTGGCTCGACGAGCCCCGGGTCGTGCGGGAGAACCTGACGGGCATCCGCCGGGCCGGCGCCGACCTCATCATCACCTACCACTGCCGGGATGCGCTCCGGGAGAAATGGCTGTGACCGGCCGGAGGCGGCACGGGATCCGTCCGTCTTCGTCGCCCCCCTTGCCGGCCCGATTCGGTTGGCCGGGCCGGTTGCGGTGCGACAGGGCGCCGGCCGGTTGAACGAGCCCGGTAACGAAGACCCGGCCACCCGTGTCTCGGGGGCGCCGGAGGACGAGCCTCCATTGCGTGCGGCCCCCGGGCCGGGGAGGGCGGCGGGAGCGGCCCGAGCGGCGGGTGCGGCCGGAACGGCCGGCGACACCCTCCTCGGGCGCGCCATCGCGCGCGAGCCGGTTCCGCGCCGGCCGCTCTGGATCATGCGCCAGGCCGGGCGCTATCTCCCCGAGTACCGGAAGCTTCGCGAACGGTACGGCTTCAAGGAGCTCGCCGGCGAGCCGGAGCTCGCGGCCGAGGTCACCCTGCAGCCGTTCCGGCGCTTTCCCTTCGACGCGGCGATCGTGTTCGCCGACATCATGAGCCCGATCCCCGCCCTCGGCGTCGACTTCGATTTCGACCCCGGTCCGGTGGTCGCGGAGCCCATCCGGTCCGCGGCCGCGGTGGCGGCCCTGCCCGAGCCCGACCCCGGAGAGGTCGCGCCGGAGGTGATCGCCGCCCTTCGGCACGTTCGCGCCGCCCTGCCCGCCGGCACCGCGCTCCTCGGGTTCTGCGGCGCGCCCTGGACCCTCGCCGCCTATCTCGTCGAGGGGCGGGGGGTGAAGGACTTCCCGACCCTGCGCGCGTTCGCGGCCGCCGAGCCTGCCGCCCTCGACGACCTGCTCGGGCGCCTTTCCCGGCTCATGGCGGGCTACCTTGTCCGTCAGGGCGAAGCGGGCGTCGACGCGGTGCAGGTATTCGACTCCTGGGCCGGACTGCTCTCCCGCTCCGATTGGGAACGCCTCATCCGTCCCCATCTGGAGGCCATGCTGGATACGGTAGGTGCGGCTGGGGTGAAGCGGATCCTCTTCGTGCAGAATGCGCCCCACCTCGTGGACGCCTACGCGGAGCTTCCGGCGGAGGTGCTCGCGGTGGACTGGCGGGTGGATCTCGCCGACCTCCAGCGCCGGCACGGGCGGCGGCGGGCGATCCAGGGGAACATCGACCCCGCCGTCCTCACCGCCGGCGCGGATGCCGCCCGGGCCGCGGCCGCGGAGCTCCTCGGCCGGGTGGAGCCGGCCGGCCACATCGTCAATCTCGGGCACGGGATCCTGCCCGGGACGCCCATCGAGAGCGTGGAGGCGCTTGTCGACGCGGTGCACCGCGAGTCGGGTTGAAGCAGCCGCCCGGCCCGGCCGGGCCCCACGGAAAGAAGGAGCCACCCCGGACGAGGGAGCGATGAGCGACAGCGAAGCACGAACGCCGCCCGGCGCCCCCGCCGCCCCGACCGCCCCCGACGTCGCCGAGAAGGGCACCCGGGACGGCGAGCGGATCTCCCTCGACCGCCGGCTCTTCGTCAAGTTCACCGCCTGCGGGAGCTGCCGTGACGTGGACGCGGCCGCGAACGCGCTCGAACGCGGCGGGGTCACCGGGGCGCTCTACCTCGACGCCAACGACCCGCGCGGGATCGGGCTCGTCGCGGTGAGCGAGGACCCGGAGTGGTTCGTCACCACCTGGCGGGACCTCCTCACCTCCCCTCCCTTCGACGCGATGGAGCGAAAGGCGGAGCTCGACATGCTGGGGCGCACCTACTCCATCGGCTACGAGCCGGACCTCGAGCACGTGCTCTTCGAGCGGCCGGTCGGCCGCATCACCGACCCGGCGCTCCGCTGGGCGATCTGGTATCCGCTTCGCCGTTCCAAGTCCTTCGCGACCCTCCCCGCCGCCGACCAGCGCCGCATCCTCGCCGAGCACGGCACCCTCGGCCACCGGTACGGCTCCGCCGGGCTCGCCCTCGACGTGCGCCTTGCGTGCCACGGCCTCGACCGCGACGACAACGATTTCATCATCGGGCTCCTCGGCGCGAACCTCTTCCCCCTCTCCTCCATCGTCCAGGCGATGCGGGGCACGGAGCAGACCTCCCGGTACCTGGAGAGCCTCGGGCCGTTCTTCGTCGGCCGGGTCGCGTGGCAGGGAAGGGGGCGGCCGCCGACGGAGGGTCCATGAGCGTGGAACCGCTCTTCGACGACGGCGCGAACCGCTACGACGCCCTCCTCGTCGTCTCCTTTGGCGGCCCGGAAGGCATGGCGGACGTCATGCCGTTCCTCGACAACGTGCTGGACGGACTTCGCCTCCCGGATGCCGCGAAGCGGCGCGTCGCCGCCCGCTACGAGCGCTTCGGCGGGGTGAGCCCCATCAACGCCCATACCCGGGCGCTCATTGCGGCTCTTCGGGACGAGCTCGACCGTCACGGTTCGGCCCTCCCCGTCTACTGGGGGAACCGCAACTGGCACCCCCTGCTCCCGGATACCCTGCGGCGGATGGAGGCGGACGGCGTCGAGCGAGCCCTCGCCTTCGTCACGAGCACCTTCGGCTCCTACAACGGCTGCCGGAAGTACCGCGAGGACCTCTACCAGGCGGTCGAGGGGCTCCGCCGGCCGCCCGCCATCGACCGGCTGCGGTACGGCTACAACCACCCGGGATTCATCGCCGCCGTCACCGGACGGGTCGAGGAGGCCCTTGCCGCCATCCCGGAGGAGCGACGAGGCGGTGCGGCGATCCTCTTCACCGCCCACAGCCTCCCGGAGTTCGCGGCCCGCCGCGCGCCCTACGTCGGCCAACTCGAGGCAGCGAGCCACCTGGTGACGGCCGGACTTGGCCACCGCCCTCCGGCGCGCCACCGGCTCGTCTTCCAGAGCCGGAACGCGCGCTACGGCCCCGGCGAATGGCTCGGCCCGGACATCCGCGACGCCCTCGCGGAGGAGAGGGAACGGGGCACGACGGACGTGGTGGTCGCGCCCATCGGCTTCGTCTGCGATCACCTGGAGGTGGTCCTCGACCTCGACGTCGAGGCGAAGGAGTGCGCGGAGGAGCTCGGGCTCAACTTCGTCCGGGCCGCCACCGTCGGCACCCACCCCGCGTTCGTCGGCATGATCCGCGACCTCGCGCGCGAGCGCATGACCGGGGATCCGGTGCGGGCGGCGCTCGGCACGCGCGGGCCGAGCCACGACTTCTGCCCCTCCGACTGCTGTCCCTCCGGCCGCCCGGGACCGGCGAAGCCCGCCCTCTGCGGCCATCCCCTTCCGCCCGGCTCCCGCCGGCTCGTCGTGAGGGCGAGCGGGGAGCGCTGACCCTTGCCCGCGCCCCGGCACCGGAGCGATGTCGTCGTCATCGGCGCCGGGCTCTCCGGGCTTGCCGCCGCCCTCCATCTCGAAGCCTGCGGTGCGCGCGTGCAGGTGGTGGAGGCGCAGGAACGGGTCGGCGGCCGGGTCCACTCGATGCGCCGCCTCGGCCATCGCCAGGAGGCGGGGGGCGCCTACATCGGCGCCGGCTACCGGCGAGTCATCGCCGCCGCCGAGCGCCAGGGGGTCGAGCTTGCCGACGTGACCGCGATGCTCGCGTTCTTTCGCGAGCAGGAGCTGGTGCTGGGCGGAGAGCTCATCCGGCAGTCCGAGTGGCCGGACCACCCGCGGAACCCCTTTCCCGGCGAGGACCGGGCGCTCATGCCCTGGACGTGCCACCGGGTGCTCGCGGTGCGCGAGAACCCCCTCGCCGCGCCCGGCGACTGGCTCGACCCCCGATTCGCGGCGCACGACGTCCCGGTAAGCGAATGGCTCGCCGGCCTCGGATTCGGCGAAGACGCCATCCACCTCGGCTACGACCTGAACCCGAGCTTCGGCGACGACGCACGCGCCGCGTCCGCCCTCCTCGGGTTCTTCCGGGCCGCGTTCTCCGTGGAGCAGCGCCGGCTCGCTCCGGACGGGGTGCTCGGCTACACCGCCCGCGACGGGGTGCAGCGCATCCCGGAATCGATGGCGGGGGCGCTCCGGGGCGAGGTCCACTTCGGCCGCGCGGTCACCGCGATCGCGTGCGATCGGAGCGGGGCGGAGGTGGCTTGCGCGGACGGGGCCGTCTACGGCGCGCCCCACGTCGTCTGCTCGCTCCCCTTCGGCGTGCTCCGCGGCATCGCGGTCGACCCGCCGTTCACGGGCCGGCAGGCGGAGGCGGTCCGCCGACTCGAAGCCCAGCCCGTGACCCAGGTCTATCTTGCCCCCCGGTCCCGCTTCTGGGAGGAGGACGGCTACCGGCCGAGCATGTTCACGGACGGACCCGCGGGCATGCTCGCCGCGTCCCGCAACGGCGACGACCCGTCCGAGGTCACGAGCTTCACCGCATGGGCGATGGGGCGGAACGCGCGCCGGCTGGACGGCCTCCCGGAGGCCGAGGCGGGGCGGCTGGTCCTCGCTGCCATCGAGGCGGTCCGGCCCGCGGCGAGAGGGCAGCTCGAGTTCGTGGATCTCAAGTCATGGGGCCGGGACCCGTTTGCCCGGGGGGGCTGGGCGTGGTTCCGGCCGGGCGAGATCAACCGGTTCGCGGCGGAGATGGGCCGCCCGCACGGCCCCATCCGGCTCTGCGGCGAGCACCTCGCCCGAACCGCCCGGGGCATGGAGGGCGCCATGGAGTCCGGCGAGCGGGCCGCCCGCGACATCCTCGCCGCCTGACCCCGAACCGGCCGCGGTCCACTTCGGCCGGGCCGGTCACCTCGGCCCGGGCACCACCATTGCCCCGTTCACTGCGGGAGAGACTCCCGTATGGCAAAGAGTCTCACCTGCCGTGACTTGCCCTTGAGCGCCACCGGCAGCATCTCTTCGCTCTTGGCCCAAGGCGGCAGGGTGACGAGGGCCAGCGCTTCGGCAGAGGCGAGAAAGTCCCGGTCGAGCTCGCGGCACGCCTGCTCGATCTGCGCCGTGGTGTTGACGGTGTCTCCGAGGAGCACGATCTCGAGCTTGCTGTCGCCCATCTCGCCGACCACGACCGGACCGGCATGCAAGGCGGCCCGGAACGACGGCACGAGGCCGAAGCGGCTCCGGTAGTCGTCGCCCCGGGCTTCGACCCGGGCGCGCAGGTGCCGGACGACCTCCACCGCGCCGGAGATGTTCCGGTTCTCTTCGAGGCGCCAGGTGATGATCGCCTCGTCGCCGACATACTGGTAGATCACGCCACCGCTGCCCTCCAGGGCCACGCCGACGTCGTGAACGAACTCGTTCATCAGCTCGAGGAATCGGGTGGCCGCGATGCGCTCGGCGATTGCGGTGGAGCCGGCCAGATCGATGAACAGGAGGGCGCGCTCCTCTTCGCGCGGGGTGTGGTAGCGCCCCAGGAGGAAATTGCGGAACACGCCGGGTCCGATCAGGCGGTTCAGGGTCAGGCTCAGGACCACCGAGAACCCGACCGCGAAGGAGAACACGATGGTCCACCAGACGTCGCCGTCCGAGAACAGTGCTCCCTCGGCGCCCCCGAACCAGTGGTTCGAGAGTTGCGTCGCGATGAAGATCCATGCGCACCAGAACGCGAAGCGGACGATGATGAAACGGGCAAAGGGCCAGCGCCGGAAGCCGACGCCGAGCGGGCTGTTCACGTAGAAGAGTTCGAAGGCGAAGATCGGCAGCCCGATCACGGTGGAGGTGCCGATCGAGGCGTACGCGATGTACCAGGAGAAGCCGGCGTTCAGGATCGAGCCGAACAGCACGCTGACCACGAAGATCGCGGGCAGGGCCATGCCCATCAGACGCAAGCGGGACACGAGGGCGTCTCTCGTCATCGACCCCGGGACCGCGGCGGAGGTGCAGGCAACCGAAACTCCTCAGGCGGGACGCGTTCGGAGGCAGATTGCGGATGGTCGGTCCTCGAGTCAACGATGCGGCACACCCGGGCGGGAGTACCGCCCCGGGTTCTCAGGGAATTGGACCTCCTGGGAACCTGGTGCGACAAGGACCTCGACATGATGCTCGCTGGAGCTTCGAGCGATCTGTTCCGGCGGGCAATCACGGATGCTCTCTTCGATGAATTCGGTCTTTGCGACGGCATGGGAATCCATGTCCGCCCAGTCCCGGCATGCGGCGGGTCATCCGGATCCGAAGCACTTCGCCGGGCGTCGGTCTGGAAGCAGAGGTGACGTCACGACACCGGGAGCACCGGGACTTGCTCACCGCCGCGAAATCGGACTGCGCATGGACAAACGAGCCCCGAATGCGAATCCCACGGACTCCACGAGCGCGAGCGCCAAGGCGGAGTGAAGGAAGAGGGCTCCGTGTTCCGGAGCGACGTTCGAGTGAAGGTCCGGGCCATCGATTCCAAAGTGCAGGATGAGGCCGAACGCGAGCGAGGCAGCCATCGACAATGAAAGCAGGGCCGCGCCGATCTTCAGGGTCTTCTTCCAGGCGAGATGGATCGTTGCCCAGGGCGTAATCGTGACGACGAGCACGATGAACACGAGTTCGAGCGGGGTGTTCTCGACACCCGCGACGACGTGAGCGTAGTGGTGGACTGCACCCACGATGAGATGCAGCCCGGCAATGACCACGAGGAACGCAATCTCACACTTCACGGGCGTTGCCGTTGCAACCGGGCTTCGACCCTCCAGCCAGCTTTCGGATTGACGGAACGTACAGAAGGAGTCCGTAGAGGGAAAGCAACGGGATCCGCAGGCACACCTTGCGGGTGGCATAGACGCCGGTGAAGACCCGGCGGCGGCGGTCGACAACGACGATCTCGCCGATGGGGACTTCTCCGAACGGAGAGTGGTCCGTGCGAAGCTCGATCGCCTGAAGCCAATCGAGCCGCGCGGTCCGCGCAGCGCGTCGCCCGCACTCGGGACAGCCTGGATTGTAGTGAAGGGAGAGCTTCATCTCGGCGACCGTCGCCCGGCACCTGAACTCAAGCGTAAGGCAAGCGGTGCCCGCACCGTACCGTCGGCGGTGCCCGCTCCGACGAGGGGAAGCGCGGCAATCGCGGCCACCGCACGGATCGCGCAGTCTTCGAGCGCCTGCCCAAAGGGCGAGGATACTGGCACCGTGCTGGCGCCGCTGTTGGAGGAGCTTGTTCTGCTGCCCGGCCTCGTCGGTCTGCTCACGCTGACGGTCGTGAGGTGCAGTGCAATCCGTGCGTTCCGCGACATGTTCCGGCGGGCGTACTCAAGGCGTCTCCTGATTACGTACGAAGCTCACCTTGTGAGCCAGTCGGTCCCATATAGTTGCAAGTAGTTGAAAGATGGGGAGT
>JAJDXW010000199.1 GCA_022823045.1 Gammaproteobacteria bacterium
CTCCCCGAACGCCCGGGCGAGCGAGCGCCCGAACAGAGGAGAGATCTCGGGGGCGGTCACGAAGTCTCCCCCGGGCCCGAACTTCCCCGATCCCGCCGTGTAGTATCCGAGCCCGGGAGCGTTGAGACAGAGCTCCATGTATTCGGAGAACGGAATGGGACCCTCCTCCTCGATGCGCCGCCGAATGAGCTCCTCGGCCCGCCGGCCGTGCGCGAGGGCGTCCGGTCCCGGGGCGGGCAGCCCGTTCGGACGGAAGGGGTCGTTCACCGCGCCTGCCGCCTCCCGCCGGTCCCGATCCCGGCCCCGGTCCCGGTCCCGGTTCCTGTCGCGGTCCTGGTTGCGCTCCCGGATCCGATCCCGATTCCGGTCGCGGTCCTGGCCGGAGTTCCGATCCCGGTTCCGATTCCGGTCCCTGCCGGGGCCCCGGTCGCGGCGCGATGGCTGAGCCGGTCGCCCTCGTCACCGGGGCGGGGCGCCGGGTGGGCGCCCGGATCGCCCGCGAGCTGCACGCGGCCGGCATGTCGGTCGCGGTTCACTGCCACCGCTCCCGGGAGGACGCGGAGCGGCTCCGCGAGGCGTTCGAAGGCGCGCGGCCGGGCTCCGCGACGGTGGTGGCCGCGGACCTCCTCGAATCGGGCGCGGTCGAGGCGGTGGTGGCGGCGGTGGAAGAGCGCTGGGGCCGGCTCGACGTGCTCGTCAACAACGCCTCCTCCTTCTACCCGACCCCGGTCGGCGAGGTGACGGAGGCCGAATGGCGGGACCTCGTCGGGTCCAATCTCGCCGCGCCGTTCTTTCTCGCCCAGGCGGCCGCGCCGCTGCTCCGCGCCGCCCGCGGGTGCATTGTGAACATCGCGGACGTGTACGGCCATCGGCCCCTCGCCGGCCATCCGGTGTACTCGGCGGCGAAGGCGGGGCTCGTCATGCTCACCCGGGCCCTCGCCGTCGAGCTCGGACCGGAGGTACGGGTCAACTCCGTCTCGCCGGGGGCGGTCCTGTGGCCGGAGAACGAGGACCCCGAGCGGCGGCGGATCATCGACGCGATCGCGCTCAAGCGCTCGGGGGACCCCGGCGACATCGCGCGGGCGGCGCTCTTCCTGGTGCGCGACGCGCCGTACGTCACCGGGCAGGACCTCGCGGTGGACGGAGGGAGGCTCATCGCCGGCTGACGGGACACCGCGGCTCGCGCGCGTCCGGAGGCCCGCCGAGACTCGCGCGGGCAGGATGCCCGCGCGCCCGGGCACTCGCCCCTCCGTGCGACCGGCCCTTGCGCTCCCTCCCCGGAGCACTTCGGCGCGACCACCCATGTGGCCTCTCTCCCCGGGAGGCCGATGGACGGCGGGTCAATGCGAGCGGACGGTGAACCGCGGCCACGCCCTGCTTCCCGGGCGGCGGACGATGTCGCCGGTGTGGGTGCGGAAGCGGCCGCTCTCGCGCTCCTCGAGCCACAGCTCCAGGGTCTTGTGGACCACCGGGAACGCAAGATCGTCCCACGGGATCTCGTCCCCCCGGAACAGGTGCACGTCGAGGCTCTCCTCGCCGGGGTGGAACCCCCGGTCGAGGAGCCGGGCCCGGAAGTAGACGTGGATCTGGTCGATGTGGGGAATGCTGAAGAGGGTGTAGAGTCCTTCGAGCCGCAGGTTCGCGTTCGCTTCCTCGCTCGCCTCGCGGCAGGCACCTTCCTCCATCGTCTCCCCGACCTCCAGGAAGCCGGCCGGCAGGGTCCAGTACCCGTGGCGGGGCTCGATCGCGCGCCGGCACAGGAGCACCAGCCCCTCCCACACCGGGAGCGCCCCGACCACCACCTTGGGGTTCACGTAGTGGATGGCTCCGCATTCGCCGCAGACGTGGCGCGGCCGGTTGTCGCCGGGCGGCACCTCGAGCGCGACGCGCGCGCCGCAGGCAGAGCAGAACTTCACGCGGTGCGTTCGCCGCGTTCGACGACGACGCCGACGTCCGTCGCGCCCCGGATCGCGTACTTCTTGTTGAGGCGAAGGCGGACCCACGGCACCGCGAACTCCTCGCGCACGAGGGCGGCCACCCGGTCGGCCAGGGTCTCCACGAGCCCGAACTCCGAGCTCGACACGAACTCGATGATGCGCTTCGTGATCGCCTTGTAGTCGAGCGCGTCCTCGATCCGGTCCGTGGCGGCGGCGCGCGCCGCATCGGTCGCCATCTCGAGGTCGAGGGTGACCGTCTGCCGGATCCGGCGCTCCCATTCGTAGATCCCGATCGTCGTCTGGATACGAAGATCGTGGAGGAAGATGATATCCACCGCGGCTGACCAGCAGGGGGAGTCGGAGTCTAGCCCATTCTCCGGCCGGTCGCAGTCGGCCTCGGACCCGGGACCGAGGGGCATCTCAAGTTGGCCGAACCACAGGTCGGACTGGCGAAGCGTAATCCGGCCTGCGGGCTACGGACAGCCGGATCAATCGAAACCCGCCCGCGCACCGTGGCGTGAAATCGCCTTGGACCCCGGAGCCGGGCGGGCTCGCGAGGGCGGCACCGGGGCGTGCGGTTGCTAACATGCACCACCCGAAGCCCCGGAAGACGCCCCCATGGTGGCTACCGAATCTCCCGCGCCGCAATCCCCCGGGATCGGGGTCCGCCGCGCCGACCGGACCGCCACATGCTCGTGACCAAGCTACCTGTCGTCGCTGGCCATCACCTTGCCCGGACCGCGACCTGGCCGTGATCATCCTTCTCGTCGCTGCCGGGTACCTCCTCGGTTCGATCGCGACCGCCGTCCTCGTCTCCCGGATGCTCGGGGTCGCGGACCCTCGCTCCGGCGGTTCGGGCAACCCGGGGGCGACCAACGTGCTCCGCCTCGCCGGGCGCAAGGCGGCCGGCCTCACTCTCGCGGGGGACATCCTCAAGGGGGTCGTTCCGGTGCTTGTCGCCCGGGCCGCCGACCTGCCGCCCGGGGCGGTCGCCCTCGTGGGGCTCGCCGCCTTCCTCGGCCACCTCTATCCGGCGTTCTTCGGCTTCCGGGGCGGGAAGGGGGTGGCCACCGCCCTCGGCGTGCTCCTAGCGATGGAGCCGTACCTCGGGGCGGCGGTCCTCGCCACCTGGATCGTGGTGGCCGGCGTCTCGCGGTACTCCTCTCTCGCCGCCCTCGTCGCGTCGGTGCTCGCCCCGGGCTACGCCTGGGCCCTCTCAGGGGACCGGGGGGTCGTCGGCGCGGTCGCGCTCATGGCCGTGCTCCTCGTGTGGCGCCACCGCGCCAACATCCGCCGGCTCGTCGCCGGCGAGGAGGGACGCATCGGGCGCGCATAGCGCATATGTCACCGACCTCCTTCCGCGAGCGGATCGGCGCCCGCGGAAGGAGGTCGGTGACATATGCGCCTTAGTGAGTCGAGGGGCCAGCGCGCGCGCGCGCCGAGGGCGGACGGCTGGCGTTCGCCGGCCTCGAGCCGCAGGAAGCCCGCGAAGGCGACCATCGCCCCGTTGTCGGTGCAGAGCTCGAGCCGCGGGTAGAAGACCCGCGCGTCGAGCTTGCGGACGAGCCGCTCGCGAAGGCGGCGGTTGGCCCCCACCCCGCCCGCCACCACGACGCGGTCGAAGCGGGTCTCCCGGAGCGCGCGCCGGCACTTGATGCACAGGGTGTCGACCACCGCCTCCTCGAACGCGCGGGCGATGTCGGCCGCGAGGGTCGGGCCCGGCGGTTCGGTGCGGAACGTCCGGAGCGCGTGGGTCTTGAGCCCGCTGAAGCTGAAGTCGAGCCCCGGTCGGTCCGTCATCGGGCGCGGGAACCGGAAGCGGCCGGGGTCGCCGTCCCGGGCGAGGGCCGCGAGGGCGGGGCCGCCCGGGTAGCCGAGCCCGAGGAGCTTCGCGGTCTTGTCGAACGCTTCGCCCGCCGCGTCGTCGAGGGATTCGCCGATGATCCGGTACTCGCCGGGGGCGCGCACCGCGACGAGCTGGGTGTGGCCGCCCGAGACCAGCAGGGCGAGGAAGGGGAACTCCGGCGCGGGCTCTTCGAGGAGCGGGGCAAGCAGGTGGGCCTCGAGGTGGTGTACGGCGACGGCGGGGACCCCCCACCCCCAGGCGAGGGCTCTCCCCACCGCGGCGCCGACGAGGAGCGCGCCGATGAGCCCCGGACCTCCGGTATAGGCGACGCCCTCCACGGCGGAGGGCCTTCGGCCGGCCTCCTCGAGCGCGTCGCGGACCAGGGGGAGCACCCGGCGGACGTGGTCGCGGGCCGCGATCTCGGGCACGACGCCGCCGTACTGCGCGTGGAGGTCGACCTGGCTGTGCAGTCGGTTCGCCACGAGCCCGAGGCGCCCGTCGTAGAGGGCCACCCCGGTCTCGTCGCACGAGGTTTCGATACCGAGCACCAGCACGGGACGGGCCGCCGGAGAGTGGGATTGGGGGGCGATTATGGGGTGTACGTCCTGATTTTGCGAGGTTGAGAAATGCCATGTCTACGCTACGATTTCTGTTTCTGGAATTCGGAGACAGATGGAGGTGGACATGGCTACCGCCGCTCACGACGACCTCGCCGAACAGCGCGGGAAGTTGCTC
>JAJDXW010000210.1 GCA_022823045.1 Gammaproteobacteria bacterium
CTTCAGCCGCCGGTTCTCGCTCCGGGAGATGTTTCCCCGCCTCGCGTTCGTCGCCCTGCGCACCGCGCCCATGCCGTACCGAGTCCTCAAGCTGGCTGAGAACTATTTCTGAGACGGATGAGCTTGGTACGCAATCAGGAAGACATTTGTGTAGATCGCAGTGCGACTCTCTCTAAAGGTCCGATTAAGTTTCCAATCCATTTCATCCAGGAATTTACCATGAAGCGATCGAAAATCTTCAGATACTTCGTTTGCGAATATTTCAATGAAGATCTTGCCTTGGTGGTCAGAACAACAGGCTATAAGCCACAGCAGGTCAAAGAATGGTGGAATGGTATCCGCCAGCCGCAGCGGAGAACTTTAGAATATGTGATGCTCTGTGCGTTGGCTCCGGAGTTCAAGATAATTGTCGAATTCGCACCGTTTTCCCCAGAAAAACCAGAAAGAGAGATTCGTCAGCAATTGCGTAAAGCTCTAACTGGGCATGAAAGCCGTTCCGGCATCTACGCATTTTACGATTCCATGGCCAATCTCCTGTATGTTGGGAAGGCAACCAATCTGCTTGAAGAAATGTACAGTGCACTTCGACGGGATATTCCAGTCGAGTTTCCACGCGGCGTAGAGAGGCAGCCACAACGACGTTTTGAAGTAGTCAGGTACATTAGCGCCTATGAGGTAGGCGGATTGGAATGGGCCGACTATCCGAAACACGCAGAATCGTTCTTGCTTCGGATATCCAAACCTCCCTTAAATCGAAATATAGGTCGCCTATATCGAATTGATCCCGACGATGGGTGTTGAGGATGACTCTCGGATCCCTGAATACGCGTTGTTTGGCTGGTTGCTTCAGGGATGCAGCATGCGACCGGGGGTCGACTACACTCAAGAGTGCAATCTGCGGCTACTTCCGCTATTGAACGGTCCAAGGAACGTCGTCACGCAACATCGGCCGCTCCAGAACGAGCGGATGAGCATCAACGGGTTTCAGCTGACGGCGTAGTTTCAATACCACGTCAGCAGGGTTGAAAGGCCGTGGACGAAGCTTCGATCTCGCACGCGGCTGTTCGAGGTGCAATGCGACTCGCCACCGCCGCTTTGCCAACATTTTGCGTGCGAGCTTTTGCTCGTCGTTGTCATTGGCGCTTGCGCTTGCCGCCGCCAATCCCGATAACGTGTCGCGCACTTTGGCTGCCACCTCATCCCCGAGACCAATAACTTTCTCCCGCCGGTGCTGTCGATAGTCCTTTATTTCGACCAGCCAAGCGGCGGCATCGGCAAGACAGAGGATATCGACCGCCTTCGATCCGCCAGCAACCGATTGGAATTGATTTCGGTAAAACGACCACTGCTCGTATTTTCCAACTTCACAATGGTCGGAAAATGAAAATCTGAGATCGCCTTCCTCGATCTCGATCACAACATAAACTCTTCGACGAAACGATCCGACTGTTCCAACTCCTCGTCCAGCAAGATCAGCGGATCTACATCATCAACCTCTTCGGCTTGGGAGACCTCCACACCCTCGTCGCCCCGGCGCAATGCAAAGTATCGGTGGTCTAAATTACCGAACTCACGCCTGAGGAGAACCTCGAACTCCCTCAAAAGAAAGAGGCTGTGCGTTGCCACGATTACCTGGACTCCTGCCTCGCAGATTCGGAGAATCGCCTTCGCAACCTCGCGAATCAGCCGCGGATTGAGATTTGACTCAGGTTCATCCCAGAACAGGCAACCCTTGTCTAGCAAAGATCCTGTGGCAATCAATCGTGCCAACATTGCAAACTTTCGCCAACCTTCCGCGACCAAAGGCATTTCAAGATTGCCGGCGTTTATCGGACGGAGATAAAATCGGTCGTTGTGTTCAAGGACAACGCGTCCTCCAATCTGCTCCTCCAACGGTTTCAATAACTGTGCGACTTTCCTTTCACGTGGTCCCCTTACGGCTGGTGCACCGAGCAGCAGGCATGTGTCGCGCCATGTCTCTTCGAACTCGACTTGCAGGCTCTCGTACATCGAGACGAACCCTGGGTAGATTGTCAGCAGTTCGCGAGTTGGCAGGTAAACTGGCGCATGGTCACTCCACCCAAAGGGTCTGCGATCGACCACGACCTCGGATTTGTTTTGGGAGGCGAAATTGAAGTTGACGGGAAGTCCGCTGAATCGTACCTTCACTTCACACCGATTCCGGCCCTTTCTTCGACGCGCAAGTCGGCCCAGTCGGCCGTCTTCCGGACGGAACACGTTTACGATTTTCTCGGCGAGTCGATGTTGCAGCAGGGCCTTCGTCGGTTTCCGTATAGCGCGCCGCCGTCCTTCCTCGGCGCTGACCGCCATCACGGCGTAAGGGAGCTTGAGTAGGTGCGTCTTGCCGGTCCCGTTCTCGCCGATGATGACGTTGAGGCCATTGGCGAAGTCCAGACGGGCCTCCGAAAAGGCCGTGAAATTCCTCACTTCGAGCGACTTGAGCACAGCTCCTTCCTCCCCGAAGCCCGCTGGCACGGGCATTGTATGTCAGAGGGTGAAGAGCATGAGGAGAACTCCAGCGGGATGGCGAAGCGCTTCCCGGACCGGTCAGAAGAGGCCCTCTACTTCGCCGGCGGGGTTCAGGCGGATGCTGTTGGCGGCGGGGACACGGGGGAGGCCGGGCATGGTCATCATGTCGCCGCAGATGGCGACGAGGAACTCGGCTCCGGACGAGAGGCGCACCTCGCGGACCGGGATGGAGTGGCCGGAGGGGGCGCCCTTGGCGTTGGGGTCGGTCGAGAAGCTGTACTGGGTCTTCGCCATGCACACGGGGTAGTGGCCGAAGCCGTCCGCCTCGAACTTGGCGATCTGGGTCCGGACGGTGGCGGGGGCGGTGACCTCCGCCGCGCCGTAGATGTTCTTCGCGATGGTCTCGATCTTTTCCCACAGGCCCATGTCGTCCGGGTAGAGGGGGTTGAAGTCGGCCGCGCCGCTGTCCACGACCTCGACCACCTTCTTCGCGAGCTCCTCGGTGCCGGCGCTCCCGTTCGCCCAGTGGGTGCACTCGATGGCGACCGCTCCCCGTGCCTCGCAGTACTCGCGCACCGCGTCGAGCTCGGCGTCGGTGTCCGCGGTGAAGCGGTTGATGCCGACGACGGCCGGCACCCCGAAGCGGGCGATGTTGTCGAGGTGGCGCCCGAGGTTCGCGAGCCCCGCGCGGACGGCGTCCACGTTTTCGGAGCCGAGGTCACCAATTGCCACCCCTCCGTGCATCTTGAGGGCACGGATGGTCGCGACGACCACCGCCGCGTCCGGCCGCAAGCCCGCCTTCCGGCACTTGATGTCGAAGAACTTCTCGGCTCCCAAGTCCGCCCCGAACCCGGCCTCGGTCACCACGTAATCGGCGAGCTTGAGCCCCGCCCTCGTCGCCATCACCGAGTTGCACCCGTGGGCGATGTTCGCGAACGGCCCGCCGTGGATGAACGCGGGGTTGTTCTCGAGGGTCTGGACGAGGTTCGGCATGAGTGCGTCCTTGAGGAGCACGGTCATCGCCCCGTCCGCCTCGAGCTCGCGCGAGTAGCGGGCCTCGCGCTCGCGCGTCTGCCCGACCACGATGTTGCCGAGCCGGCGTTCCAGATCCGAGAGCCCTTCCGCGAGGCAGAAGATCGCCATGACTTCCGACGCCACCGTGATGTCGAAGCCGGACTGGCGCGGGTAGCCGTTCCCGACCCCGCCGAGCGCGATCGACACGTTCCGGAGCGCGCGGTCGTTCATGTCCACCACCCGCCCCCAGGTGGCGCGCCGCGCGTCGATCCCGAGCGCGTTCCCCCAGTGGATATGGTTGTCCACCATCGCGGAGAGCAGGTTGTGGGCGGCCCCGATGGCGTGGACGTCGCCGGTGAAGTGGAGGTTGATGCTCTCCATCGGCACGACCTGGGCGTAGCCGCCCCCCGCCGCGCCGCCCTTGATCCCGAAGCAGGGGCCAAGGCTCGGCTCCCGCAGGCAGATCGCCGTCCGCTTGCCGATGCGGTTGAGGCCGTCCCCCAGCCCCACGGTGGTCGTGGTCTTGCCCTCCCCGGCCGGAGTCGGGGTGATCGCGGTCACGAGGATGAGCTTGCCGTCCGGGCGGTCGGCGAGCGAGTCGAGGTAGTCGAACCCGATCTTGGCCTTGTCGTGGCCGAAGGGGAAGAGGTGCTCGCTCGGGATGTCGAGCTTCGCCCCGATCTCGCCTACGGGCAAGGTGCGCGCGGCGCGCGCAATCTCGATGTCGCTTCGTACTTCGCCCTTGTCGCTCATTCGCCCGCTCCCGCCGATTCGAGCCGATCGCCCGCCTTGAGACCCGCGGCCGCCGCGAACTCGCCGGCCGCCACCTTTCCTTCGCCCGCCGGGCGCACCCGCTCGACGCGGATGCCGCCCCCGTCTCCCGCCGCGACGACGAAGCCCTCGCCGTCCACCGCGATCACCTCGCCGGGCGCCCCGCCGTCACCGCCGCCGCCGCCCGCGTCCACGCACCGGCTGTCGAAGATCTGGAGCCGCTTCCCGCCGTGCAGGGCCCACGCCCCCGGCTGCGGGTTGGTGCCGCGGATGAGGTTGTAGACCTCCGCCGCCGGCTTCGTCCAGTCGATGCCCGCATTCTCCGCCCGGCACCACCCTTCGTAGGTGCCCGCGTCCGGGTCCTGCGCCTCCTTGGGCGCCTTGCCGTCGCGCACGAGGTCCACCCCCTCCAGCATCGACTCGACCCCCATCGGGAAGAGGTGGTTGAAGTAGATGCTGCCCAAGGTGTCGTCCGGGCCGATCTCGACCTCCTTCTGGAGGAGGATCGGCCCCGTGTCGAGGCCGTTGTCCGGCCAGAAGATGCTGAGCCCGGTCTTCTCCGCGCCGAAGATGATGGGCCAGTTGATGGAGCTCGGCCCCTTGTGCATGGGGAGGAGCGAGGGGTGGTACTGGATGGTCCCGAGCTTCGGCACGTTGAGCGCCTCCTCGGGAACGAAGAGGGTCACGTAGGCCATCACCCCGAGATCGGGCTCGAGTCCGCGCATCTCCTCCCACACCTCGGGGCGGCGGAAGGACTTCGGCTGGAACACGGGGATCCCGCGCTCGTCCGCGCACGCCTTCAGGGGATCGGGGGGCCGGCCCTCGCGGTCCGGGGCGGTGTAGACGCCGACCACGTTCTCGCCGCGGTCGAGGAGCGCTTCCAGCACCGCGCGCCCGAACGCCTGTTGTCCGTTGACGATGATTCGCATGGCTTCGTATTCCTGTTGTTCCGGGAGTCGGGCCCACCGTGGGGCTCGCGGGCTGGAAGCCCGTGCTCCCAGGGGTGCGCCTTGTGCCCCGTCTCGTACCCCGTCTCGCGCCCCGTTCTGTGACTTGTCTCGTGCCTCGTCGGTCCGAGACGACGCGCTCCCGGCGCTAGTCGGCAGCGGCGGCGGCCGTCGCGGGCCGCCTGGGTGGGCGCGAGAACGCCCCCGCCGCCCGCGCTTCGTCGATCCGACCCTGATCGTAGCCGAGGATCTCGCTCAATAGCTCGTCCGTGTGCTCGCCGAGCAGGGGCGAGCGCCGGACCACCGGCGGCGAGTCGGAGAGCTTGATGGGGCAGCCGACGTTGAGGAAGTCGCCCCGCTCGGGGTGCGGCACGTCGACCACCATCTCGCGCAGGCGCACGTGCTCGTCGTCGGCGAGGTCCGCGGTGCTCATGATCGGGCCGCACGGCACGTTCAGCTCGTTCAGGATGTCGCGCATCTCCCACTTGGTGTAGCCGGACGCGAACTCCCCGAGCCGGCGCCACATCTCGCCCTGGTTCGCGCGCCGCGCGTCGATGTCGGCAAACCGCGGATCGGTCGCGAACTCTTCGCCCCCGACCCGGGTCGCGAGCGCGCCCCAGACGTGCTCCTGCACCACCACGTAGATCCAGTCGTTCGGTCCGCCCGGCTTGCAGGGAATCGCGTTCCCGAGCTGCCCACCCCCCGAGTCGTTGCCGGCCCGCGGAGTGAAGTCCTCGAACTCCTGGCGCGAGTACTCGGCAAGCGGCCCCCGCTGCACCCGCTGGTGGTCGCGGAACTTGACCCTTGCCAGGTTCATCACGCAGTCCATCATCGCGCACTCGACGAACTGCCCGCGGCCCGTCCGCTCCCGCTGAATCAGCGCGGCGAGGATCCCGGCCATCAAGTGCACGCCCGTCCCCGAGTCCCCGATCTGGGCCCCGGTCACGAACGGCGGCCCCTCCGGCTCACCCGTCGTGCTCATGGAGCCTCCCATCGCCTGCGCGACGTTCTCGTACGCCTTGTAGTCCGCGTACGGCCCCTCGCTCCCGAAACCCTTGACCGAGGCCATCACGATCCGCGGGTTGATCTCGTGCACCCGCTCCCAGCCGAAGCCGAGGCGATCGAGCACCCCCGGGCCGAAGTTCTCCATCACCACGTCGCACTCCCGGAGGAGCCCGGTGAAGACCTCCTTCCCCTCCGGATTCTTGAGGTTCACGGTGATGGAGCGCTTGTTGCAGTTGAGCATGGTGAAGTAGAGGCTGTCCGCGCCCTCGACGTCGCGGAGCTGCCCGCGGGTCACGTCCCCGGTCGGGGGCTCCAGCTTGATGACGTCCGCCCCGAGGAAGCCCATGAGCTGGCTGCAGCTCGGGCCTGCCTGCACGTGGGTCATGTCGAGGATCCGGATCCCCGAGAGTGCCTGGTTCATGGTCTCGTCCTCTCTCGCTGTCGGAGGGGTGCGGGCGATCACCCGGTCGCCGCGGCCGGCATCGCTAGCGCCGCCGACACCGCTCGCGCCGCGTCGTGTCGCTGCGCCGTCCTCCGCCGCTCCCTACTTGTACATGGTCTGGCGGCGGGTCCCCGGGGCGTACTCCTTCGGGTCCACCCAGATGTTGACCACCGCCGACTTGCCCGACGAACGCACCGCCTCGCGCGCCCGCTGCAAGGCCGGGCCGATCTCGCCCGCCTCGTGCACCTCCTCGCCGTGCCCCCCCAGCATCTCCGCGAACTTCGAGAAGGGGACGTCGCCCAGCAGGTTCCCGACCCCGCCCCGCTCCTCGCCGTACTTGGTGATCTGGCCGTAGCGGATCTGGTTCATCGCCGAGTTGTTGCCGATGACCGCGATGTAGGGGGCGCCGAAGCGGTTCGCGGTCTCCATGTCGAAGGCAGTCATGCCGAACGAGCCGTCGCCGTAGTAGCAGAGGACCTCCTTGCCGGGGTGGGCGAGCCCGGTCGCGAGCGCAAACCCGGTGCCGACGCCGAGCGACCCGAGGGCCCCCGGGTCCATCCAGTTGCCGGGGGAGCGCGGCTGCACGGCCTGCGCGCTGATGGTGACGACGTCGCCGCCGTCCCCGATGTAGACGGTGTCCTCGGTCAGGAACTCGTTGAGCTCCCACGCGACGCGATAGGGGTGGATCGGCGACTTGTCGGAGCGGAAAAGGGGCATCAGCTTCTCGGTCTTCTCGACCTCGAGGGCCCGGAGCTGCTCGAGCCACGCCTTGCGGCGGTTGCCGCCCGCCCCGCCGCTCGCGGTCGCGGCGTCCGCCACCGCGCCGAGCACCGCGCCCGGGTCGCCCACCAGGCCCAGGGTCACGTCGCGGTTCTTGCCGACCGTGCGGTAGTCGAGGTCGATCTGGACCACCGCCGCGTCGTTCCGGAGCCGCTTGCCGTAGCCCATGCGGAAGTCGAAGGGGGTGCCGACGATGACGATGACGTCCGCCTCCTTGAAGGCGTCGCCGCGCGTGCGATGGAAGTGGTGCGGGTCCCCCGGCGGGAGGAGACCGCGCCCGGAGCCGTTGAAGTAGGCGGGAATGTCGAGCTCGCGGACGAGGCGAAGCGCCTCCTCGTGCCCGCGCGAGGTCCACACCTGCGTCCCGAGGAGGATCGCCGGCCGCTCGCTCTTGACGAGAAGGTCGGCGAGGCGCTCGATGTCGGCCGGGTCGCCGATCGACTTCGGCGACGCCCGGTAGCGCCCGGGCTGCGGAATGACCGCGGCGTCGGCCGACACCTCGCGGTCGAGCACGTCGCGCGGGATCTCGAGGTAGCTCGGGCCGGGGGCGCCCGCGAAGCACTCGCGCGCCGCCATCGACACCATGTCCGCGATGCGCTCGGTCGACGGCACCGACGCGGAGAACTTGGTGATGGGGGCCGCGATGTCGACGTGCGGGAGGTCCTGGAGCGAGCCCATCTTGTGCTGGCTGAGGGCGCCCTGCCCGCCGATGTGCAGCACCGGGCTCTCCGAGCGGAACGCGGTCGCGATGCCGGTCATCGCGTTGGTGAACCCGGGCCCGGCCGTCGTCACCACGCAGCCGAGGCGCCCGGTCTGGCGGGCGTAGCCGTCCGCCGCGTGGGCCGCGACCTGCTCGTGGCGGACATCGACGATGCGGATCCCCTCGTCGATGCACCCGTCGTAGATGTCGATGATGTGACCGCCGCAGAGGGTGAAGACGGTGTCCACCCCCTCGCCCCGGAGGGCGCGGGCGACGAGGTGCCCGCCCGATACGACGTCGCCGCTTCGGTCCTTGGCGGCGAGGGTGTCGGAGGCGGTGTCCTTCGCGGGGGCGGTGGCGGTTGCGGGGGCGGCTGCGGCCATGGGGGCTCTCCTTCTTCTGAATCCTGGGGTTCGGGTTCGGTCCGTAGTCGAAAGGCAGGCTCAGTCCAGCCAGTCCACGTGCGCCTCGACGTGCGCGGCGAGGTCGAGGCTGTGCTGGCGGACGAGGCGCTCGGCGCGCTCGGTGTCGCGCGCCTCGAGGGCCTCGATGATGTGCATGTGGTCGATGATCGAGCGCTCGGCACGATCGCGCTCGCCGATCGTGTGCTTGCGGATGGAGCGCATGTGCAGAAGCAGGTTGTCGGCGAGGCGATCGAGCACTTGGCTCTTCCCCATGCGGAGGATCGCCTGGTGGAAGCGGACATTGGTCTCGGAGTACTCGTCGATCCGGGCCTGGACCTGCCCCTCCGCGAACTCACCGAACATCTCCCGGAGGCGCCGGATCTCCGCGTCCGATCCGTGCAGGGTCGCGAGGCGCGCGGCCATGCTCTCCAGGGCCGCCCACGCGGTGATCGTCTCGATGATCTCCTGCTTGGTCTTGCGGGCGACGAAGGTGCCGCGGCGCGGCAGCGAGACGACGAGCCCTTCGTGCTCGAGCCGCTGCAGCGCCTCGCGGACCGGGGTACGGCTCACCCCGAGCTGCTGGCTGAGATGGCGCTCGTCAAGGCGGTGCTCGCCCCGGTCCCCGTACACGTCCACCTCGAGGATCGCGGCGCGAAGCTCACCGTAGATCCGGTCCTTGAGGGCGAAGGACTCCTCGACGGGGCGAAGCTCGATGGCGGCGGCGGGGGGCATGGGCGGGGGACAGACTCCCTGGATTCTCGCAATCTTCCCGGGCCCGATACTCAGGGATCGGGACGCCGACGGTTTGGAATGTGGTGTGTGGTATACCACATGTGTTCCACTCCTGCAAAATCCGAACCTGCGTTCCTCGCGTATCTCCACCCTTTTTCTTCCCCCTGGTTTGGTGTATACATCTTTCCATCGATACACATTCAACGAAGGGGCCCACCGATGCGCACGAACATTGTCATAGACAAGGACCTTCTCGAGCGTGCGATGCGCGCTACCGGAGCGAAAACCAAGCGCGAGGCGGTCGAGTTGGGTCTGGCCGCGCTCGTCCGACTCAAGGAGCAGGAAGATATCCGCGGCATGCGCGGCAAGCTGCGGTGGACGGGCGATCTGGACGAGATGAGGCGGGACGGATGATCCTGGTCGATTCCAGCGTCTGGATCGATTTCTTCAACGGCCGAGTCACGCTGGAGACGGACCATCTCGACGCGCTGCTTGGCACCGACGTCGCTGCGACGGGAGACTTGATTCTCGTGGAGGTGCTCCAGGGATTTCGCGATGAATCGGACTTCGTGACCGCACGACGCCTTCTGTCGAAGTGTCCGTCTTTCGATTTGCTCGGGAGGGGGAGGGCGGAGCCGGCCGCCGGCCGCTATCGAACGCTGCGCAGGGCGGGAGTCACCGTACGCAAGACGATCGACGTGGTCATCGGTTCCTTCTGCATCGATGAAGGCATCCCGTTGCTGTTCACTGACCGTGACTTCCTTCCGATGGTCGAACACTTGGGACTGGTTCCCGCGGTCCGCCCCCATTGAGCTGCGAGCGATCGGAGAGACAATTCATTCCAGCGCGCCCAACCCATCCGCCCCATGGAATTCGACTACGACACCCTCGACCATCTCCGACAGCGCCATCCCGCATGGCGCCTCCTGCGCTCGGACCACGCTCCGCTCATCGCGAGCTTTCTTCATCGCGCGTTCATTGCCCCCAACCAGCGCGTGCTCGGCGGGAGCGACCTGGCCGAAGCGCTCGAGGATGAGCTGTTCGCCCTTCGCGAACGCCTCGGGCCGGAAGCGTTTCCGCGACCCGCTCTCGACTATCTGAACGACTGGGTGGGCGCGGAGCGGGGGTGGCTCCGCAAGTTCTACCGGCACGATTCCGACGAGCCCCAGTTCGACCTGACCCCCGCCGCCGAGAAGGCCATCGCGTGGCTCACGTCGCTCACAGAACGGAGCTTCGTCGGGACCGAGTCACGCCTCCTCACCCTGTTCGATCTGCTCCGGCAGATGTGCGAGGGCACCGAGACCGACCCCGAGGCGCGGGCCGCGGAGCTTCGCCGGCGAAGGGACGCGATCGATGCCGAGATCGAGCGCGCGCGCTCCGGCGACCTTCCGTTGCTCGACGATACCGCGCTCAAGGACCGCTTCCAGCAGTTCATGCAGATGGCGCGGGAGCTGCTCGCCGACTTTCGCGAGGTGGAGCAGAACTTCCGGTCGCTGGACCGGCGGATGCGCGAGCGCATCACGCTGTGGGAGGGCTCCAAGGGGGAATTGGTCGAGGACATCATGACCGAGCGCGACGCCATCGGGGACTCCGATCAGGGGCGGAGCTTTCGCGCGTTCTGGGACTTCCTCATGTCGAGCGCCCGGCAGGAAGAGCTGACCCAGCTCCTCGAACGGGTGCTGGACCTCCCCCCCGTCGCGGAGATGAGCCCGGACGCCCGCACCCGGCGCGTGCATTACGACTGGCTGGAAGCGGGCGAGCATACCCAGCGCACGGTGGCCCTTCTCTCGCAGCAACTGCGGCGATTCCTCGACGATCGGGCATGGCTCGAGAACCGCCGCATCATGGACCTCCTGCGCGGGATCGAGGCCAAGGCCCTCGCGCTCCGCGACACGCCGCCGGCCGGCACGTTCATGCACCAGGCGGGAACCGCGGCCGACATCCGTCTGCCGATGGAACGGCCCTTGTACCGGCCGCCCGTCAAGCCGCTCATCGCGGACGTCGAGCTCGAGTCGGGGGACGCCGAGCTGGATGCCGCCGCCCTCTTCTCCCAAGTGGTGGTCGACCGGGCGAAGCTGGAGCGACAGGTTCGGCGCGCCCTGCAGGACCGTTCCCAAGTCACGTTGCAGGAAGTCTGCGAGCTGCATCCTCTGGAGCAGGGGCTGGCCGAGCTCGTGGCGTACCTGCAGCTTGCCGGTGACGGATTCGGGGCGACGGTGGACGAGACGGCGATGGAGAGCGTCTCCTGGCGGGGCGCCGGCACGGATGATGCGCCGGTCCTGCGCCGGGCGCGCGTGCCGCGGCTGATCTTCGTGAGATGACCGTGAGCGTGAGCGAAACGACCATGGCCGATGCACCCGCCGGCGGCACACCCGCCCCCGCCCCCGCTCCGCCCGATCCTCTTCCTTCCCTCGTCATCCCCTTGCTCAAGGGGGTCCTCTATCGGGAGAGCGATCCCGCGCTTTGGAGCTCCCTGCTCGAATTGCAGGCCCGCGTCCGGGACTACGTGGCGGTGCTGGGCCTGGAGCTGATGCTCGACGAGGCCGAGGGCTACGCCTTCCTTCGCTCCCGTCCCGACGCGGACGAGGAGCCGGAGACGGGAGGCCGGCCGCCGCGCCTCGTCGCGCGCCGCCCGCTCTCCTTCCACGTCAGCCTGATCCTCGCCCTGCTGCGCAAGAAGCTCGCGGAGCTCGACGCGGGGGGAAGCGGAGGAGATACCCGCCTCGTGCTCACGCGGGACGAGATCGTGGAGATGGTGCGGGTATTCCTGCCCGAGAGCACCAACGAGGCGCGGGTGGTCGAGCGCATCGACACCCACCTCAACCGGATCACGGACCTCGGATTTCTGCGCCGCATGAAGACCGAGTCCGGCGCCGCCGCACGCGGAGGGCAGACGACGTTCGAGGTTCGGCGTATCCTCAAGGCGTTCGTGGATGCCGAGTGGCTGGCCGAGCTGGATGCCCGGCTCGCCGCGTACCGGGCGGAACTCGCCGGCCGCGAGGAAGAGGGAGCGGATGGAGGAGCGGAAGCCGACCGTGAAGAAGACTGAGGTCGAGCCCCTTCTCCTCGACTTCGTGGCGGACGAGACGCGCTCGGGCTTTCGCCTCCACCGCCTGGAAGTCTTCAACTGGGGCACGTTCGACGGGCGGGTCTGGACCCTCGCGCTCGACGGCCGCAACCACCTCCTCACCGGCGACATCGGCTCCGGCAAGTCCACCCTCGTGGACGCGGTCACCACCCTCCTCGTGCCGGCGAATCGGGCCGCCTACAACCGGGCGGCGGGGGCCGCGAGCCGCGAGCGGACCCTGCGTTCCTACGTCCTCGGCCATTACAAGTCGGAACGAAGCGATCTCAGCGTCTCCGCCCGCCCCGTCGCGCTCCGGGACCACAACCACTACTCCGTCATCCTGGGCGTGTTCCGGAACGAGGGCTACGACCAGACCGTGACCCTGGCCCAGGTGTTCTGGATCGCGGACGCGCAGGGCCAGCCGGACCGGTTCTTCGCCGCCGCGGAGGGCGATCTGTCCATCGCCGGCGAGTTCGCGCGCTTCGGCACCGACATCAACCAGTTGCGCAAGCGCCTGCGCGGGGCCGGAGTGGAGGTGTGGAGGACCTTCCCACCCTATGGCGCGTGGTTCCGGCGCCGTTTCGGGATCGAGAACGACCAGGCGCTCGACCTCTTTCATCAGACCGTCTCCATGAAGTCGGTGGGCAACCTCACTGAGTTCGTGCGCGGCCACATGCTGGAGCCCTTCGACGTCGCGCCCCGGATCGCGGCCCTCATCGAGCATTTCGACGACTTGAGCCGGGCCCACGAGGCGGTGCTCCGGGCGCGGCGCCAGATCGAGCACCTCGCCCCGCTCGTCGCCGATTGCGAAGGCCACGCCGCCCTGACCGAAGAGGTCGAAGAGCTCCGCCAATGCCGGGAAGCCCTCCGCCCGTTCTTCTCGCGACTGAAGGGCGAGCTGCTGGACGCACGCATCGCGAGGCTCGCCGACGAGTGGTCTCGGCAGAGTACGCAGATCGAGCGGAGCGCAGAGCGCCTCGACCGCGAGCGCCACGAAGTGGAGGAGCTCCGGCGCGCCATCGCGGAGAACGGCGGCGACCGCATCGAACGCCTGGCCGCCGACATCCGGCGGCTCGAAGGCGAACGCGAAACGCGCGCGCGCAGGGCCGAGCGCTACGCCGAGCTCGCCCGCACGGTGGACGAAGCCCCGGCGGCGGACGACGCCGCCTTTCTCGATCAGCGGGCGCGCCTCGCGGACCGGGCCGAGGCGCTTCGATCGAACGAGGCACGCCTTCAGAACGACCTGACCGAGCTCGGCGTGGACCTGCGGCAGGGACGGGAGGAACACGCCACCCTCACCGCAGAGATCGAGAGCCTCAAGGCTCGCCGCAGCAACGTCCCGGCGAACCAGATCGCCATGCGGGCCGCGCTCTGTCGGGCCCTCGACCTCGACGAGGCGAGCATGCCGTTCGCGGGCGAGCTCCTCCAGGTGCGCGAGGAGGAGCGCGACTGGGAGGGCGCGGCGGAACGGCTGCTCCGCAGCTTCGGCCTCTCCCTGCTCGTCCCCGACGAGTGCTACGCGCGGGTCGCCGCATGGGTGGATGCGAAGCACCTCGGGGGCCGGCTCGTCTACTTCCGGGTCCGCGCGCCGGGGCGGCGCGAGCTGCCGGAACTGCATCGCGACTCCCTGGTGCGGAAGCTCTCGGTGAAGCCGGACTCGGAGTTCTACGAGTGGCTGGAGCACGAGCTCGCCCGTCGTTTCGACGTCGCGTGCTGCACGACCGGCGAGCAGTTCCGGCGCGAGACCCGGGCAATCACCCGGGCCGGTCAGATCAAGGCCCCGGGCGAACGCCACGAGAAGGACGACCGCCACCGCATCGACGACCGCGGCCGCTACGTGCTCGGCTGGACCAACGCGGCCAAGATCGCCGCCCTCGAAGCCGACGCGCGCCGGCTCGAGGCTCGCCTCGGCGACCTCGGGGGTCGAATCGGCGCGATGCAGGGCGAGCAGCGAGATGTCCGCGAACGGCTCAACGCCGTGTCGAAGCTCGCCGAGTACGCCGACTTCCGGGAAATCGACTGGTCGTCACTCGCGACCGAGATCGCCCGTCTCGGCGAAGAGCGGCGCCGCCTCGAATCGGCCTCCGACCTGCTCCGGCAGTTGAACGCCCAGCTCGTGAATGCGCGCAAGGCCCTGGAGGCCACCGAGGCCGCGCTGCAAGCGCACCGGGACCGCCGCTCGAAGATCGAGCAGAGGCAAAGCGATGCGAAGGCGCTGCGCGCGGAGACGGAGGCGGTGCTGAGCGGCGTGGACCTCGCCGCGCTCGAGCCCCGCTTCGACCGGCTGGCCGCCCTTCGCGAAGAGGCGTTCGGCGAGCACCAGTTGACCATCGAGTCCTGCGACAACCGGGAGCAGGATCTCCGCCAGTGGCTGCAAGCACGGATCGACGCGGGCGACCAGCGCCTCGTGCGGCTCCGCGACCGGGTCATCCGGACGATGATGGCCTTCAAGGAGGAGTTCCCCCTCGAGACCGCGGAGTTCGACGCGAACGTCGAGGCGGGGTTCGAGTACCGCGCGATGCTCGACCGCCTGCGCGCCGACGACCTGCCCCGCTTCGAGGCCCGCTTCAAGGAGCTGCTGAACGAGAACACGATCCGGGAGGTCGCCAACTTCCAGTCGCAGCTTGCCCGGGAGCGCGAGACGATCCGGGACCGGATCGCCCGCATCAACGAGTCCCTCGGCCAGATCGACTACAACCCGGGGCGCTACATCCGGCTCGAGGCGCTGCCGGCGCCGGACGCGGACATACGCGACTTCCAGGCGGAGCTCCGGGCCTGCACCGAAGGGGCGCTCACCGGCTCCGAGGACGCACAGTACTCCGAGGCCAAGTTCCTCCAGGTAAAGCGCATCGTCGAGCGGCTGCGCGGGCGCGAGGGCACGGCGGAGCAGGATCGCCGCTGGGCCGCCCGGGTCACCGACGTGCGCAACTGGTTCGTGTTCGCGGCGAGCGAGCGCTGGCACGAGGACGACAGCGACTACGAGCACTACTCGGACTCCGGCGGCAAGTCCGGCGGCCAGAAGGAGAAGCTCGCCTACACCATCCTCGCCGCGAGCCTCGCCTACCAGTTCGGCCTGGAGGTGGGGACCGTGCGCTCGCGCACGTTCCGCTTCGTGGTCATCGACGAAGCCTTCGGACGCGGCTCGGACGAGTCGACCCAGTACGGTCTTCGCCTGTTCTCCAAGCTCAACCTCCAACTCCTGATCGTGACCCCGCTCCAGAAGATCCACGTCATCGAGCCGCATGTCGCGAGCGTCGGGTTCGTCCACATCGAGGACGACCGGTTCTCACGGCTCCGCAACCTTTCCATCGAGGAGTACCGCGAGGAGAAGGCGAGGCTCGCGGGGTGACGGCGGGGCCGGCCGACTGGACCACTCCGGCGGACCTCCGGCGGCAGGTCCAGCGGCTCTGGGACCGCGGCGTTCTCCTCGCGAGCCTGGTGACGGGGGAGACGCCGTTTCCAAGGCGCCTCAAGCTCAGGCGCCCGGGCTCGACGGAACTGCGCGATCGCTTCGACGAGGCCCGGGCATGGGTCGCGGCGCTTCGCTCCATGCCGCAGGTGCGCCTCACGATGCGCGAAGTCCGCCACCGGGTCTCCGGCACGAACTCGCTCCCGCACGAAGCGTGGGTGGACACCGTCGAAGATGCCGCCGCGCTCATCCGCAAGCAGCCCGAGCTGGGTGAGTTTCGCCGCCTGGTCGATCGGACCCGCGCCCGGCGTCCCGCGCTGCTCGCCTGGGTGGCGAAGCGGCCGCTTCGGGCCTTGCGGCTCGCCGGCGACTGGCCCAGGCTGCTCGACGTCGTCGGCTGGCTCGAGGACCATCCGCGCCCCGACGTCTACCTCCGCCAGATGGACGTTCCGGGGGTGCACAGCAAGTTCGTGGAGGCCCACCGAGGGGTGCTCGGTGAGCTGCTCGACCTCGCCCTGCCGCCGGAATCGATCGACGCGAGCGCACCCGCCGGCAGCGCCGGCTTCACCCGACGCTACGGCTTCCGGGAGAGACCTGAGCGCATCCGATTCCGGGTGCTGGACCCCGCCCTTGCCCTGCTCCCGGCCCCTCCGGAAGACGACCCCTGCAGCCAGGACGTCACCCTCGACGCTGCGACGTTCGCAGCGCTCCGGACCCGCGTCTCCCGCGGCTTCATCACCGAGAATGAGGTCAACTTCCTCGCCTTCCCGCAGGTGAAGGAGGCCATGGTGATCTTCGGCGCCGGCTACGGCTTCGAGCATCTCGGCCGGGCGCGTTGGCTCGAGGATCTCCGCCTCCACTACTGGGGCGACATCGACACCCACGGCTTCGCCATCCTCGACGCGCTGCGCGCGCACTTCGGCCACGTGCAATCGTTCCTGATGGACCGGAGCACCCTGCTCGAGTTCGAGCCGCTGTGGGGCACCGAAGACTCGCCGCTCGATCGGGATCTGCCGAGGCTCAGCGCAGAGGAACGCGCCCTCTACGACGACCTGCGTGACAACCGCATCGGCCGCCACCTGCGTCTCGAGCAGGAGCGGATCGGGTTCGGATGGGTGAAGGATGCGCTAGCCCGGCTGTGATCCGGTTCGTCAGGAACCCGGGACGCCATCTGTCTGCCGAGGGGAAGGAGATCGCAGGGGGCGGTGCCCGCCCGGAGGAGCCAAGAGGTGCGCCGAGCGGGGCGGGGGGAGGGATGCCATCAGGAGGAGCGCGCCTGCGCCCATCAGGGCGAGGGCGGAGAAGGCGTACTCGTAGCTCCCGGTGAGGTCGAAGACCCGTCCCGCCATGATCGGGCCGGCCGCACCGCCGATTGTGCCGAAGAGGTAGATCCCCCCGTAGATCGCGCCGTGGGTCCGGGTGCCGAAGAACTCGGCCACCGTCGGCGAGACCACCGTGAAGAGGCCTCCATGGCCGAAGCCGTAGAGCGCGACGACCGCGAAGAGCGACGCGTGGGTATCAGCGCCCATCAGCATGAGGAGGCTCGTGACGAGCGGCACGAGGCAGACGATGTAGGCGTTCCGGCCGCCGATCCGGTCCGCGAACGTCCCCACCGTGAGCCGCCCCGCGATGCTTGCCCCGCCGATTACGGTGAGAAGGGTCGCCGCCACCCCTCGGGTCATGCCGAGGTCCATGCCGTGCACCGCGATGTGAAGCGGCACCGTCATCAGGGTCGGAAAGAAGAGGAACTGGGCCGCGCAGAGGGTCCAGAACACGCGGCTGCGGCGGATCTCGGCAAAGCCACCGCCCCGCCCCGCCGGGGACACCGCCGCCCCCGGCGACGCCGCGCGATCCGGCGGAGGACGCCGCATCGACGCCGCGGCGACGAGCAGCAGCCCCCCCGCCGCGATCCCGAGGGCGAGGGCCGCCCCGCGCCAACCGAGACCCGCGATGAGGAGCGCGGCCACCGGCGGCAGCACCATCTGCCCGGTCGCGGTCCCGACCTTCGCGAACCCGGTCATCATCCCGCGCCGGCGCGCGAACCAGCGCGCGATGGTCGAGAGGGTCGCCACGTCGTGGGTGCTCATCCCGACCCCGATGAAGAGCCCGAAGAGCACGAAGAGATGCCAAGGCTCGCCCACCACCGAGATGAGGGCGAAGCCCGTCCCGAAGAGCAGTCCGGCCCCGACGAGCACCGGCGCCGGACCGAAACGGTCGCAGAGGCGGCCCGCGAAGACCGCAAGCAGGCCCATGACGAGGGCGGCAAGTGCGACGGCGCTGGAGAGGAGGGTCCTCGACCAGCCGAACTCTTCCTCGAGGACGTTGAAGAAGACCCCGAACGAGAAGAGCAGCCCGATCACCGTGAATTGCGTGAGGCACGCCCCGAAGACGATGAGATATCGCGAGTCCATTGCCCGAGTTGCCGCCCTGCCCCGCTCTCCTCCCCAACCATCCGGTCGGACGACGTCCCGCTACGGCGCTGCGCCGGTTCCCGCACCCCCCGATCCGGCCCTGCACCGGTCGCCTCGCCGCCCCGGTACCGGTCCCGGCGGGCGGGCCGACGCGCCATCCGCGGCGACGGCGTCGCCCCGTCCGGGCAAGTCGGCCAGCATTGCCGGCATCACGTCGAAACGCAACCCGGGGGGTTGACCTCCGCCCCGCGACGACCCGACATTGCGGATACCGGCCGGAACCCGATCGGCTCGACCGAAACGGAACTGACGTGCGTCGACCCCACGGATCCGGAACCGACCCGAACCGATCGCGTCCGAACCGACCCCAACCGATCTCACCCTACCCTCACCCCATCCCGCGCGGAGCGCCGAACGGAAGAACATCAATGAATCAGCAACGCCAGCGCCATGCAGAACGACTGACGGCAGCCCTCGATCTGTCCCTTCCCCCCATCGCGGTAGCCTTTCCCGATGCCGTGCCGGAGAGCGTTCCGGAGTTCGACGGCGCGGTCCCGGCCGGCTGCGTATTCTGGGAGGAAGCCGCCACGCGCACCCTTGCGACCTCGGCCGCGCACCACTCCCTGTGCTCCATCGGAGTCCACACCCACAACCTCACCGGGGCGCCGGCCTCGCAGCCTGCGGAGCTGGGAGCCACCCTGGAGGCGATGATGGGGCTCGACTACGTGCGCGAAGAAGAAATCGCCGCCATTCCGGTGCTCGGGCACGAGGCGAACCACGCGGTCTACGGTCCGCTCCACGACTTCCCGCTGGACCCCGAGGTGGTCCTGCTGTTCGCGGACGGCCGGCAGGGGCTCGTGCTGAGCGAAGCGGTGGCGCGAGTCGACGGAGGGATCGCGGCGGCGATGGGCCGCCCCGCGTGCGCGGCCATCCCGGCGGCCCTGAACGGCGGCGTCGCGGCGATGAGCCTTGGCTGCTGCGGAGCACGCGCCTACCTCGACGAGCTCTCCGACGACATCGCCCTCTGGGCGCTGCCGGGCCGCCGGCTCGCCGAGTACTGCGACCAGATCGCCGCGTTCGCCGAAGCCAACCGGACCCTCGCCGCGTTCCACGAACGCCGCAAGACGGACGTCGAATCGGGGGATCGCCCGACGGTCCGCGAATCCCTCGCGCGCCTCGGCTGACAGGGCCGAGGCGAACCGTGGCCGCACCGGAGCCCGGGAGGAGCCGAACCCCCGGGAGCGGGAGTTGAAGCCGGTCGAGATCGAGACGGACGTGCTCGTGGTCGGGGCGGGCGGGGCCGGGATGTATGCGGCGCTCGCCGCCGCCCGGGCGGGCGCCCGCGTGCTCCTCGCCGACAAGAGCATGGTGGGGCGGGGCGGCGCGACGATCATGGCCCAGATGACGGTCGCGGCCGCCGTCGGCGAGCAGGGGCCGGACGACTGGACGCAGCATCTCGCCGACACCCTCGAAGCGGGACGTGGCCTCGTCGACGAGAACCTCGCCGCCCACCTCTGCGAGGGCGCGGTCGAGCGGATCCGCGAGATGGACGAGTGGAAGGTCGGGTGGGCGCGCGACGCGGGCGGCCGGATGTGCCAGGTCAGCGCCCCCGGGCACGAGGTGCCGCGCTGCGTCTACGTCGACTTCCTCAACACCGGCCCCGCCGTCGCGCAGTGCCTTCGGCGCCAGAGCGCGCGCACCCCCGGCATCACCAAGGCGAGCGGGCTCGTGGCGACGGACCTGGTGACGAACGACGGGGTCATCGCGGGTGCGGTCGGGTTCAGCCTGGAGGACGGAGCCGCCATCGCTATCGCGGCCCGCGCGGTCGTGCTCGCGACGGGCGGCCTCACCCGCCTCTACCGGCGAAACAGTGCGTCGGCCAACATGACCGGAGAGGGCTACGCGCCGGGGCGGAGCTCGTCGACATGGAGTTCCCCCAGTTCTTCCCCATCGGGCACCTCGCCCCCCGCCTCGTCGGGATGGACCCCATCATGTGGGACCCGTTCCGGTACAAGCTCGGCGGCCGCCTCCTCAACGCGGCCGGGGAGGAGTTCGTCCACCGCTACGGGGGCGAGGACGAGGGGCGCTACGTCACGACCCGCGACATCATCTCGTACGCGATCACGAAGGAGGCGGAGGCGGGCCGGGCGACGCCGGGCGGCGGCGTGTACCTGAGCTTCGAGCACTTGGGCGAGAACGAGCTCCGCGAGGCGTTCGGGCCGGTCATCGACCGCCTCGCCGCGAACGGCATCGACCTCACCCGGCTTCCGGTCGAGGTCTCGCCCATCGCCCACTACCACATGGGCGGGGTGCGGGTGGACGAGGAGATGGCAACCCGCGTCCCCGGGCTCTACGCGGCCGGCGAGGCGGTGGGCGGCGCGAGCGGGGCCAACCGGCTCTCCGGCAACGCGATCCCCGAAGCCCTCGTCTTCGGCGAGACGGCCGGCCGGCACGCGGCCCGATTCGCGGACGGAAAAGCCGGCGGCGCCTGGTCGCGCGAAGCCGCCCGCCCCCACCTCGAACTCCTCGCCGCGAACGGCGGCCACGGTGTCGGGCGGCGGCCGGGCGCCGCGACCGGGCACAACACGGGCGCCGCCCTCGGCGAGCTCCGCGCGGAGCTCGCGGACCTCATGTGGGAGAACGTGGGGGTGCTCCGCACCGGTGCGGGGCTCTCCACTGCCCTCGAACGCATCCGCGGCCTCGTGCGGCAACTCGAGGAGATCCCCGTACCCGGCGAGGGGCCCTACAACCTCGCCCGCCAGGACTGGTTCGACCTCCGCGGCGGGCTCATGACCGCGGAGTCGGTCGCGCTCGCCGCCCTCCGCCGCACCGAGAGCCGCGGCGCGCACCAGCGCGAGGACCACCCGGAGATGGATCCGGAGCAGGCCCGGAACCAGGTCGTCCGGCTCGACTCCGACGGCCGGCTCGCCTGCGATTGGATGCACCGGGCGGCGTGACTCGGGCAGGATCGGCCTCATGAACGACACCGCCCCCATCACCATCCAGCGCGGTGCGGCCGGCGAAGCGCCCCGCACCGTGACCTACACCGTACCGTGGCGCGAGGGCATGTCGGTGCTCGACGCGGTCCTCTGGATCCGGACCCGCGTCGACGCCTCGCTCGCGGTCCGCTACTCGTGCACCAACGCCAACGCCTGCAAGGAATGCGTGGTATCCGTCGACGGCAGGACCGCCTACGCCTGCACCGCGCGCCTCCCCCGGACCGGCGTCACTGTCGCCCCGCTCCCCAACAAGGCCCTCCTCCGCGACCTCGTGACCGACCTCGTCCCCCCGAAGGAACGCACCGCGACCCGCGCCATCCTTCGTGAGGCGACGGGAATGTGGAAGGACCGTACCGACCTCCCCGACTACCAGACCCTGCGGAAAAAGTGGGAGAGAGGCTGAGCGCGTAGACCCGCCCGCCTGCGGGGCGGCAACAGCGCCGGAAACACAGCCCCTCGCCTCGGCCGCGCGAGTTCTGCGAGATCAGAACTCCGACCAGCAGGGGAGCGGGTCGCCCGGCGCCGGGGTCGCGTGGAAGACCCCGCGGGCGATGGCCCGCGCGAGGCAGAGCGCCGCCGCGTGACCGATCGCGAGGAGGCCCGCGCCCCCCACCGACACGGGCCGGGCGCCGCTCGCCGCCGCGAACACGAGGTCGCCGTCGAAGGGGGTGTGCGACGGGACCACCGCCCGCGCGATCCCGTCGTGGGCCGCGCTCGCCATCCGTTGCGCCTCGGCTTGCGTGAGGCGTGCATCCGTCGCGACGACGGCGATGGTGGTGTTCGCTCCCGGAGCGAGCGCGCGGTGCTTGCCGTGGAAGGTCGCCTCGACGGCGGGCGTTCGGTCGGGGAGCCCCGCTCCCCCGAACTCGCTACCGATCTCGAACGGGGCGGCCCAGAACTGCCGGCCGCCCGGCACCGTCACCGACCCCACCGGGTTGGCGGCGACGAGGGCGCCGACGGAAATGCCGTTTCCGAGGTCGAGGGACGCCGAGCCGAGGCCGCCCTTGAGATTGGCGGTGGTTGCTCCCGCTCCCGCGCCCACGGTGCCAAGCGCGAAGTCCGGGCCGGCATTCCCAAGCGCCCGCCGTCCGAGCTCCCGGTACGGGTTCTCCTGCCACTCCTTGTCGCCGCCGTTGAGGAGGTCGAAGAGGATGGCGGCGGGGACGATCGGAACCCGCACCGCCCCCACCGCGAAACCGCGGCCGGCCGCGGCCAGCGCATCCGCGACCCCCGACCCGGCGTCGAGCCCGAACGCCGATCCCCCCGAGAGTACGAGGGCATCCACCTTCTCAACCAACCGGTCCGGCGCGAGGAGGTCCGTCTCCCTCGTGCCGGGCGCACCCCCCATGACGTGCACCGCCGCGACGAACGGCTCCTCCGCGGTCAGCACCGTCGCCCCCGACTTGAGCCCCGCGTCCGCCGCGTTCCCCACGAGGAACCCCTCGACGTCCGTAATCAGGTTTCGTGTTCCCGACTTCAAGCGATCGAGCCCTCGCAGCTTCGCCCCGCACCCATGCTTGCAAGCCCTGCGCCCGCGTTCAACGCCCCCGGGACGACCCGCCGCGCGCCGCGCGTCGGGCCTGCCGGCGCCGCGCCGGCCCGAAGCGGAGCCCCATGGTTCGAACGTTGTTTCCTGCCCAGAAAGGGCATTATCATGCCCAGTATGGGCACAGCGTATTCGATGCCGTCACCGCGCCGGAGCCACCGAAGGGCTTCCGCCTCGCTCGCGGACGAACGGCCGACCAGCCTCGCCGACGCCCTCTTTACCAACACCCAGCAACGCTTGCTCGCCCTGCTGTTCGGCCAGCCCTCCCGCAGCTTCTTCGCAACCGAGCTCATCGCCCTGACCGGCTCCGGATCGGGCGCCGTGCAGCGGGAGCTTAAGCGCCTCGTGTCGAGCGGTCTGGTGGACGTCACCCCGATTGGACGTCAGAAACACTATCAGGCCAACCACGAGTCGCCGGTGTTCGAGGAGCTGCGCGGCTTGGTCGTGAAGACGGTCGCCGTCGCCCAACCGATCCGGCAGGCGCTCGAACCCGTCGCAGACCGGGTCTCGCTGGCGCTCCTCTACGGCTCCGCCGCGCGCGGCAGTGATACGGCATCGAGCGACATCGACCTCCTTCTCGTCTCGGACCGGCTGACCTTGGAGGAGGTCTACTCGGCGCTGAGCCCGGTGGAATCGCAACTGAGCCGCTCGATCCATCCCACCCTGTACACGTCGGCAGAGTTCTCGGACCGGAGGGCCGCCGGAAACCCCTTTCTTGCCAACGTGCTCGGCGGCGACCGCCTGGTGCTGATTGGTGAAGCGGATGAGCCACCCGCAGCTCGATAGTCTCGTCCGCATCGGCCAGTTGAAGGCCGAACCGGCGGCGGAGAGCGAACTTCAGGGACTGGTGCGTTCGGGCATCCGCCGGCTCGCAGATGCGGCCCGCGGGGAACTGAGCCTCGAGAGTCGCTTCGACCTCGCGTACAACGCAGCGCACTCCCTCGCGCTGGCCGCCCTGCGGTTCCGGGGCTATCGATCCGAATCGCGCTACCTGGTCTTCCAGTGCCTGCGACACACCGTCGACCTGCCGCCGGAACAGTGGCGAGTGCTCGACGAGGCGCATCGCAAGCGGAACCTTGCCGAGTACGAAGGCGAGTTGGACGTTGGGGAACAGCACGTCGCCGCCCTGCTGCGGGTCGCGCGGGAAGTGGGCAACCGGGTGGAGCGTCTGATGGGAACGCGGTGACCGGTCAGGGATTGGCAAGCCCGAACGGGTGAAGGGCATACTGCGCGGGCGAAGATGGAATCGGACCAGGGGAGCAATCAATGACGAACGACGACGCACGGCTCAAGCCCCCGGAGGTCTTGGCGCAGCGGCTCGAGGACGACGGGTCGATTCCGAACAACCCGGAGCTGGCGCTGCTCGTCTACCGGCAGGCGGTGACTCTTCCGGACGACGACCCCGCCTCCGTCTTCGAGGCCCTCTTCACCGCCAACGGCTGGCCGGCCGCGTGGCGGAACGGGATCCATCCCTTCCACCACTTCCACAGCACCGCGCACGAGGCGCTCGGCGTGTACCGCGGCAGCGCGACCGCCCGCTTCGGGGGCGAGGGCGGCGTCGACCTGACGGTGTCGGCGGGCGACGTCGTCATCATTCCCGCCGGGGTCGGCCACAAGGCGCTCGAGGCGAGCAGGGATCTCGGCATCGTCGGCGCGTACCCCGCCGGGAGCGGACCCGACCTCTGCCGAGGCGCGCCGAATGAACGGCCCGCCACCCTCGACGCGATCGCGCGGGTCGCGGTGCCGGCCCGCGATCCCCTCTACGGGGCCGAAGGGCCGCTCCGCGAACATTGGTCCTGAGCCGCCGTTCCGACCGCGGACCGAGGGTCTCGCCTAGCCCGGACCGAACGCGAGCCCGACGAGCATCACGACGATGCCGAGCGTCGCGAGAATCCAGACAATGGTGCGGACCCACGGGATCCCCGACGCGTAGACCGGGAGGTAGATGACCCTTCCCGCGAGCCACACCCACCCGCCGACGAGCGTCCAGTCGTTGCCGCGTCCCGAGAGCTCCGCCGCGATGAGGACGAGAGCGAAGGCGGGCAGCGTCTCGAGGTAGTTCGAGAGTATCCGCTTGAATCGCCCCAGCATCCGACCCTCGTTCGTCGGTTCGTCGCGGGGGCCGACCGCCCACGCGCGCTCGACGCTCGCCCGCGTCGCAGCAATGATCGCGACGACGTGAACGAGGAGCAGCACCGCCGCCAGCACGAGCTGAAGAATCGCGGGTTCCATGATTCCGCCTCTCATC
>JAJDXW010000127.1 GCA_022823045.1 Gammaproteobacteria bacterium
GAGTCAGGCGGGGAAGAGGTGTTTAGGCCGCAGTCGGGGCTTCGGGGCTTCGGGGCTTCGGGGCTTCGGGGCTTCGGGGCTTCGGGGCTTCGGGGCTTCGGGGCTTCGGGGCTTCGGGGCTTAATTGTACAACGAAGCCTGCCTAACCACCCGGACCGGAGCGCTGTCAGGTGCCTGATGAGGCCCTCGCCCGACCCGGCGTCTTCGGGAAAGGCCACCACAGCGGCAACGCCAGCAGTTTCCGAAACGGTTCCGGTCATGGTCGTATTCTAGGACGAGTGGCAAGCCATCATACACGCTGACGGGCGCCACCGGAGTGCGGCGACAGCGTCAAGCGCCTCCATACCTTTGCCCGCATGTCCGACCCGGGGGCAAGCCTTCAAGGCGGAGCTTCCGGGCGGGCCGCGTACGGGCCATCTGTGGCGACTGGACGCGGCACCGTTCATCGCGGCCGCAATGAGGTTGCCGTCCGTCTCCACCGCGGCGACTAGGTGCGCGTCGGCAAGATGGGCGTAGTCCGCCGGGGTGGAGACCCGCCCACAAACACCATAGTGCAAACGAGACGATCACCTCCACTACCGATTTCATCCGCTCCCAGGAACCCAGGTAACGGCCGTCGAACACCGCTCGCTTCGCGGCGATTGTGGCGGTCTGCGATGCAGATGGGAAGCGGTACCACCTTCCGCGATGGATGACAGTGCCGGAGGCCGCGCAGTGGGGGCTGCGCAAACGTCCACGCGTGTCGTTCTCGGTCTTGTCCGAGGTTTGCGATCTCATTGCGGCATGGCACTCAGAGCAGACCCTACGGAGTGACCGCAGGATTCGGAGAAAACCGGTGAAACATGCGCGTCAGGCGCGCGGCTCGGCCCCCCTCATCCACGGAGTTTCCGGGACCGATCCGCACGCCGTAGTCCTTCCAGGCACCTTCAGGGGAAACATAGCCCCGTTCGACGTCGACCCGCACTTCCTCGAAGGGGCGCACCGCCGGATCGCCGTTTTCCCCTCCCCCCGGTCATGGTCTCCACCACCGTGCCGGCCGCGACCGGTCGCGCCCGCATCTTGAAGGGCGTCTCCGTCGACCCGTCGGGATGGACGACCTCGATCTCCGGGCCGGCGCCGTCCTGGCCCCCGTTCAACCCCCAAGCCGGCGTGTGGGAGCGCTCGAACCACGGGGCGCAATGGCAGTCCTCGAGGGTGCGGTAACGCCGGACGAGGCCGCACCCGCCACGGTGCCGGCCCGGCCCGCCCGAGTAGTCGGCGCGGATCGAGAACTCCTCGAGCTGGACCGGAAACTTGGTCTCCATGACCTCGGCCGGGATGTTGCGGAACGCGCCGTTCACCAGGTTGATGAACGCGCTCTCGCCATCGCCGTCGCTCAGCCCACCCCAGCCGCCCGCGGTGGGCTCGAGCGAGATCCACTGTCCCCGCCTCGGATCGGCGGAGAAGAAGGCGGCCACCATCGAATCGCCGTAATGGGCCGCCGTCGAACGTTCGGGCATCGCTTTGGAGGGGCAGGAGATGAAGAGGCCCGCGAGGAGGCCGAGGCCGGTGAAGTACCATTCGCACGCCGCGGGCTCTCTGGCGTTGAAGAGGCGCCGTCGGGTATCCGCACCGTCATCGTCTCGAACGAGCCCCCGATGATCGCCCGATCCGGGTTGATCATCGTCTTGTAGGCAAGGCGAAGGAGCGACACGCTCTGGCACGCCCTACAGTTGACGGACGCGGCCATCGGACCGGACGTGCCGGCGAGGTCGACGATGAGCCGCTCCCCTTCGACGGTCAGGGAGAGCACGACCTTGACCGGCTCCTCGCCGATGCCGTCGTTGTCGAGCCAGCCCTCCCGGTTCCAGGTGCCGTCCCGGATCGCGGCGATCGCCTCGCGGTCCATGCGCCTCGCCTGCTCGAAGATGTTCTCGCAGACGTCCCGGTAGGTGTCTGTGCCGGTGCGCTCGAGGAGCTGGGAAAGCCAGCGCTCGCCGATGCGGATGGCCGAGATTTGGGCCCCGAGGTCCCCGATGCTCGCGTTCGGCAGGCGGGTGTTGAGCCGGAGAAGGTCGAACCATTCTCGAATGGGCCTGCCCTTCGCGACGATGCGGGTGGGACCGAGCCGGAGCCCCACCTGGTAGATGTCCGTCGAGCCCATGGTCGAGCCGGGGTCGATGGCGCCGATGTCGTTCCAGTGGGCGCGTGCCGCCCCGAAGCCGATGAGCTCGCCATCGAAGAAGATGGGGCCGACCGCGGTCACGTCGTGCAGGTGCGAGCCCTGCATGTAGCTGTCGTTCATGATGAGGACGTCGCCCTCGGCGATGTCGTCACCGTAGTAGGCCTTCACGTGGTGGGCGTTGGCGTCGATCGCGCCAGGGTGAACCGGCACGACGACCTCGCGGATCTCGAGCTCCTCGGCGAGGGCCCCCGCCTGAGCTGGGCCGGCCCCGCCGAAGGCGACGAGGGAGAAGTCGCGCGGATCGATGCCGCGCCGCACGGTGATGGTGCGGATCGCATCGATCGAGATGGTGGCCGCGCCGCCTCCGACGAGATAGAGATCTGCGACGTTGCAGCCCTCGGCTTCGAGGGCGATTTCCGCGCCGACGAGGTGCTGGTCGGCGTTCGAAAGCACCGCGCGCACGTCCTTGGCCGCCTGCAGCATGTCCTGCATGGCCTTGAGCTACTGGTCCGGCGAGTACCAGCCTCCGCCGCTTCCCACCACCTTGATGTTCGGATGCTGGGCGAGCACCTTCTCGAAGATCTCGAGTCGGAGGTTGTCGAAGGGGAAGGTCTTGATGCCGATGAGGATGATGACGTTGCAGGGGTCCTTGTCCGCGCAGTACGCGGCGACCGCCTCAGCCTGATGGATCGCACCGGGCACCTCGAGCGCTTCGGCGAGGGCCTCTCCGCGCGCTGACCGACACTATCGGCCGGCGGCGCCAAGTTCATCGGCGCGGAGCGAGCGCCTCGAAGAGCCCGCGTCCCGCAACGTTGCCGGCGACCGCGACGGACCAACACGGCGGGCCGCTCCGCTTCATTCGGCATCGCGTGGTCGCATCCGTGTCGATGCGGCGACCGGAATCGTCCGCTTGCCGGGGAGCCGCTTCCGGACCAACGGACGCAGAGCAGTTCCGCGCGCGAGTGTAGGATTGACCGTTCGCTACGCGACGATCCGTTTCGAAGCGTGCGCGGGATCCGTCCGCGGGAGGCTCGTCGTCAGCGACCCTCCCGAAGGCGCGCCTCGAGCTCCGCGAGCCGCACCTCGGCGGCCCGGCGCGCGGTGGCTTCCCGCTCGGCCCGAAGCACGGCGGCCCGCCACGAAGCGTGCGTCTCGCCGTGGCTGAGAAGTTCCGCGCCCGATGCCGGGTCGAAAAAGCGCATCTCGCCCCCGGCTTTCGCCCGCAGCTCGAGCCCCACCACCTCGCAAAGGCAAAGCGAGCGTGCGGTCGATCGACTCCACCGGCGTCAGACGCGCGTACGCACCGTCCACCAGCCGGTAGCCCTGGAGCCGCGGCGAAAGGTGCTCACCCGTCGGGTCGAACAGGAAGTACTCCCGCACCCCGAGGCCCGCATACACCGCGGGCTTCCGCTCCACGTCCTCGCGCCACGTGTTCGGCGACGCGACCTCGAGCACGAAGTCGGGACCCTTGCCTTCCTCCCACACCTTGTAGTTCATCCGCACCCGGTCCTCGACCCCGAACACCACGAACGTGTCCGGCGCGACCGACACCCGCGAGTTACCTTCTTCGTAGTAGATGAGGAGGTCGCTGGAGACGTACACGTCCGCGCGCTCCGCGTAGTGGAGCCGCAGCGCACCGAAGGCGTAGAAAATCGCGTGGAGCTGGAGGTCGTTCTCCGCCAACGGCTTGCCGTCCGAGCTCGGATAGTCAATCGCGGCGGGGGGACGAACGAGTCGGCTCACGGCCAAGCCTCCTGCTTTGCGGGGTGAGCGCCGAAACGGCGCACGTCCTGGCACGCAAGTTTCACCGAACTCCGGTTGCCGGCGCCGATCCGCTCGCGACGAAGATCGGTGAAATATTGCGGCTAGACCGGGGGCTACAGGACCCGGTCGGTGGCGGGGTCGATGAGGTGCATGTTCTGCATGTCGATGGTGAAGGTCATGTCCTGGCCGGGGTCGCTCACCGCCTTCGGCGCGGACCGGGCGCACACGTCCTCCCCCTCGATGTTCATGAAGACCATGGTGTCGATCCCCATCGGCTCCAGCACCTCGACCTGGCAGGCGAAGTCCTGCTGCTCCGGGTTCGTGTGCTGGCGCTGCTCGGTGACGTGCTCGGGACGGATCCCGAACGTGAGCTCGCGGTCCACGTGGTCCCGGTACCGGCCCTCGCGGTCCCCCGGAACGTTGAGCCGGATCTCGTCCGACAGGAGCACCGACAACCCGGAGCCGTTCCCGGTGAGCCGGCAGGGAAGGAAGTTCATCGAGGGGGAGCCGATGAAGCCGGCCACGAAACGGGTCGCGGGGTTGTCGTACATCTCCTGCGGCGCCGCGACCTGCTCGACGATGCCGTCGTTCATCACCACGATCCGGTCCGCCAAGGTCATCGCCTCGACCTGATCGTGGGTCACGTAGACCACGGTCGTCCGCACCCGCTGGTGGATGAGCTTGATTTCCGTGCGCATCTGCACCCGGAGCTTGGCGTCGAGGTTCGAGAGCGGCTCGTCGAAGAGGAACGCCTCGGGGTTGCGCACGATGGCCCGCCCCATCGCGACCCGCTGCCGCTGGCCGCCGGAGAGCTGCTTGGGGCGCCGGGCGAGGAGCTCCCCGATGTCGAGGATGTCCGCCGCCTCCTTGACCCGGCGGTCGATCTCGTCCTTCGGCAGCTTCCGGAGGCGAAGGCCGAACGACATGTTCTCGTACACCGTCATGTGGGGATAGAGCGCGTAGTTCTGGAACACCATCGCGATGTCCCGGTCGCGCGGCGGCACGTCGTTGATGAGGCGGTCCCCGATGTAGATCTCGCCCGCGGTGATGTGCTCCAGGCCCGCAATCATGCGAAGCGTCGTCGTCTTCCCGCATCCGGACGGCCCCACCAGCACCACGAACTCGTTCTCGTCGATGGTGAGGTCGATTCCGCGGACGGCGGGAGTCTCGCCGTACGACTTGTAGAGATCCTTGAGCAGGATTTGCGCCATTGGGAAACTCCCTACCGATTGCTCTCGGGTTCGTGCACCGGGGGCGGGGATTCTATCCCTTCACCGCCCCGGTCATCCCGGAGACGTAGTGTTCGACGAAGAACGAGTACACGATGGCCACGGGGACGGAGCCGAACAAGGCACCCGCCATCAGCGGCCCCCAGAAGAACACGTCGCCGAGGATCAGCTCCCCGGTCACCCCCACCGGCACGGTCTTGTTCTCCGGCGAGGAGAGGAACACGAGGGCGTAGAGAAACTCGTTCCAGGACAGGGTGAACGCGAAGATCCCGGCCGACAGGATCCCGGGCACCGCGAGAGGGAGGACGATCTTCACCATCGCCTGGATCCGGGTCGCCCCGTCGATGCGCGCGCACTCCTCGAGCTCCTTCGGGATCGTCTGGAAGTAGCCGATCAGCAGCCACACGCAGAACGGGACGAGAAACGTCGGGTAGGAGAACATCAGGGACATGCGCGAGTCCATCAGGCCGAAGAACGCCATCACCCCGGTGAGCGGAATGAACAGCAGCGCCGGCGGCACCAGGTAGGTGATGAAGATCCAGATGCTGAAGACGGTCGAGCCCCGGAACGTCAGCCGGGCGAGCGCATACCCGCCGAGGACACCGGCGAAGAGCGAAATGCCGGTCGAGACGATCGCGACCCAGAGCGTGTTCCACGTCCACTGCACGAACAGCGTGTCCTGGAACAGCATCCGCCAGTGCTCGAACGTCGGGTCCCGTACCAGGAACGGGGAGATGCGGCGGTTGTAGAGCTCGGCATCCGTCTTGATCGACGTGATGAGCATCCAGAAGAACGGGAAGAGCATCGCGAAGACGAAGAGGAAGAGCGGGATGTAGAAGACGATGAGGCGCTTCCGATACGTCTCGCCCACGAGTGCGGATGTGCTCACGGTCGGACCTCCCCTCCCCTTCGCATCGTCAATCCACCCCGATCCGGCGGAGGTAGGTGAGCTGGAGGACGATGACGACGAAGAGGAGCGGCACCATGAAGAGCGCCGCGGCCGCCCCTTCGCCCAGGTTCCCCGAATGCATCGAGAGCTGATACGCGAGGGTCGCGAGGAGATGGGTCGAGTTGTGCGGGCCGCCCCGGGTGAGCACGTAGACGAGCTGGAAGTCGGCGAAGGTGACGACGAAGGAGAAGACCACCACCACGATGGCGACCGGCTTGATCATCGGCAGGGTGACGTGCCAGAACTTGCGCCACCCGCTCGCCCCGTCGATGTCCGCCGCGTCGTAGAGCTCGGTGGGGACGGTCTGGAGGGCGGCGAGGAACGAGATCGCGAAGAAGGGCAGCCCCCGCCACACGTTGGCCATGATGATCGAGCCCATCGCCCAGGCCGGCTCGCCCAGCCAGTTCGGCCCCCGGATGTAGCCGAAGTCCTCCTTGATGACGAGGCCGAAGACGCTGATCTCGAGATCCCACACCCAGCGAAGGATCCAGTTGAAGACGCTGAACGTGCCGTCGAGCATCCACAGCCACACGAGGGTGCTGAGGACCGTCGGGACGATGAACGGGAGGAGAACCGCGGCGCGGGTGAATCGGGAGAGCCGGAACTTGCGGTTGAGCAGCACCGCGAGCCACATGCCGAGCGCCGCCTTGATCGCGGTCGCGGTGATCGTGAAGAAGACGGTGTTCCAGGCGGCGGTGCGGAAGATGTCGCTGTCGAGGAGCTTCGCGAAGTTCGCAAGCCCGATGAAGTTGCCCGGCGACCCCACCACCTTGTCCGTGAGGGCCATCCAGACTCCGAGCGCGAACGGATAGGCGATGAAGACGATGATCAGCAGGAAGGCGGGAGTGAGCAGCACGTAGCCGAGGACCCGCTCGTCTTCGAGCTGAGTGGTGAGCCAGTTCGTGCGCGACTTTTCGTGCGGGCGAAGTGCGCTCGCGGGCGTCCTGGTGGGAGTCGTGGCGGTCGTTTCGGCCATGCTCAGCTCCGCTCGACGGTCCGGGGACCCTGTCCGGCCACGGCATGACTCGTCGGTGCCGCCACCCGCACCCGGCCCGCCGGGTGTCCCCCTTCCGATGATACGCGGAGTCGGGCCCCCGGCAACCCGCCGGGCACTCGTCCCGTGGAAACGCGGGACGAACCCGCCCCTGCCACGTCAGGTCGCATCGGCAATGACCTCGACCCCGAACCGGTTCTGGTAGAGGTAGATGAGGCCCATGCAGTCGCGGGCGACCTCCCTCTTTCCGTCGTCCTCGTCGATGAGCCGGTCGTACATTTCGCGGACGTCATGGCTGAGCGACTGCTCGACCCCCATCGCGGTCATGCTCTCGACCACGCAGTCGAGGTCCTTGCGGAGGAGGGTCATGGGACCCATCGCGCCCACTTCCTCGAGGTTTCCGTCGAGGATGCCGGGGGAGTTCACGTTCAGGATCTCGCTCCCCGCCCGCCCCGACTTGAGGATGTCAACGAGCGCGTGGAGGTCGAGCCCCGCCCGCTTGCCGTAGGCGAGGGCCTCCGCGAACGCGGCGAGATGGGCGCCCACCATGATCTGGTTCGCGAGCTTGGCGTGCATTCCTGACCCCACCGCCTCGCCGAAGTGCTGGACCACGCCGCCGAGGACCTCGAGGAGGGGCCGGCATCGTTCGAAGGCGCCGGCCCGCCCGCCGACCATGATCCCGAGGGCGCCGGCCGCCGCGCCCGCCTTCCCTCCCGTCACCGGGGCGTCGAGCATGTCGATGCCCCGATCGCCAAGCCGGGCCCCGACCCGTTCGCACACCGGCGGGGGGATGGTCGACATGTCGATGTAGACCTGGACCGCGCGCCCGCCGTCGAGGATTCCGCCCGGTCCGATGGCGACGTCCTCGACACTCTCCCCGGTCGGCAAACTCGAGAAGATGACCGAGGCCCGCAACGCCATCTCTGCCGGGCTCTCCGCCGCCGCCGCGCCCTCGCCGACCAGGGTCCGCACGCGGGACGGATCGATGTCGTGCACGACGACCGGATAGCCCGCCCGAACCAGGTTCCGCGCCATCGGCATGCCCATGTTGCCGAGGCCGATGTAGCCGATGGTCTCCTTCTCGGGCATGGTCCTCTCAGGCCTCAACCAGGGCGAAGCTGCCGCCGCGGGCGAATGCCGCCGAACCCGCAAAAGCCAGGCGCCGGCCCGCCACCCTTCGTCGGATCCACTCCGGACCCCGAAGTCAGACGGAAGTCCCGCCCCCGCCCCGCCGGAGGCCCGGCGGGGCGGGGGTGCGGGTCATCGGAGCGGCGCCGATGTCGCGTTCCGCCGGAGCGTCACGCCTCGTAGACGTTCTTCAGCTCCTTCTCGGCCCAGGCGGCCGCATCCTGCGCCGATTCGCCCTGCACCGCCTTCGCGAACATGTCGACGATGATGTACTTCGACTGCACCTCGGAGGCGGCCCGACCGAACGGACCCGGCCAGCCGAAGTTCCGCCCGTACTGCGGCACCTGCGCGTAGATCGACACCGCCGGATCGGAGTTCCAGACCGGGTGATCCTCAAGGCCCGGCGCGCGCGGCAGACCGAAGCAGTTCTGGACCGCGATGTAGCGCTCGTAGTTGTCCGCCCGGAGCTGGAACCGGATCCACTCCATCGCCGCTTCCTGGTTCTGCGAGTAGGTCGGGATGCAGAAGCTGAGCGGCACCGACATGCAGAACCGGCCCGCATCCCCCTTCGGGAAGAGGTAGTGGCTCATGTTGTCGGCGATGTGGTTCATCTCCTTGAGACGCGCCACGAAGTAGATGCTCGCCCCGTTGGCGGTGGTGCAGATCTGCTCGGAGAGGAACGCCCGATTGTTGCTGCCGTCGTCCCAGGAGAGGCCGCCGGGCTCGAAGGCGGCGTCCCAAGCCTCCTTCATGAAGTCGATGGCCCGGTGGGTGGCGGCCGAGTTGATCGCGACCTTCCCGGACTCGTCGATCTCCGAGCCGCCGAAGCTCCACAGGAGCGGATAGGTGAACATCGGCGCGTCGCCGAGGGTGTGGCCCAGGGTCTGGCCGAAGGGCCAGCCTTCCGCCTTGCACTTCTTGCCCGCGGCGAGGTACTCCTCCCACGTGTCCGGCACATCGATGCCGAGATCGGCATAGACGTCGGTCCGGTAGGCCATGATGTTGCCGATGCCGTAGTACGGAATGCCGCGCGGCACGCCATCGACGATGACCGCCTCCTTCTGGTAGGAGTAGACCGTGTCGCCGCCGTCGAGATCGAAGATCGAGCTGTGGTCGATGAGCCCCCCCGCGTAGAGGTGGGCGTGGTTCCAGTGAAGCTGCAGGATGTCGGGGCCCGCACCGCCCTCGATGGCGGCCGCCGCCTTCGCCTGGAGGTCGTTCTGGTTGATGGTCTCGAACCGGACCGACACGCCGGTTTCCTTCTTGAAGTTCGCGGCGTGCTCGCGGGTAAGGTCGTCGGCGGGGGGAATGAAGTTGTTCCAGGCGACGTGGTGGACCTCGCGCTTCTGGGCGAAGGCCGGCGCCACCCCGCCGAAGAGGCCGAGGCTCGTGCCGGCCGCGACCGCGGCGGTGGACTTCGTGAATTCGCGACGGGTGAGGCCCTTCGTGGGGGCCGGTTTTCCTACGGGGTTCTTCGGGGTCTTCATCGCTTCTCTTCCTCCGTTACTGGCTCATCGACTACCGATGAGGGAGCGGGTCCGGGCCGCGGGCCGGCCCGGACACCGAACCTGGCATGACCGCGGCGTCACGCGCCGTAGACGTTCTTGAGCTCCTTCTCGGCCCAGGTGGCCGCCTCCTGCGCCGACGCGCCCTGCACCGCCCGCGCGAACATGTCGACGATGATGTACTTCGACTGCGCCTCGGCGGCGCCCCGCCCGAACGGCCCCGGCCACCCGTAACTGCGCGAGTACTTTCCGGCATCCGCGAAGATCGAAACGGCCGGATCCGCGGTCCACATCGGAAGGCCCTCCAGGCCCGGGGCCCGCGGAAGGGCGAAGCAGTTCTGGACCGAGATGTAGCGCTCGTAGTTGTCGGGGCGGAGCAGGAACCGGATCCACTCCATCGCCGCTTCCTGGTTCTTCGAGTACTTCGGGATGCTGAAG
>JAJDXW010000170.1 GCA_022823045.1 Gammaproteobacteria bacterium
CGGGCAGCCAAGCGCGCACGTCCGGCGCCAGCAGCAGCATCTGATCCGGCTCATAGGGGCGAAACGTCGTCGACATCCAACACCCTCCCTCTACTTCCGCCTGACAATTATCTCACCGGTTCCTGCGGCGCAGACTCCTAGTGAACATCAACGATGCGGCCTCCTACGAGGCGACCGTCGCGGAGTGCCGGGCGGTCATGGAGGCGGACGGGCTCTCCATCGCGACCGTGGCCCGCGAGATAGGGCGCGGGTGCTCTCAGGCGACGCTCTCGCAGTGGCTCTCCGGCCAGTACGGGGGGAACGTCGCGGCGGTTTCGGCCCGGGTGCGCCAGTGGCTCGACACCCGCGCGACGCTCGCCCGGCACGAGGTCCCGGGCGGAGACCTGGATCGGTACGTGCCCCTTGGCTGCACGGAAGAGGTGGCCTCGCTGCTCGCCTATGCGCAAGCTGAGGGTGACGTCGTGTGTATACACGGCCCGAGCGGGGCGGGGAAGACGACCGCGCTCCGGCGCTATGCCGAGACGCAATCGGGCGCGATCTACGTCGAGATGAGCGGCGCTGTGCGCACCATGGCCGGCATGCTCGCCGTGGTCGCGGAGGCGGTTGGCGCCGGGGCCTCTCACGGCTCGGCGCTGGCTGCGGAGAGGGCCGTCGTGGGTCAGCTCCGGGACCGGTCCGCGATTCTCATCGTGGACGAGGCGCACCACCTCGCTCCGCAGCTCCTCGACGAGCTTCGTTGCATCCGTGACATCGCCGGGTGCGGGCTCGTTCTCGCGGGTGACGATACGCTGTGGACGGCCCTCGCGGGCTCGAGGCGCTGCGATCAGATCGTGGGGCGGATCGGCGGGCGGCTCGCGCTCAAGGGGCCATCGGAGGAGGACGTGCTTGCGCTCGTCACGTCGGCGCTCGGTTTCCGGCCCGAGGGCCTCGACGCGGTCCGGGCGCACCGGGCCGCTCAGTCGCCGGGCGGTCTCCATGCCCTGCGGCGGGTGCTCGCGAAGGCTATCCGCGCGGCGCGCCACGAAGATCGGGCGGTCCGGCCCTCCGATCTTGCCGGGGTGCCCGTCGCGTAGCTTGTTTGTTTCCCGGATACAAACACCGCCCCCGGTCAGCGATGGCCGGGGGCGCTTTCGTTTCGGCCGCCCTCGCCCGCCAGTGGCGCCAGGGCGGCGATATCCGGCCGCGAGCCGTCCCCCCGTACCGCAAACGCCGTCCAGGCGCTCACAGGGCGAATCTCGCGCCGTGGTGAGGGTGCCGGCAATCGGCGAGGCTTCGTTGTCCGGAGCCGCGCGATCCGCGGCGCCGGTCCGGCCCGCCTGCCGGCAAATCCTCGGCCGAGGCGAGCTCCGCGGGCGCCGCGGCGGCGACCGAATGCCGGCATTCGCCACCACCATGAGGAGACCATCCATGCGTATCGACTTGAGACTCGACCGCGACGAAGACCGGGAGACGATCCGGGCTCTCATCGCGGACACCGGCCGCCAGACCGCAACCAAGGCGCTGATGCAGGCGGCGCGCGAGCGCGGTCCGGCCCTCCGGCGAGCTCGCGAGCTCGAGACGCACCTCCGCCAGCGCGAGGACGAGGTGTTTCACCTCGCGCGCCTGGTCCGCCAGCGTGACGAGGCGAGGGCGGCCCTCGAGCGCGCTGAGGACTACTTGGAGGCCGCGCTCGCGGCGCTCGCGGCGGAGGGGTAGCCGGACGGGCCGCGAGAGGCTCGATCCGGACCCGGACTCCCGGGACCGCGGCGTAAAATCGGGCTCTCTCGCGCATGAAACCCGGGTCGCGGGACCCGAACCCCGCGCCGTGCGCGAGAGAGCGCCCATGGACGAGAAGAGGTAGACGGTGCGATCGGATATCGACGTGCTACGCGATGACTGGCTCGCGGCGTGCAAGGTCCGCCGGGCGGCCCTCGCGGCGATACCGGATGCTCTCCAGTCGGCCGCGGTCGATGATGCGAAGGGGCTCGCGCATGCCTACATGGCGGACCGCCTCCCGGGCTCGACGGACCGCTCCGGCACGCTCCACGACACCCTTGCGCTCGACGCGCACCGGCGGGCCATGGGGCACCGGATTACCGGGGCGGAGGCGCTTCGGGTGGCACGGGTCGCGGGGGCTTGGGAGGTCGCCGCGAGGCGCGCCTACCGCGTCGCGACAGGGCGCCGAATCATGCGCCGTTCAAGCCCCGTGTGAACGACGCTCACGAGGGGCTCAAACGGCGTTTGAGGGGCGCGTAAATCTGTTGGATATATCAGCAGCGCGAGGGAAAAATGACTCCCTTTCTGTGGATAACTCCTTAGTGGCGCTCTCCCGATCTCAAAAGTGTGCGCGATCCGATCTCAGAAGTGATGCGCGCCTAGAGCGCCTTCGGAGACCACCGGGATGTCGTTGGTGAGGTTGCCGAGGCTGAGCTGCGCCGCGTGGGTGAAGCAGTGGAGGCGCCCGAGCCCCTCGGCCGCGGACCCGTCGCGCGCCAGGAACGCAAAGTCTGGGGAGAGATAGGGGCACTCGCCCCACTCGCCGGCCGCCTCCGGCACCCGGTCGCGCCAGCGGAGGATCTCCGGGGCCAGTGCCCCGATCTCGCGCGGCGCCCCGAGATCGATGGCGAAGCCGGTGCCGAGGATCACCCGGTCCGCGACCACCGCTCCCCGGGTGGTCTCCAGGCGAAGCGCCCCGCCGTCCACCCCGGCGCCGGTGACCTCCGTCCCCAGCATCAGCCGCACCCTCGGATGCGACGAGATGCGAAGCACCGAGTCGCGCGGCGGCGCAATCCGCTGCCGCACCACGTGGTCGAGCCAGCGCAGCTTCTCCCGGTCCGGCAGGGTCGGAAAGCCGTGTGAGAAGCCGGGATAGACGGTCTGCTTCATCTTGTTGAGCCGGGGAAGGGCCGGAGCGCGTCCGATCAGCACCACCTCCGCCGCCCCCGCCTCAAGCGCCACCGCCGCGTTGTCGAAGGCGGTGGCGGCGAGCCCCACGACCGCGACCCGGCAACCCGAGAGGGCGGCGAAGTCGATGTCCTCCGCGCTGTGCCGGACGAGTCCACCCAGGAACGGGACGAGCGGCTCCGGCACCCGCGGCGCCGCCTGCCCCTCGCGCCCGGTCGCGAGGACCACCCGACGCGCGTGGACCGTCTCCGTCCCGTGCGGCCCGACGAGCCGCACCCGGACGCCATCCGAACCCGGCTCGAGCGCGGCCACCTCGACGTCGTTCTCGACCCGCGCGCCGGTTACCCGGCGGTACCAGTCGAGATAGTCCGCCCAGATCGCCGTCGGGATCCGGCCGAGCCCGTCCCAGTCACGCCCCCCGGCCTCCCACCACGCCCGGAAGGTGAGCCCAGCCATCCCCAGCACCGGCCCGGCGAGGTGCTTCGGCGATCGCAGGGTCTCCATGCGGGCGTACGTCCGCCACGGCCCCTCGCGTCCCTCGGGGCTCCGGTCCACCTGCCGGAGGTTCGAGATCCCGACCCGGCGCAAGGCGAACGCCGCCGCAAGCCCGCACATCCCGCCGCCCACGATCGCGACGTCGACCATCCGCCGCCCGTCCGGACCCGCGCGGGGCGGAACCCAGTCCGCCGGCGGGTGGTTCAGCCGCTCGAAGTCCCGCGCGAGGACCGCTTCCAGCCCCGCCAGTCCGTCAATTCCGCTCATCGACACGTTCCGGATCCGATATTCCCGCGATGCGCCGGCGGGGCGCGACGAGGGCGAGCGCGCCCGCGACGGCGAGGACCGCCGCGCCTCCATAGGCGATCGGGTAGCCCCCTCCCGCCGCGATGGCGATGCCGAAGAGCGACGGCAGGACCATCACCCCGAGGAACATCGCGGCCGAGCCGAGGGCGGTCGCCTCGGTGCGGCGTTCGCCGCCGAGGCGCGCGAACTCGCCGTAAGCGATCCCGGTGAACCCGCTCGCGGTGGTCCCGGCCACCGTGCACACGAGGAGGACGGCCGGGAACGACCAGCCCGCCGAGAACTGGCCGGCCGCGACCGCCGCTCCGGCCATGACCACGCCGTGCAGGACGAGGAGCGCCCGGGCGCCCGTCCACCGGTCCGCGATCACCCCCCAGATCGGGCGGCTCACCACCCCGCTCACCTGGAACACGGCAAGGGCCTGCCCGGCCCGCACGAGGTCCGCGACGCTCCCCGCGGTGAGATGGACGACCATGAACGCGATGAAACAGAGCTGGATGCCGGCGTAGAGGAAGGTCGCGAACGTCAGGTTCCGCACCGCCCGGTCGGTCCGGAGGAGCCGGAGCGGCACGAGCGCCCCCCGGAGGCGCAACCTCGCCGACGGCGCTCGATCCGCATCCCACCGCGCGCGCGGCGCCTGCATGAGGACGAGCAGCACGAAGGCCGGGATTATCTGGACGAGCAGCGCGGTCTGCCAGCCGAACCCGAGCACCAGGGGCGGGACGAGCAGACCGGCGAGGGTCCCGCCGAGCGGCACCCCGATCTGGCGGAGGGAGAGGATGAGGTTGAGTTGCCCCGGCCGGGTCCGGGGCACGATGAGATCGGTCGCCACCGGCGCCGTCGCGCCGTAGCCGAGGCCGAGGATGACGGCGCTCGCGGCGACGAGGGCGAGGCTGCCGCTTCCCGCCGTGAAGAGCATACCGGCCGTCGCCAGCATGACGAACTGGCCGGTGCGGGCCGCCCCGAATCGCCGGATGGCGGAGGGAGAGAGGAGGGCGGAGAGCATTCCGACCCCGTAGACGACGGAGATGAACACCCCCACGAGGGCGGGCTCGACCCCGATGCCGCGCCCGATCTCCGGCGCCGCCGCCGGCATCGAATAGGCGGCCATGGTCGCGAGGGTCTGCAGCCCGAGGGTCGCAACGAGCGGAACCCAGGGGCCGGAGCGCTCCGCTCCCCTCGCGCCGCGCGAGCCGGCGGCCCGGTCCCGGCCCGCGGACGCGGCCGGCCTCCTTCGCACGGCGGCGGCTCTCGTGGTGGGGGTGGCGGCGGCGGGAGCGGGTCAGCCCGTGCCGGCTCCGGAGCCGCCGGTGCGCCCGGCGATCTCGTCCAGCACGGGGAGGAGATAGCGGCGGAACCGCTCCGGGTCCTCGCTCATCGGGAAGTGGCCGAGGCCCTCCATGACCGTCACCTCCGCGCCCTCGATGGCGGCCGCGGTGCGCCGGCTGTCCTCGGGGGTGCAGGAGAAGTCGTACTCTCCGGTGAGGAGGTAGAGCGGACACTTTCGAACGTCGATGCGATGGGTCTCCTCGCGGAGGTCCCCGTCGACGCGGTAGAACCAGAGGTCGCCCCGGAACACCCCCGGCCCGCCCTGCATGTACTGCCACAGCGTCTCCCAGCGGTACTCGTCGGGGCTCCGCGGGCCGACGAGCCCCGACACGATCGCGGCGCTCGCCTCCCCCCCGTGGATGTCCGGCTGGTGCAGCCAGTCGAGGTCGTACCAGCCGCGGGGCTGGAAGTCGGCCGCCTCGAGCCCGATGATGGCCCGGAAGCGCTCGGGATGGTGGATGGCGAGGTAAAGGGCCATGCGCCCGCCGATGGAGCACCCCATCACCACCGGCCGTTCGAGGGCGAGCCCGTCGCAGAACGCGATAATCATCTCCGCATAGGACTCGGACGTGAGGAGGTACTCCTCGTCGCGCCAGCCGGCCGGCGGGAAGGACTTGCCGTGCCACGGCATGTCGAAGGCGAGGACCCGGTAGCGCGCGGTGACCGCCTCGTCGGCCATCAGGTGCCGGTACTGGCGCCCGTCCGCACCCGCGGTATGGAGGCAGACGAGCGGGACCCCCTCCCCTGCCTCCTCGAAGTACACGCGGTGGGCGCGGCCGCCGAGGTCAAGGTGCACGTAGCGTCCGGTGATCGCTTCGATGCGGGCGGGCGCCGGCGCGGTTGCGGTTCCGGTTGCGGACACGGTTCAGGCCTCCTCGTACAGGGCGCGCGGCGCGGCGAGAATGTCCTTGATGTTCTGAAGATGGCGCATGAGCACCCGCATGTCCCCCTCGATGGCCATCCGTTCGTCCTTGACGAGGGCGAAGAGGTCGTACTCCCCGGGGCCCGGGACCGGCTGCCAGTGGGCGAGCCAGGTCTCGGGCTCCGCCGCGAAGGCGAGCGCCGCCGAGCGGAGGATCTGCGACCCGAGGGCGACGGGCTCCATCCGCCCCGCCCGGACCGAAACGTAGAAGCGGTCGCTCCCGCTCGCGAGCACGAAGTCCAGAGTCATCGAGCGGCCACGGAACGAGAGCCCCGCGTCACCGTTCACGAGGCCGGGCAGCCGCTCGACCGCGCGCCGCACCTCGCCTCGCGCTTCCGTCGTATCCGTCATCGTTCCGTCTCTCCCGCTTCCGTCCCGCCGCGCGACCGGTGCTCCTCCGGCGCAAAGCCGCCGTCTTCTCTCGCCCGCGCGGCCCCGGCTCCGTCGCCCGTCAGTTGCCGAGCCGGATGGTGTCCGGAAGGAAGGTCACCACCTCGGGGACGAAGGTGATGAGAAGGGCGAGCCCCACCATGATGAGGAAGAACGGCAGGGTCGCAATGGCGATGCGCCCGATTCGCTCGCCGGTCATCCCCTGGATCACGAACAGGTTGAAGCCGACCGGTGGGGTGATCTGGGCCATCTCCACCACCACCACCAGGAACACCCCGAACCAGATCTTGTCGAACCCCGCCGCCTGCACGAGCGGCAGGGTGATCGGCAGGGTCATGACGATGCTCGACATGCCCTCGAGCACGCAGCCGAGGATTGCGTAGAAGACGAGGAGCATCACGATGAGCGCGATGGGGGAGAGCTCGAGGGCCACGATCTCGCGCGCGATCATGCGGGGGACGCCGAGGAAGCCCATCGCGATCGAGAGGAAGTAGGCACCGGCAACGATGAGGCCGATCATGCTGACGGTACGCACTGCCCCGAGGCTCGCCTTGCGGATCGTCTCCCGGTTGAGGGTGCCCTGGGCGGCGCTCACGATGAGGGCGCCGAGCACCCCCACCGCGGACGCCTCCGAGGGGCTCGCGAACCCGCCGTACATCGAGCCGAGCACCGCGAGGATGAGGAACACCACCGGCCCGAGGTGCCGCAGGCCGAGCAACTTGTCGGCGAGGCTCATGTTCTCCGACTCGTCCGGCGCGATATCGGGGTTCACGGTGGCGCGGAACCCGAGCCACGTCATGTAGAGGAAGGCGAGCAGCAGCCCCGGGATGACCCCCGCGATGAAGAGCTTGAGGATCGACGTCTCCGAGAGCACCCCGTAGATGATGAGGATGATGCTCGGGGGGATGAGGAAGCCGAGGGTCCCCGCTCCGGCGAGCGAGCCCATCGCGAGGTCGCGGTCGTAGCCGCGGCGGAGGAGCTCGGTCAGGGTGATGCGGCCGACGGTCGCGGTAGTCGCGGCCGAGGACCCGGAAATCGCCGCGAACATCGTGCAGCCGAGCACGTTGACGTGGAGGAGCCTTCCCGGGAGCCGGGTCGTCCACGGAGCGAGCCCTGTGAAGAGGGATGCGGAAAGGCGCGAGTGGAACAGGATCTCCGCCATCAGGATGAAGAGCGGAAGCGCGATGAGCTCCGGGGTGGTAGTGACGTTCCAGGTGAGCTGCGCGAGGAGCTTCTCGATCGGCATGCTGCGGAAGATGCCGAGGCCGACGAGACCCGGGGCGAAGAGCGCGAGCCCGACCCACACCCCGAGCCCGAGCCCGAGGGCGAGCACGCCAAGGACGACTCCCGCGGCAAGGACGGTCACCGCTTCATCCCACCCCGAACTCCCTCCGCGCCTCCTCGTCCTCGGGTGGGTCGCCCGCGAGGAGGCGAATCGCCCGCGCGACGAGCTGGAGGGTGAGGAGCACCGCCCCGAAGGCCATCGCCGCCTGCGGGATGACGAGGGGGGTCTCGTCGATGGTGGCCGAGGTGCTGCCGGTCGCCCACGACTTCCAGGCGAACGCGGTGAGCGACCACGCGAGCCACCCCGCGATGACGACGCCGCCCACGGTCGCGGCGAAGTCGAGCCAGTGGGCGGTCCGGGGCGGAACGTTCTGCGACAGCAGCATCACCCGCACGTGCCCGCCCGTTCGCAGGGTGAACGCGGCGGCGAGGAAGATCGAGACGGCGAGGAAGTACGCGCTGTACTCCCACGCGAACGAGAGGCTGATGTTGAGGACGGTGCGGCAGAAGACCTCGGTGAGGATGAGGGCCGCAATCCCGACCACCAGCGCGGCGGCGACGTAGCCGCAGACCCGGGAGACTGCGTCGAGCCCCCCGAGAATCCGCGCGAGCACGGATATCGCGCCGCCCGCCGCCACCGTGACCCGCTCGCCGCTCACCCGGGTGGCCCGGACGCTGCACGGAGAACGGGCGACCGAGACCGCCGCAGCAGGCGGCAGCGCGCGGGGGCGGCTCTGGAGGGCTCGCTCCCTCGCCGGGTCCGGCGAGCTCGGATTTCAAGCATGGCTTCGGGGCCAGCCGGCTGGAGAGCGGGAGGGATGCCGGCCCGGACTCGGGCGTCCGGCGGGACGGCCCGCCGGAAGCCCGAACCGCGGCCGGCTAGCGGCCGATTTCCGCGAAGAAGCCGTCGATGATGGCCGGCCCCTCGTCTCCGAGCTCGGCCAGCGCCTCGGCCAGCATCTCGCTCGTCGCGGCCTGCATGTCGGCGAGCATCTCGGCCGAGACCTCGGCCATGGCGACCCCGTTGTCGTTCAGGATCCTGGCCTTGGCGTCGTCCTCGGCCTTGCTGACCTGCCAGAACACCGGCTCCAGCATCGCCGCCACCGCCTCGATCGCGGCCCGCTGGCCGTCCGTCAGGGCGTTCCAGGAGTCGAGGTTCACCGTGACCATGTTCGACGACCACACGTGGCTCGTCGGGTACATGTACTTGAGGAACTCCCAGAACTTCCCGTCCACCCCGGAGCTCGCCGACGTGGTGACCGCGTCGATGGTGCCGGCCGCAAGCGACGGGACCACCTCGCCCCACGGGAGCTGCACCGACGTCATCCCGACCCGGTTGAACATCTCCGTCGTCGTGTCGTTGTAGGTGCGGATCTTGATCCCGGCGAGGTCCGCGACCCCCTTCGCGTCCACCTTGGTGTACACGTACTGGCGCGGCCACGGCACCATGTAGAGGACCTTCTGGTTGTACTCTGCGGCCACCTTCTCGACGGCGGGGCGGAAGTGCTTGTGGAAGATCGCGAGCTGGTCGAGGTCCTCGATGAGGTAGGGCTGCGCCTCGAGCCCGAGGATCTTCCGCTCCCCGACCTGCTGGTTGAGGAGCACGTCGCCGATGGGCACGAGGCCGTCGCGGACCGCGTTCAGCATCTCGGGGCCCTTGAACCCGAGGGAGCCGCCGGCGTGGACGTTGATGACCACCTCGCCGCCGGTGACCTGGCTCACCACCTTGGCGAAGGTCTTGACGTTCTCGACGTGAAAGTTGCCGTCCGGCCAGGCGAGGGGGAGGTCCCACTCGGTCGCGGCCCGGGCGGGGGCCGTCAGGGTGGCGGCGACGAGGGCCGCCGAGGCGAGGGCGGCGGCGGAGCGCTTCACGGCATGCAGCATGTTTCGATACCTCAGTGCGGTTTCCGGTTCGGGGTGGTCGTGCGGAAGTGTACGAGCCGGAGGCGCGGCGCAGCCCCCGGAGGGTTCAGTCGGCCGGGCCGGGGTTCGGCTCGGGACGCGCCCGGCCCGTCAGGCCGAGGCCTTCCAGGAGTCCGGTCAGCCGAGCCAGCGCGGATTCGAGGGTGCGCACCCGCGCGTCAAGGCCGTCCATGCGCGCGTCAAGGCCGTCCATGCGCGAGTCGAGACCATCGATCCGCGCGTCGAGATCGCGACGGAGACCGCGGATCATGATGACGATGAGCGTGGCCAGACCGACCCCGACCGCAAGAACGGAAACGATGATGGAGATCGTACCGGCCATGTCTGCTCCCTGAGACCGAATTCCCGCTCTGAACGGCCCAATCCTGCCCATCCTGGCGGCCGCCGAATTCGTGCTCGAATCTACCAGAGCCCCCGCGGTACCGCCAGCCGCGACCCGGTCAGGCGAGGTGCTGCGCGACCCGGGCCGCGACACTGAGAACCCGGTCGTCGGCGTGCCGGGGAGCGACAAGCTGCAGCCCGATCGGAAGGCCCTGCGGCCCTTCGAACGCGGGGATCGTCACCGCCGGCAGGTGGAGAGCCGTCCAGAGGTAGTTGAACGCGATGTCGCCGGTGAAGCGGAGCCCGCGGGTGGCTTCCCCGGCCGCGCTCGGGGTGAGCACCGCGTCGTAACCCGCGAACGCCTCGTCGGTCGCGGCCCGCCACTCGTAGTGGCGGCGCACCGCATCACGGTAGCTCGCCGCGTCAACCGCCATGCCGAGCTCGCGGAGGGCGCGCGCGTCCACTGACAGGAGGTCGGGGTGGGCATCGAAGTCCGGGCCGAGACAACGCGCGCCCTCGAACTGCTGGATGCGGTTGTAGACCTCGAGGCTGTCCTCCATGCCGGCCGGCAGGTCCACGTCCTCGACCTCCATGCCGGCCGCGGCGAGGCGCCGCGCGCCGTCCTCGAGGCAGGTCCGGGTCGCCTCGTCCGCCTCGTCCCAGTGGTGGGTGCGGCAGAGCCCGAGGCGCGGCCGACCCGGGAACGGCTCGAGGGGGACGGGCGTGACCCCGAGGAGCACGTCGCGGAAGAAGGCGAGGTCCTCGACGCTGCGGGCCATGCACCCGAGGGTGTCGACGCTCTCCGCGTAGTGGCGGATCCCTGAGAAGCTGAGCAACCCGTAGGTCGCCTTGTAGCCGTACACCCCGCAGAACGCGGCCGGCCGGATCACCGAGCCCGCGGTCTGGGTCCCGATGCCGAGGGGCACCATGCAGTCGGCGACCGCGGCGGCGGAGCCGCTCGACGAGCCGCCCGGGGAGTGGCGCACGTCGTGGGGGTTGCGGGTCGGCCCCGGATAGCGGGCCGCGAACTCCGTCGTCACCGTCTTGCCGAGCACCGTGCCCCCCGCCGCGTGGATGCGGTTGACGCAGACCGCGTCGGTCTCCGGCCAGTGGTCGCGGTAGATGGGGGAGCCATACGTGGTCGGCGCGTCCACGGTGTCCACGATGTCCTTGACCCCCACCGGGACGCCGTGCATCGGTCCCGCGCCGTCGTGGGCAATCGCGGCGGCAAGGACCTGTTCTCGGTCGAGGTGCGCCCAGGCCGCGATATCGGGCTCGCGCTCGTCGATCCGCTCGAGACACGCCCGTACCAGCGCCTCCACGGTGAGCTCCCCCACCTCGATCCGCCGCGCCGCCTCCACCGCCGTCAGCTCGTTCGGCCGTGCCGTCATCGCTGCCCTCCCCAATGGGTCAACTCTTCGCCACGGTCATTATCGCCCACCCCGCCGGCCCCCGCGTCTTCGCGCCGGCGCAATAGAATGGGCGGGGCGGAACCCGGCACGGGGAGGGAAGCGATGAGCGGATGGACGGAGACCGGGCGCGCGGTGGTGTACCCCTGGCACTGCGACCACCTCGGGCACATGAACGTCCAGCACTACGTCGGGATGTTCGACATCGGCGCGTTCCACTTCCTGTCGATGCTCGGATTCGGCTCGCACGACATGCACGACAAGGGCGCGACCCTGGTCGATGCGCAGCACACCATCCGCTTCATCAAGGAGCAGTCCCCAGGGAGCCTCGTCCGGATCGAGAGCGCGATCACCCGCATCGGCACGAAGTCGCTCAACATCCGCCACCGGATGATCAACACCGAGACCGGGGACCTCGCGGCGACGACCGAGATCGTGATGGTCTACTTCGACCTCGCGACGCGGAAATCGATCCCTCTCACCGAGGCGCTCAAGGAAGGAATGTCGCCCTATCTCGCCGACCCCGACGACCTCGACTGACCGGCGGACCGCGAGCCTCGCCGGCGGCTTCCGGCGAGCGTTCCCTTCGGGCCGGCGGGGCTCTCCTCCGGGCGGGGCGGACGGGTGCTTCGCTCCGCTTGCGATGCCCGATATGATGCGCATCCTCGCCCGGGACGCGCGGGCGGGATGACCCCCGTTCCGGCGGCCGCAGCCCGGCGGATCGGGGAGCGGGGCAAGGGCTTGTACGCAGCCGGATCGAGGGCGGCGGGATGAGCGAAGTCGGGCGAGTCGCCCTCCTCGGCGCCGGGGTGGCGGGAGCCGGATGGGCGGCGCGGTTCGCGGTGAACGGCATCGACGTCCGGGTCCACGACCCGGACCCGCGCGCCAGCGCCCGGATCGACGAGACGCTGGAGGACGCGACCCGCGCCTACGCCCGGCTCACTCTCGCCCCTCCCGTGCCGCCCGGGCGCATCGACGTGGTGGCGAGCGTCGAGGAGGCGGTCACGGGGGCGGCCTTCATTCAAGAGAGCGCGCCCGAGCGCGAGGAGGTGAAGCGCCCCCTCCTCGCTCGCGCGAGCCGGGCCGCGCCCCCCGACGCGGTCATCGCCTCCTCGACCTCGGGGCTCCTCCCGAGCCGCCTCCAGGCGGACTGCGCGGCGCCGGAGCGAGTGCTCGTCGGCCACCCCTTCATCCCCGTCTACCTGCTGCCCCTCGTCGAGGTGGTCGGGGGCGAAGCCACCTCCGAAGAGGCGAAGGGACGGGCCGCCGGCCTCTACCGATCGGTCGGCATGCACCCCCTCGTGCTCGACGCCGAGGTCGACGCGTTCATCGCGGACCGCCTCCTCGAAGCGGTATGGCGGGAGGCCCTGCACCTCGTCAACGACGGGGTTGCCACCGCCCGGCAGATCGACGAGGCGATCGCCTACGGCCCCGGCCTTCGCTGGAGCGTCATGGGCACCTTCCTCCTCTACCGCCTCGCCGGCGGCGAGGCGGGGATGCAGCATTTCCTGGAGCAGTTCGGGCCGACCCTCGGCCTTCCCTGGTCGCGCGTCGAAGGGCCGGCCCTGACGGAGGAGCTCGCGGCCCGGATCGCCGCCCAGTCCGACGCGCAGGCGGCGGGGCGCAGCATCCGCGAGCTCGTCCGGCTTCGGGACGACTGCCTGGTGTCGGTGATGCAAGGGCTCCGCACCCACGACCACGGCGCGGGCGCCGTCCTTCGCGCCTACGAGGCGAAGCTCTACTCGCGCGCCCACCGCGCGGCGGGGGCGACCACGCACGATTTCTCCCGGCCCCTCGCACTCCACGCGGACCGCGTCGCGCCCGACTGGGTCGACTACAACAACCACATGACCGAGAGCCGCTACCTCCAGGTGTTCGGGGACGCGACCGACGCCGTCCTGCGCTTCGCGGGGGCGGACGACGAGTACATGGCGTCCGGCCGCAGCTTCTACACCGTGGAGACCCATATCCGGCACCTCCGCGAGGTGGCGGGCGGGGAGCCGGTCACGGTGGAGACGCGGGTCCTCGGGAGCGACGGCAAGCGCGTGCACCTCTTCCACCGCATGTTCCATGGAGAGCGTGGGGAAGAGCGCGGCGCCGAGCTCGCGACCGGGGAGCACATGCTGCTCCACGTGGACACCGCGGCCGGGCGGGCGGCCCCCGCCGCGCCCGAGATCGCCGGGCGGCTCGCGGAGATCGCCGCCGCCCAGGCGCCGCTCGGCACACCGGAAGGGGCCGGGCGGCGCATCGCCATGCCCGGGGCGCGTAGCGGGACCGGGGCGGCCCGCCGGGAGGGAACCGCCTCGGCGCAGGCCGTCGTCGAGTGAACGGGCGGCCGGCGTCCAACCCGCCGGAGCCGCCGGCCGCCGGCACCACCCGCCGCGGCGTTCCGGGATAGCGCGCGGGGAACGAAGAACGAGGAGCGGATGCGGCCATGGACTTCGGACTCGACACCGAACAGCAGCTCGTGGTGGACACGGTGCGGGGCTTCGTCGAGAACGAGCTCCATCCGCTCGAGGACGAGATCGAGCACACCGGCGAGGTCCCGCGCGAGCTCGGGCGGGAGATCCAGGACAAGGTCCGCGAGCTCGGGTTCTACGCCCCCAACATCCCCGAGGAGCACGGGGGCGGGGGACTCGACCACCTGACCTTCACCCTGCTCGAGCGCGAGCTCGGGCGGGCGTCGATGGCGCTCTCCGTATTCTGGGGCCGGCCCTCGAACATCCTCTGCGCAGGCGACACCGAGCAGCGCGAGCGCTACCTCCTGCCGTGCGTGCGCGGCGACAAGATCGACGCCCTCGCGATGACCGAGCCCGACGCGGGCTCGGACGTGCGCGGCATGAAGACCCACGCCCGGCGCGACGGCGGCGACTTCGTCATCAACGGCACCAAGCACTTCATCAGCCACGCGGACCTCGCGGACTTCGTCATCACCTTCGTCGCGACCGGAGAGGAGGAGACGCGGGCCGGCGCCAAGAAGCGGATCACCTGCTTCCTCGTCGACCGCGGGACCCCCGGCTTCGAGATCCGCCCCGGCTACCGCGCGGTCTCCCACCGCGGCTACCACAACTGCATCCTCTCCTTCGACGACTGCCGGGTGCCGGCCTCGCAGGTGCTCGGCGAGGAAGGAGCCGGATTCGAGCTCGCGAACACCTGGCTCGCCGCGACCCGCCTCACCGTCGCCGCGATGTGCGTCGGCCGGGCCCGGCGCTGCTTCGACCTCTGCGTGGACCACGCGGCGACCCGGCGGCAGTTCGGCCAGCCCATCGGCCGCTTCCAGGGCGTCTCCTTCAAGCTCGCCGACATGGTGACGGCTATCGACGCGGCGGACTGGCTGACCCTCGCCGCGGCCTGGCGCCTCGACCACGGGCTCGACGCCAACCGCCAGATCGCCGAGGCAAAGCTCCATGCGTCGGAGACCCTCGCCCGGGTGACCGACGAGGCGGTGCAGATCTTCGGCGGCATGGGCCTCATGGACAACCTTCCCATCGAGCGCTTCTGGCGCGATGCGCGGGTCGAGCGGATCTGGGACGGCACGAGCGAGATCCAGCGCCACATCATCGCCCGCGACCTGCTGCGCCCGCTCGGCGCGTAGTCGAAAGCGGGCCGGGAGCAAGTGGCGACGACCTGGTGCGCATCGCCGGACCGCGTCGCCCCGCCCCGATCCGTCCAACTCCGCCGCATATCCGGCGCGTTCAGCACCGAATTGCCGGTCCTGCCGTCGTATCGTTCTTGCTTTCCACGCCCGTCTCCGCCCCCGCGCTCGGAGATTGCCCGTGCCGACCGATCTCTCGCGCCTCCTCAATCCCCGCTCGATCTGCGCGATCGGCGGCCGCGAGGCGGAGCGCGTCGTCGAGCAGTGCCGGCGCATGGACTTCGCGGGACCCATCTGGCCCGTGCATCCGGCGCGGCGCGCGATGGCGGGCCTCCCCTGCTTCCCATCGGTCGCGGAGCTGCCCGAGGCGCCGGACGCCGCCTTCGTCGCGGTACGGCGCGACCGCACCGTCGAGGTGGTGCGGGCGCTCGCCGCCCGCGGGTCCGGGGGTGCGGTGTGCTACGCGTCGGGCTTCCGCGAATCGGGAAGCGACGGCGCGGCGTTGCAGGCCGCGTTGGTCGAGGCGGCGGGCGCCATGCCGATCCTCGGCCCCAACTGCTACGGCTTCGTCAACTACCTCGACGGCGCGCCGCTCTGGCCCGACCAGCACGGGGGC
>JAJDXW010000339.1 GCA_022823045.1 Gammaproteobacteria bacterium
CGCTCCACGCGCGGGCGCTGCAGCAGGTGGTGGCCGCGGCTCGGGGGCTTCTGCGAGAACGTGCGCGCGCCCTTGAGGCGCTCCACCCGGAGGCGGAGCATGAACACGTCCTCGTAGAGGAGGGAGGTCACGAGCCGCGGATCGGTCTGGCCGGGCTCGAGCGGCATCCAGTAGTGGCCGTGCGGGGCGAAGAGCTCGAGCCACTCGTCGAACCGCCCCTCGTCGAGGAGGTACGCCTCGTGGTAGACGAAGTCCACAAGGTCGTCGCGGGAGGGGGCGCTCATCCGGCGCTCTCCCCGGCGGGCATCGACATCGTCATGAACCGCTTCCAGGCCGCGAACTGGTTGCGCATCTGCCGCTCGCTCGTCCCGTTCACGATCGCGGTCTCGCCGTGGTCCTCGTCCCCGGTGCGCAGCCGCTCGAGGTTCACCCACTCGATCGCGTCCGAGACGAGCCCGGTCTGCATGCGCTCGTAGATCTCGAGGTCGTCGTGCCCGACGATGGAGGTCGGGGCGTTGATGAGGCGGTTGTACATCACGGTACGCTCTAGGAGCAGATCCGGGGCGTCCACCAGACGGAACACGTAGCTCTCGACGAGGGTGCGGTCCGCCGCGACGGGCTGGAACCTGCGAAGGAGCTGGATCGGCCCCTTCACCATCGTGTTCGGGAAGTAGATCGTGTTGTGCCGGTTCTCGCCGAGGATCGCGCGCGCCCGCTCCTCGCCCCAGGCCTCCGCCATGCCCTCGAAGTAGCCGGGGATGGAGGAGTAGTCGGAGTGGATCGAGTGGTGCACCCCGGTGTGGCCGTGGCCGTTCGGCCAGACGCGGATCCCCATCTCCTCGAAGAACTCGTAGCGCGAGACGAAGGGGGCGATGACCTCCATCGCCATCGGCTTCCTCGTGCCCTCGGGCTTCTGCATCTCCTCCCACAGGCGCACCGCGGTCCCCGCCGAGGACTCGTGGGCGACCATCGGATGGCAGGCATCGGTCTGGTTCTCGACCAGCATCTTCCAGTTGCAGCGATGGAGGTAGCGAAGGGGCGGCCCCGCCACCTCGAGCCGCCCGGCCGGCGAGCGGTCGACCATGTTGTCGAGGCTGGAGAGCGACTCCCCGAAGTACTCGTCGAAGCCGATCCCGGTCTCGCTCGCGCGGGCGAAGACGAAGCCGCGGTAGTTGTGCACGGCTCCGATCCGGGCGATCCCCTTCGCGGCCGCCCGCTCCTCGAGCCCGGTCCCTTCGTAGCCGCGGCGAAGCGGAATCGCGTGCACGCACCCGTCCGTCCGGAAGGTCCAGGCGTGGTACGGGCAGCGGATGTGCCGGCCGGTGTTGCCGGCCCGTTCCGTCAGGAGCCGGGTGCCCTTGTGGGGGCAGCGGTTGTGGAGGACGCGGATCGCGCCGTCCTCGCCCCGCACCATGATGACGGGGCGGGCGCCGATCTCGGTGGTGACGAAGTCTCCGGGAGCCGCCACCTCGCTCTCGTGTCCGACGTAGACCCAGGTGTTCGCGAAGAGATGGCGCATCTCGAGCGCGAACACCTCGTCGTCGACGAAGACGTCGCGATGGACCTCGGCCGGCCCCACGAGGGAGGCGAGCGCCTCGCGATCCCGAGCGTACTTTCCCATCGAAGGCCCTCCCGGTTCGATCCGTCGGAGCGCTCGGAGCATACTACGGACCCACCCGCCGAAGCGCGGGACGAGCCTCTCCGAAGGACCTCGACACGACATGAAGACACTCGATCGGAAGCTCGGGGCGATCCTCCGGGGAGACGGCACGCGGACGGACTTCATCATCGCGGACGCGAAGGACGCGGACATGGGCGGGGGGCGCTCCGCCCCCGGCCCGGAGCGCGCCCCCGACGGGCGGGCGCTCGGCACGGACCGGCCCCTCGCCGGATACCTCGACGAGATCCGGGCCATCACCCGGCAGGGGATCGTCGACGTGATGCTCGTCTCGAGCTCGACCCTGGAGCGCCTCGGAAGGGGGATCTTCGAGAGCTCCCGGGTCACCCCCGCCATCCGCGCCAACGACACGACGGACATCTGGGGCCTGCGGGGCGGCGTCTACCCGAGCGAACCCTCGCGGCCGTTCCGCACCGCCTCGCTCGCCCGGGCGCGGGACCTCGGCTGCGATCTGTGCCTCTACTCGATCACCTTCAACAACCGCGTCGAGGAGGACGTCCGGAGCCTCGAGGCGTTCGCCGCCTTCCGCGAGGATGCGGACCGGTGCGCGATGCGCTACTTCCTCGAGGTGTTCAACCCCAACGTCGAGACGGGGTTCGCCTCGCTCGAGGAGACCGGCGCCTACGTCGGGGACTCGATCCTCCGCTGCTTCGCGGGGCTCACACGGGCGGAGCGGCCCCTCTTCCTCAAGATTGCGTACAACGGACCGCGGGCGATGACCGAGCTCTGCTCCTACGACCCCGAGCTCGTGGTCGGGATCCTCGGCGGGGCGGCCGGCACCAACCGCGACACCTTCCAGCTCCTCGCCGACGCGCAGCGCGACGGCGCCCGGGTGGCCCTGTTCGGGCGCAAGATCAAGCTCGCGGAGTCGCCCCTGGAAATGGTCCGCCACATGCGCCGGGTGGTTGACGGCGAGCTCTCCCCGGAGGAGGCGGTCCGGGAGTACCACGCGGCCATCCGGGAGGACGGCCTCGCGCCCGCCCGGCCCCTCGACGAGGACCTCCGGATCACCGAGACGGCCCTGCGGCCGGCGCCCTGAACCGACGGGGGGACGGGGGGAGAGGGCGAGAGGCGAGCCGGATGGCGGAGCGACGAAGCGGGATCCTGACCTTCGGGTCGTTCATTACCGACCACAACCTCGCGATCGAGTCCTATCCGCCCGAGGACCAGGCGACCTTCATCTCCTCCCGCCAGCTTTCGGCGGGAGGCCCGGGCTACAACATCGCGGCGAACCTGCGCCGGCTCGACCCCGCCATGCGGGTGGAGTGCCACGGCCTCCTCGGCGACGACGAGAACGGCCGGATCGTGCTCGACGCGCTCGCCCGACACGGGATCTCCCCGGACGGGATGACCCTCACCCGCGAGGCGCCGCAGATCTACGTCGAGGTCATGTCCTCGCAGGAGACCGGGCGCCGGACCTTCTTCTGCTTCCGGGGGTGCGCGGATCTGCTGGACGAGCGCCACGCGAATCCGGGCGCGTCGCGATGCCGGATATTCCACGTCGGCGCCCCGGGGCTCCACGCCTGTCTGGACCGGCCCCGTCCGGACGGCGGCAACGGCTGGACACGGGTCCTCGCGCGGGCGCGCGAGCTCGGCTTCCGCACCAACATGGAGATGGCGAGCCTGGAAGGCGAGGTCCTCCGCCCCATCGTTCTTCCCTGCCTGCCGCTCCTCGACAGCATCGTCATCAACGATCTGGAGGGCGAGGCGCTGACGGAGGTCGAGATCCGCCCCGGCGGCGCGCTCGACTGGGAGGCGGCGGGGCGGGCGTGCCGGCGGCTCCGCGAGCTGGGCGTCCGGCAGGTGGCGGCCATCCACTTCCCCGAGGGCGCGGTCGCGGTCGACGAGACGGGGACGCTTCACGCGCAGCCCTCCGTCCGGTGGCCCGACTCGCGCATCGTGAGCGCGGTCGGGGCGGGGGACGCCTTCGCGGCCGGCCTCGTCTACGCCCTGCATGAGGGCTGGCCGGTGGCGCGGGGCCTCGAGCTCGCGGTCTGCGTCGCGGCGGTGTGCCTCGGAAGCCTCGACACCAACGCCACCATCGGCACGTGGCAGGCGTGCGAGGCCGAGACCCGGCCCTACGGCTACCGCGACGGCCCGCCGTGACCGCCCGTCGTCGGTTCCGCCCCGGGAGGCTCTCGAGAATCGCGGGCCACGGGCCGGATCGGCGAAGCGTGACCCGACATCGCGTGCGTCACGCACTCCTTCGTCCGGTAGCTGCGGATCGCGCTTCGCGGAACGGGCCGGCGGACCAATCGGACCCGCGGACTCGCGATTTCCGGGACGGAGCGCGAACGCCGGTTGCATTCCACCATGCGCTTGGGTAGGTTCGATGCCGCGCCGGGGCTCCCCCGTGCGCGGCGGATCCGGTCGAATTTCGACACCCTCTCGTCACTCGAAGGAAATACAGCAACGAGGAACATGCCCATGAAGATGCGCCATCTCTCCACAGGACTCGCGGCGGCCGCCGCCCTCGGCCTCGCGTCTGCCGCGTTCGCCGGCGAATTCGTCGACTGGAACGCCGACGGCACGGTCGCCCTCAAGCTCGGCGAGACCTACGACGACACCGTGATCACGGTCCCCGCCGCCGACCTCGGCGCCCTCATCAAGGAGGGCGAGCAGCCGTTCGCGGGCACCGAGATCACCGTCACGGTTAACACCGGCGGTCCCAAGGGCGGCATCTCCGGGCCGCTTCACGCCTTCCGGCCGGTGTGGGAGGAGCTGACCGGCGGCAAGGTCAACGTCGTCGAGCTGCCGTTCGCGGAGCACTACTCCAAGATGATGCTCGACCTTCGCAACGGCACCGGCCAGTACGACGCCTTCATGGTCGGCGCGTTCTGGTACGGCGACATGGTGCCGCAGGGCTACGCCTTCCCGATCGACGACCTCATCGCCTCCGGCGACCACCCGAAGTGGTCCTACGACGTAATGCCCCCCTCCCTCCTCGCCCTGCACACCTGGGAAGGCGAGGGCTACGGGGTCCTCAACGACGGCGACGGACAAGTCCTCTACTACCGCAAGAGCGCCCTCACCGATCCGGAACACATGGCCGCGTTCAAGTCGGAGTACGGCTACGATCTGCCGGAGCCACCGAAGACCTGGCAGCAGCTCCTCGACGTCGCGACCTACTTCAACGGCAAGAACTGGGACGCGAACGACGACGAGGCGGACAGCGGCATGGTGCTCCACCTCAAGGTCGGCGAGCAGGGGCACTTCCACTTCCAGTCCCTCTCCGCCTCCTTTGCGGTGACCCCGGGTCCGGAGGTCACCCAGCACCACAACGTGTACTGGTTCGACCCGACCGACATGAAGCCGCTCATCAACAGCCCGGGCCACGTCCGCGCCCTGGAATTCCTGCTGGAGCTCCACAAGACGGGGCCGGCCGCACAGGTGGGCTGGAGCCTCGGCGAGGCGTGGGACTACTTCCTGCGCGGGAAGTCGGTGTTCGTGTTCAGTTGGGGTGATGTCGGGTCGCTCTGCCAGGACACCAAGCGCTCGGTGATCCGGGGCGACTGCGCGTCCGCGATCCTGCCCGCCTCCGAGGAGTACTACGACCACTCGACCGGCGAGTTCGTGAAGGCGGAGAACCCGGTCCCGGTCGGCAACACGACGGGCGGCTCATGGCACGGGGTCATCTCGGCCTATTCGGCGAACCCCGAGGCGACGTTCTCGTTCCTCGCCCTGCAGGCCCTGAAGGAGGTCTCCCTGTGGAGCTCGCAGCACGGCTGGACCGGTGTCGACCCGGGCTACAGCTACCAGTTCCTGCAGCCGCTCGGCGAGGCCACGGTGGACGAGTACGTGGCGGCCGGCTGGGACGCGGAGGACGTGGAGACCTACACGCAGGCGTACTACGACAACTTCTTCGCCGACACGATCCTCACCTACCTCCGGATCCCCGGCACCTTCGAGTACTGGGACATCCTCGACAAGAACCTCTCCGCGGCGATGAGCGGCGAGCTCGGCGCCCAGGAAGCTCTCGACAACACGGCCGCGGCCTGGGAAGGCGTAACCGACCGGCTCGGCCGCGACGAGCAGCTCAAGTACTACCAGGACGCCATCGGCTTCGGAGGCTGATTCTCCGTCCGCAAACCGGGCCGGGGGGCGGCGACCCGCCCCCCGGTCACCCGAGCCGCCCCGGCGGCCGCTCCGCC
>JAJDXW010000338.1 GCA_022823045.1 Gammaproteobacteria bacterium
TCGGAGGCGAGGAAGACGGCGGCGTGGCCGACATCCCACCCCGTCCCCATCTTCCGCCCGAGGGGCACTCGCGCGTCGCGCTGCTCGCGCACCTCCTCCCGGCTCATGTTCCATTCGCGGGCGCGGCGCTCTATCGCCATCGGGGTGTCCATGAGCCCGGGGAGGATCGCGTTGACCCGGATGCCGTACGGGGCGTTCTCGAGGGCGAGCTGGTGGGTGAGGGCGTTCACCGCCGCCTTGGACGTCTTGTACGCCACGGTCGGCGAGACGATCGTGGACGCGACCGAGGAGATGTTGATGATGGACCCGCTTCCGCGGGCGCGCATCGGCCGGACGGCATGCTTGGCGCACAGGAAGTACGACTTCAGGTTGAGCTCGTGGAGCTCGTCCCACATCCCCGCGGCGAGCTCCGAGGCCTCGCGGTCTCCCTGCGACCGGCCGACGTTGTTGTGGAGGACGTCGATCTTCCCGTAGCGCTCGACGCAGGCTCCGATTGCCGCCTCGCAGTCGGATTCCCGGGTCACGTCCGCCTCGAACGCGGCCGCCCGGCCGCCCTCGGCCTCGATGGCCCGCACGGTGTCCTCGGCCGCCGCGAGGTCGCGGTCCACCACGAGGACCTCCGCCCCCTCGCGTGCGAAGAGGATCGCGGTCGCCCGCCCGTTGCCGATAGTCTCGCCCGGTTGCTGGCCGCCGCCGATGACCGCCGCCGCCCTGTCCGCCAGCCTCCGCCTCATGGGCCCTCCCTCCGTCGCGCCGCGATCTCGCATCGGACGCGCGGGCGCCGCCCGCCGCCGCTCCCGGACCGGGCCCGATTCAGCCACTCGCCGCCCGGACGGAAGATGCTCCGCCCGGTCCCCGGCGATCATATCGTCTCCCGACTCCGCACGAAGCTCCGGCGGGGAACGCTGTCCTCCCGGGCAGGCGGCGGTTGCGGAAGGCGGCGGACTCGGCCCGGGCATCGTGCGCGATCGGACCTCGGGCCGGGGAGTCGCGGGTGCGCGAGTGGCGGGCATCGGATGCAGGATAATGGGCTCCCTGCCTCCCGACCTGTCACGCACGCCCGAGGACTCCCGATGACCGACTTCACCGACGCCGACCTCCAGCTCCTCACGAACTGGGACACCCCGACCATATGCAACGCCCTCGAGGTGGTGGCGCCGCAGCGGCGCGCCACCGGGTTCACGGTGCGGCCGATGGTCTGCCTCGACCCCGCCCTCAAGCCGATGGTGGGCCGGGCGCGAACCGCCACGATTCGGGCGATGGACGTTCCGGGGAGGACCGCCGAGGAGTTGCGGCAGGCCCGGATCGGGTACTACGAGTACGTCGCGGGCGGTGCCGGCCCCACCGTGACCGTCATCCAGGACATCGATCCCGAGCCCGGGTTCGGCGCCTTCTGGGGCGAGGTGAATACCGCCGTCCACAAGGGGCTCGGCTCGCTCGGCGCGGTCACCAACGGGTCCATCCGCGATCTCGACGCGTGCGCGCCGGGGTTCCAGCTTCTCGCGGGAGAGGTCGGGCCGAGCCACGCCCATGTCCACGTGGTGGACTTCGGCGGCCCGGTCAACGTCTGCGGGATGGCGGTCCGGCACGACGACATCGTCCATGCGGACCGGCACGGGGCGGTCGTGATTCCGCCGGAGGCGGTGAAGGGCCTTCCCGCCGCGGTCGACCTCCTCACCCGGCGCGAGGCGGTGATCCTCGAATGTGCGCGGGGTCCCGGCTTCGACATCGAGCGGCTCCGGCAGGCGATGGCGGACTCCGCGGACATCCACTGAGCGTCCGGCCGACCGGGCCTCCGCCCGCGGGCGCGGCGAGGGGCCGGCGCGCCGTCTTCACCGCGAGCGGATCGGGGTCCTCCGCGGAAGTTCGGTGGAAGGTCGGTGAACCGTGCGCGCCGGGGTCCGGTCGGGGGGCGCGGGCGCCGCGTCGCGACTCGGTGCGGTGCGGTCCCGCGCGCGCTAGACTCTCCGGTTCGGGAGCCAGGGCGCCCGGAGCACCGGGCAAGGAGCTGTCATGAGCGCGATCGCCACCGCCGCCTCCACCGCACCCGTGGAGGCCACCCACGGTCTCGGCCTCGACTGGGACACCACGGACCCCGTCGAGGTGCGGCGCCGCATTCGCTCCGGGGAGTACCGCGGACACACCGGGGCCCTCGCCAAGGGCTTCGTCCAGGCCAACCTCGCCATCCTGCCCGGTGACTACGCGGACGAGTTCGCCCGTTTCTGCCAGCGCAACCCGAAACCCTGTCCGCTCCTCGCGATGTCCGAGCCGGGCGACCCGCGCCTGCCGGAGCTCGGGCAGGACCTCGACCTTCGGACCGACCTCCCGAGCTACCGCGTGTTCCGCAACGGCGAGCTCGACGGGGACGTCCGGAGCATCGGGGACCTGTGGCAGGACGATTTCGTGGCCTTCGCCCTCGGCTGCTCCTTCTCGTTCGAGGAGCCCCTGGTCGATGCCGGGCTCCGGATCCGGCACTGGGAGGACGGGAGCGTTTGCCCGATGTTTCTCACCGACATCGAGTGCGCGCCGGCCGGCCGGTTCCACAGCCGCATGGTGGTGTCGATGCGGCCGTTCACCCCCGGGGACGCGATCAAGGCGGTCCAGATCACGAGCCGCTATCCCCGGGTGCACGGGGCGCCGATCCACCTCGGCATGCCGGAACGCATCGGCATCGAGGACGTGGGGCGGGCCTGGCAGGGCGACGACCCGATCATCGCGCCAGGCGAGATGCCGGTCTTCTGGGCCTGCGGGGTGACCCCTCAGGTGGCGGTGCGTTCCGCCCGGCCGCCCATCGCGATCACTCACACCCCGGCACACATGCTGGTCACGGACGCGCGCAACGCGTCGCTCGCGGTCGGCTGAGGCGGACGGAGGCGGAGCGGCCGGGGCAGGGACGAGCCCGGCCGAGCCAGGGGGCCCGACCGGGCGGACCGGGGCCCCGGCCCCATCGCGGCTCCGCTCATCCCCAGGAGATCCTTTCGGAGTGGAATCGGTCGATTGCGTCGTCATCGGGGCGGGGGTGATCGGGCTCGCGGTCTCCCGCCGCCTCGCGATGGCCGGCCGCGAGGTCATCGTCCTCGAGGCGGAGGGGATCGTCGGCAGCCACACGAGCTCGCGCAACAGCGAGGTGGTCCACGCCGGGATCTACTATCCCGCCGGTTCGCGCAAGGCGCGGGTGTGCGTCGAGGGGCGCCGCGCCCTCTACCGCTATTGCGAGGAGCACGGTGTCCCGTACGCGAACGTCGGCAAGGTGATCGTCGCCGCCGAGGAGAGCGAGGTGCCGCGCCTCCACGCCCTCCAGGCGAGGGCGGCGGCGAACGGCGTGGACGACCTCAGGCGTCTCACCCGGGATGGGGTCGAGCGCCTCGAGCCCGCGGTGCGGGCGGTCGCGGGGCTCTTCTCGCCGTCCACCGGGATCGTCGACAGCCACCGCCTCATGCACGCCTTCGAGGGCGATGCGGCCGACGCGGGGGCGATGATCGCCTTCCGGAGCCCCGTCGAGGGCGGGGAGGCGCACGGGGACCGAATCGTGCTCCGGGTCGGCGGCGAGGCGCCGATGGCCCTCGCCTGCCGGACGGTGGTGAACTCCGCGGGCCTCTTCGCCCAGGAGGTGGCCCGCTCCCTCGCCGGGGTCCCGCCCGAGACCATCCCGCGCCGGCATCTCGGCAAGGGAAACTACTACTCGCTTGCCGGGCCACAGCCCTTCTCGCACCTGGTCTATCCCATGCCCGGTCCCTCGGTGCTCGGGGTGCACGCGGGCCTCGACCTCGCCGGCCGGTGCCGGTTCGGCCCCGACATAGAGTGGGTGGGCGAGATCGACTACTCGGTGGACCCGGTGCGCGCCGAGCGCTTCTACGCCGCGGTGCGCACGTTCTACCCCGAGCTCCGCGACGGGAGCCTGCAGCCCGACTACTCGGGGATCCGGCCCAAGCTCCACGGCCCGGGCGAGCCGCAGCCGGACTTCGTCATCCAGGGCGCGGAGACGCACGGGGTCCCGGGTCTCGTGAACCTCTACGGGATCGAGTCGCCGGGTCTCACCTCGTCGCTCGCGATCGCGGACGAGGTCGCGGTTCGGGTCGGGAACGCATGAGCGCGCGGCCGGCCGCCGGGCCGGGCGGGACCGTACGGTACGCCTGGTGCGAATCGCCGATCGGAAGGCTCCTCGTCGCGCGGGACGACGCCGCGGTGCGCCACATTGCGATTCCCGACCGCGATCCGGTGCGGGCCGACTCGCCGCGGCGGGGAGTGGAGGGGCCGGCGGAGCCCGAGCCGGGGTCCGAATGGCGCCGCGACGACGCCGGCCTCGCCCCGGAGGTGGCGGAGCTCGAAGCCTACTTCGCGGGCGAGCTCCGGGAGTTCGAGATGGCGGTGGAGCCCGAGGGCACCGCGTTTCGACGACGCGTCTGGACCGCCCTCGCCCGCATCCCCTACGGGGAGACGTGGAGCTACGGCGAGCTCGCGCGGGAGGCGGGACTCGGCCGCGGGGCGGCGCGCGCGGTGGGGGCCGCGAACGGCGCGAACCCCGTCGCCATCGTCCTCCCCTGCCACCGGGTCATCGGCGCGGACGGGCGCCTCGTCGGCTACGGCGGCGGCCTCGACCGCAAGGCGTGGCTCCTCGCCCACGAACGGGGCGCGCCCCTCTTCTCCGCTCCGACCGAGGCGTGACCTCGCCAGCGCGTCGGGTGATACGATCGGCGGTTGGTGGGAGCGCTCCCGCCGCGTGACTCAGCCCGGGAGCCCTCATGGCCGCCACCGCATCGGATTCCGTTCAGCTCGAAGTGCGTGACGGCATCGCCGTCATCACCATCGACAACCCCCCCGTCAACGCCCTCAGCCGGCACGTCCGGGAAGGGCTCTGCAACACCGTGCGGGCGGCGGTCGCCGATTCCGAGGTGACCGGCATCGTACTCGCCTGCGCGGGCCGGACGTTCATCGCCGGGGCGGACATCACCGAGTTCGGCAAGCCGCTCGAGCCCCCGGGTTTCCTCGAGATGATCGACGTACTCGACGACTCCCCGAAGCCGGTGGTCGCCGCGATCCACGGCACCGCCCTCGGAGGAGGGCTGGAGACGGCGCTCGCCTGCCACTTCCGGGTCGCCGTCGCGTCCGCGCGCTTCGGGCTCCCCGAGGTCAAGCTCGGGCTCTGCCCCGGGGCAGGGGGCACCCAGCGCCTGCCGCGGGTGGTGGGGCCGGAGAAGGCGCTCGAGATGATCGTGGGCGGCAATCCCATCGGCGCCCGCGAGGCGCTCGCGCACGGTCTTGCCGACGAGGTCGTGGAGGGCGACCTCACCGAGGGCGCTATCGCGTTCGCGAGCCGCGCGGTCGCGGAGGGCCGGCCCCTCGTCCGCATCCGGGACCGCGACGAGAAGGTCGCCCCCGCGCGCGGCAGCTCCGCCCCCTTCGACGAGTTCCGGAAGAAGCACGCGCGCCGCACGCGGGGCTTCGAGGCGCCGGAAGCGTGCATCAGGACCGTCGAGGCCGCCGTCGAGCGGCCATTCGACGAGGGCATGGCCCGCGAGCAGGAGATCTTCGCCGAGCTCATGGGCGGGGTGCAGGCCCGCGCCCAGCAGTACTTCTTCTTTTCCGAGCGCGAAGCGGCCAAGATCCCGGACGTCCCGCGCGGTACGGAGACCCTCGACGTCAAGCGGGCGGTCGTCGTCGGCGGGGGGACGATGGGCGGGGGCATCTCCATGTGCTTCGCGAACGCCGGGATCCCCGTGTCGATGGTGGAGATGAGCCGGGAAGCCCTCGACCGCGGCCTCGCCACCATCCGCCGGAACTACGAGAACACCGCGGCCCGGGGGGGCATCACCGCGGAGCAGGTCGAGGAGCGGCTCGGCCTCATCCACGGGACCCTCGACCTCGACGCGGCCTGCGAGGCGGACGCGGTGGTCGAGGCGGTGTTCGAGGAGCTCGAGGTCAAGCAGGAGACCTTCCGCCGGCTCGATGCCCTCGCTCCCGCCCACGCGGTGCTCGCGACCAACACGAGCGCCCTCGACGTGAACGCGATTGCCGCCGTCACGGGGCGCCCGGAGAGCGTCATCGGGACCCATTTCTTCAGCCCCGCGAACATCATGCGCCTGGTCGAGGTGGTGCGGGGAGAGAAGAGCTCGAACGAGACCATCGCGACCGCGATGGCCCTCTCGCGACGGCTCGGGAAGGTGCCGGTGCTGGTCGGGGTGTGCCACGGATTCGTCGGCAACCGGATGCTCTTCGCCCGGCAGCGCGAGGCGACCCGGCTCATCCTGGAAGGCGCGCTGCCCGAGGAGGTCGATGCCGTGCTCTACGACTTCGGCCTTCCCATGGGGCCGTTCGCGATGGCCGACCTCGCGGGGCTCGACCTCGGGTGGACGGCGGCGGCGTCCACCGGTGCGACGATCCGCGAGCGCCTCTGCGAGGCGGGCCGGCGCGGCCAGAAGACGGGGGCCGGGTACTACGACTACGAGCCGGGGAACCGGACCCCGAAGCCGTCCCCGGTCGTCGCGCGCATCATCCGGGAGTTCGCCGAGGAGCGCCAGGTCCGGCGCCGGGACGACATCGGGCGTGAGGAGATCTTCGAGCGCCTCGTCTACCCGATGATCAACGAAGGGGCGAAGATCCTCGAGGAAGGGATCGCGCTCCGCGCGAGCGACATCGACGTGGTGTGGGTGTACGGCTACGGCTGGCCGGTCTACCGGGGCGGGCCGATGTTCCACGCCGACGAGGTCGGGGTGGACCGGATCGTCGCGAGGCTGAAGGAGTTCGAGGCGGCGCACGGCGACGAGTGGCGTCCGGCGGCGCTCCTCGAGCGGGTGGCGAGCGAAGGCGGACGGATCGGCGCGAGCTGACACCCCACGGTCGCCGCTGACGCCGCCGGCGTTCCGGCGCAGCGCCGCGCGGGGACGGCACCCGTCCCCGGCGGCGGCCCGAGCATCGGAACAGGACAAGACAGAGGAGGAGGCGGATGGATCTCGGGATTGCAGGACGGACCGCGCTCATCACCGGCGCGTCGAAGGGCATCGGATACGCGGCGGCGGAGAGCCTCGCCCGCGAGGGCTGCGACGTGCACCTCGCCGCCCGCACGGAAGCGGACCTCGCCGCCGCCCGCGACCGAATTCGGGGGCGATTCAACGTCCGGGCCGAGATCCATCCCGTGGACCTCTCCGACGGGGATGCGGCCCGCGCCCTCATCGAGACCTGCCGGGACGTCGACATCCTCGTCAACAACGCGGGCGCGATCCCGGCCGGAGACCTCCAGGCGGTCGGGGAGGGGACCTGGCGGGAGGCGTGGAACCTCAAGGTGTTCGGCTACCAGAACACCTGCCGGGCCGCCTACGAGAACATGAAGGCGCGCGGCAAGGGGGTCATCATCAACGTCATCGGGGCGGCCGGCGAGCGCCCGATCGCGGGCTACATCGCGGGCTCGGCCGGGAACGCGAGCCTGATGGCGTTCACGCGGGCCCTCGGGGGCGGGAGCACCATCGACGGGATCCGGGTCGTCGGGATCAACCCGGGCCAGATCGAGACCGAACGCCTCGTCACCATGTTGCGCACGACCGCGGAGCGCGACCTCGGCGATCCGGAGCGCTGGCGCGAGGTGGCGAACCAGGACTACCCGGCCGGTCAGCCGGAGCACATCGGCGACATGGTCGCCTTCCTCGCCTCCGACCTCTCCGCCAACACCACTGGCACCATCATCACCATCGATGGCGGCGCCTCGCACCGCACCCGGTTCTGATGGCGATCCGCAAGGTGGCCCGGCTCGGGCATCCCGTTCTCCGGGAGCCCTGCCGCGAGCTCACCCGGGCGGAGATCCGAGCGCCCGCGACGAGGCGGCTCGTCGAGGACATGCGCGAGACGATGGCAGAGTACGCCGGGGTCGGGCTCGCCGCCCCCCAGGTGCACGAGCCGGTGCGCATCGCGATCATCGAGTTCGACCCGGGCGACGCGGAGCGCGACCTCGACGAGGGGCGGACCTCGTTCACCGTGTTCAACCCGAGGACCACGGTGCTCGATTCGACCCCTGCCGGCTACTGGGAGGGGTGCCTCTCGGTGCCCGGGATGCGGGGATACGTCGAGCGCCCCCGCAGGGTGCAGGTGGACTACCTCGACGAAGCGGCGAAGCCCGCCCGGGTCGTCGCGGACGGATTCCTCGCCACCGTGTTCCAACACGAGCTCGATCACCTCGACGGGGTGCTCTACGTCGACCGCCTCGCCGATCCCAAGCTGTTCGCGTTCAACGAAGAGTTCAGCCGCTACGTAGCGGAAGGAGGATAGCCGTGGAAACTCGTGCCGCCGTCGCCCACAAGGCGGGCGCCCCGCTGACCCTGGAGACGCTGCAGCTCGACGGCCCGGGGGCCGGCGAGGTGCTGGTGGAAATCCGTGCGACCGGGATCTGCCACACCGACGAGTTCACCCTCTCCGGCGCGGATCCGGAAGGGCTCTTCCCCGCCGTCCTCGGACACGAGGGGGCCGGGGTGGTGGTGGACGTCGGCGCCGGCGTCAAGAGCGTCAAGCCCGGCGACCACGTCATCCCCCTCTATACCCCGGAGTGCCGCGAGTGCGAGTACTGCACGAGCGGCAAGACCAACCTCTGCCAGGCGATCCGGGTGACGCAAGGCCAGGGCCTGATGCCGGACGGGACGAGCCGTTTCCGCCTCGGAAGCGAGACCATCTACCACTACATGGGAACATCCACGTTCTCGAACTACACCGTGCTCCCCGAGATCGCGGTCGCGAAGATCCGCGAGGACGCTCCCTTCGACAAGGTCTGCTACATCGGCTGCGGGGTCACCACCGGCATCGGGGCAGTCATCAACACCGCGAACGTCGAGCCGGGGTCGAACGTGGTCGTGTTCGGGCTCGGCGGCATCGGCCTCAACGTCATCCAGGGGGCGAGGCTGGTCGGGGCGGACATGATCGTCGGCGTCGACTTGAACCCCGGCAAGGAGCAGATCGGACGCAAGTTCGGGATGACCCACTTCGTGAACCCGAAGGAGGTGGAGGGCGATCTCGTCGCGTATCTCGTCGACCTCACCAAGGGCGGGGCCGACTACTCCTTCGAGTGCATCGGCAACGTGGACGTGATGCGACAGGCCCTCGAGTGCTGCCACAAGGGTTGGGGCGAGAGCATCATCATCGGGGTCGCGGGAGCCGGGCAGGAGATCGCGACCCGTCCGTTCCAGCTCGTGACCGGCCGGGTGTGGCGGGGCACCGCCTTCGGCGGGGCGCGGGGGCGGACCGACGTGCCCCGCATCGTCGACTGGTACATGGAGGGGAAGATCAACATCGACGATCTCATCACCCACACCATGCCGCTCGAGGACATCAACCGGGCCTTCGACCTCATGCACGCCGGGGAGTCGATCCGGAGCGTGGTGACCTACTGACCGGGGCGGCGGGCCGGACCCGCGCCGAACGCGACTGACACGGGAGACGAGATGAGCGATCTGCTGGAGCGATCCGAGAACGGCGTCGCGACCCTCACCATGAACCGGCCGGACAGCCTGAACGCGCTCTCGGGCGAGATGATGGACGGCCTCCTCGAAGCGATTCCGCGGCTCGCCCGCGACGCGTCGGTCGGGTGCATCGTGGTCGGCGGGGCGGGGCGGGCGTTCTCGGCCGGGGGCGACGTCAAGGCGATGGCCCGCGACGAGGAGTTCGCGGGCACCCTCGAGGAGCGGGCGCAGTCGCTCCGCGACCGGATGGAGATCGCACGCCTCCTCCACGAGTCGCCGAAGCCGACGATCGCGGCGGTGCGGGGCGCGGCGGCGGGAGCGGGGCTCTCGATCGCCCTCTCCTGCGACCTTCGCCTCGCGGCCGCCTCCGCTCGATTCGTCACCGCGTTCGCCCGAGTCGGCTACTCCGGCGACTTCGGAGGGTCGTGGTTCCTCACCCAGCTCGTCGGGAGCGCGAAGGCGCGCGAGCTCTACTACCTCTCCGACATGGTGGGCGCGGATGAGGCCCTCGCCCTCGGGATCGCCAACCGGGTATTCCCGGACGACGACTTCGACGCGGAGGTGCAGAAGAGCGCGGAGCGGATCGCGGCCGGCCCCTCCATCGCCCTTCGCTACATGAAGCGCAACTTGAACGCGGCGGAGAGCCGCCCGCTCGCCGATTGCCTGGACCTCGAGGCGTGGGGGCACACCCGCTCCGGCCTCACCGAAGACCACAAGGAGGCCGCCCGCGCCTTCGTCGAGAAGCGCACCCCGGTCTTCAAGGGCCGCTGACTCCCTATGAGGGACCGAGCCGTACCTCCCACGATGAAAACGGGGTCAGGGTGAGTTTTCGCATGCCACGGCAGGTTCGCACTCCCGTGCTCGAAAACTCATCCTGACCCCGTTTTCACTCCCCGGAGGGCGACAGTCAGAAGAACCCCCGCGGCCTCAACCTGAGCCTTGTACGTAATCACAGACGGAGAAGAATCATGAGTGCAGAAGCCCGACTCGCGGAGCTCGGAATCGATCTGCCGGAGGCCGGCACCCCGCTCGGCACCTACATCCCGGTGCGGATTGTGGACGGATATGCCCACGTTTCCGGCCAGGGGCCGAGCCGGCCAGACGGGAACGGCGCGGTCATCGGCAAGGTCCCGAGCGAGCGGACGGTGGAGGAGGCGGTGGAGGCGGCGCGCTTCTGCGGCCTCCAGGCCCTCGCCCAGCTCCGCAAGGCCCTCGGATCGCTCGACCGCATCGAGTGCGTGGTCCGCACGCTAGGCATGGTCAACGCCGACCCCGACTTCGGTGGGCATCCCCGGGTCATCAATGGGTTCGCGGACCTCATGGTGGAGGTGTTCGGCGAAGAGGCGGGACACGGCGCCCGCTCCGCGGTCGGCATGGGCTCACTCCCGAACGGCATCACCGTCGAGGTCGAGGTGACCGTCAAGCTAAAGGATTGACGGAGAAGTCGCCGCCCGGCGGCAGGGCAGGCTCGTCGCCGGGATCGGGCGGGTCGGGCGCGTCCCGCTTCCCGCCCGGCACCGCCGCGAGGGAGCGTCCGCCACGCGGTTCGGCTCGATACCCTCGGAGGAAAGCTTCATGAGGGCCGTCGCAAGTTTCGCCGCCGCCATCTTCGCCTTGGTCATCGCTGGGTCCCCGTCCGCTGCCGAGAGCGAGGTACCGGCCGGGCCCGTCGTCCTCACCATCGCGGGCAACGTCGCGAACACCAATCGACCCGCGTACCGTGACAGGCTCGACGTCATCTTCCGGTATCACAAGCGCACCTTCGATCGGGCGTTCGCGTTCGACCGGGCGATGCTGGAGGGCCTCGGGACAGTCGCGCTGCGAATCGAGCACGCCGGGTGGGGTGGCCCGACGACCGTCTCGGGCCCGCGTCTTGCCGACGTGCTGGAAATGGCGGGGTGCCCTGGCGCTCCGCTTGCGACCTTGGCCCTTGACGGTTTCAACACCGAGATCTCGCGGGAAGCGCTCGAGGCGCACGAGTGGGTGGTCGCGACGCGGGCCGAGGACCGTCCCCTGGGGCTCGGCGAGCGGGGTCCGCTCTGGCTGGTCTTCGACCCGCCCGGCGAGCGGCCCGCCACCGACGCGGAGGCGGACCAGTGGCCATGGGCGCTCTTCTTCATCGAGTGCGGGTAGGGCAGCTTCTCCTCGTATAGAACCGCCCACTTCCTTGGAGCCCCAGCAGTCTCCCGCCTCTGGGGACCATGCACCGCACCTCCGAACGCGCAGCCGTTCTTCGGAGGCGGCGGGACCGGGTGGGTGACGAAATCACGACGGGCGACCTCGCCGAGAGCCGCATTGTCGAGCGCGTGAAGATTCGGATGAGGTTGGCCACCCACCTGCGTCGGCCCTTTCGGGTGCCACTGCGAGCTATGGGCAGACCGTTCGCGTCCCGGCCGCCATTTCACTCAAAGACGTGGCTGAGCAGGTTCCGGCAGATCTCGGGCACGCAGAGACACGGCGGCAACCTGAGCTACATGCCCATCCGATCGGGCACCTATAGCATATGCAATATCAAGAATTGCATAGCACGCGATAGCAGATTATGATTCCGGTGCTCGAAGTTCCTGTTT
>JAJDXW010000122.1 GCA_022823045.1 Gammaproteobacteria bacterium
CTCGTCCATGAACTGCACCACACTGTAGCCCTTCTGAAACTGAACCCGATTGCGTGCCATGTCCGACTCCCCATCTTTCAACTACTTGCAACTATATGGGACCGACTGGCTCACAAGGTGAGCTTCGTACGTAATCAGGAGCCATCATGGGCCCGACCGATCGTATCCGTCCACTTCCCCGGTATGCCGGGACCGGAGAGACGCACGCAGGACCATGTGGACGATGAGGGCTTTGCAGATTCGCCGTGCCCTTGACGTAGCGTTCCGATACCAGCTCGACTCCACATGTCGCAAGAGAAGATGCTGAGTAGCGTGTCGAGCTCGGATTCTCGGAACCTCAATTCACGACTTCTCGGCGTTGAGTTCGGTTGCTCTCTGTCCTCTCCGACGAGCACTTGGCGAATCACTTGGAATCCGCCGAAACACCTCATGCAGCATGGACGGAACGAGGGCGTCGAGGTCTTTGGTGGTCTCGGCGTGAGTCCTGCGCAATGCGCGTACCTTTGTCTGCAAGGCATCGAACCAGCACTGCTTCTCGATCGGTGGAACGGGCACCTCGATCGCGGCGAACTTCTTCTGTCCGAGTGTCCGGTTGCGGTCGGCGCTACCCGGCGACGCGGCTGCCACCTTCTCAATGCCTTCGGGCGTGTGAAGGTAGTAGCAGATGAACCGGGCAGTCGCCAAGCCACGAATCGGAATGCACGTAAGGTAGGGGTGCGAACCGACTCGGTTATCGTCTTCGGGCTTCGCCACGGCGAACGCCCCTCCCAGGCCTTGATGTTGCTCAACACCAGATCGCCTTCATGAATGCGGAACAACTTTTGCCACGCAAGTTGTGAACCCACGAGCACGGGCTTGTGAAACATCCATCGCCCGAACGATCGGACACCGAATCAAGGGTACGTGCATGGGCGTCGAGGCGCTCGAACCATCTCGCGAACCGACCATCGTCTCGGGTATCGACACATTCCTCGATCTTCCTCGCCGAACTCCATGATGTATCGTATGCTCATCGACGTCTCCATCGTACGCTGGACACAGTCGATCAAGAACCGCGCGCCGTGTCGCTCCCTTCGAGCCCAACCGCTGAATTCACCGAACGACAGGGACAGTATCTGGCGTTCATCCATGCCTACACGAAGATCAATGGAAGCCCGCCCGCCCAAGCCGACCTGCAACGTTTCTTTACCGTCACCGCGCCGAGCGTTCACCAGATGATCCTCGCCCTGGAGCGACGAGGTCTCCCTCACCGAACCCCGGGACGCGCTTGATGTCTCGGGGTGCTCGTCGACCCGGAGCGCCTTCCCGCCCTGCGGTGAACGGCATCCTTCAATCGATCCAAACCTCCGTGCAAGACACTAGAAGCTGAGGACGACGTCGTGGGCGTCGATGATCGCGCCCGCCTCCTCCGGGCTGACCGTCTCCACGTCCACGATGAGGTCGGCGGGGGTGAGCCCGCGCTCCGCGAGCGAGCGGTCCTCGACGTGGAGGTGCTCGACGTCGTAGTCCGGGAGCGCGCGGAACCCCCTTGCGAAGTCCTTGAGCCCGACCCCCTCGGGGGCCTGTCCCCGCTTGAGCACGAACACCCCGTCGTCGAGGAAGAGGAGGCTGACGGACTGCTCGAACGCCGCCCCGATGAGCACCGTCTCGAGGCCCTCCTGGGCGAAGATGGAGCCGTGCGGCGGCCGCCGCATGAGATAGAGGAAGCGCGTCCGGACCGGCGCCGGCACCCCGTCATCCACCGAACGTGACGAAGCGGTCGGCGAGGATCGCGGCCTCCGCGAGGAGACCGAGCCCCGCGATCCGGAAGCCGGGGGCGAGCACGTCCGAATCCTTGCCGTGCCGGTCGCGCTCGGCGGCGTCGAGGATGCCGCGCCGCTGCCCGGCCGCCACGCACACGACGAGGTCGAGCCCTCGCTCCTCGGCGAGCCGGCTCCAGCGCGCGCCCACGTTGCGCTCGTCCTGGGGCGGCACCGCGAGCCGGTTCCCGTTGTTCGCGCCGTCGTGGTAAAAGAACACGCGCAGGACCTCGTGTCCGCCGTCGAGAGCCGCGCGCGTGAAGTGCCACGCGGTGTCGGAGCCCTGGTACTGGTAGGGTCCGCCGTTGACAAGCACTGCGAACAGCATGTCCGAAACCGAATCCCCGGAAGCCGTTGCGGCGGCAATGTATCACGCGGGTGAAGGGCCCCCGGCGCCCGCGTACGGGCCGGACGCGCCCTTCCCGGTCGTGCTCGTCAGCCCCTACGAGCTCGGGCGCCAGCCCTTCGGGCTCGCCGAGGCGGCGGCGTGGCTCCGTGATGCGGGCTTCGCGGTGCGCTGCGTGGACCTCTCGCGCGAGCGCCTCGACCCCGGCGCGCTCCACGACGCGGGCCTCGTCGCGGTCCATCTCGCGATGCACACCGCGGGCCGGATCGCGGCCGCCGCCTTTGGCCGGCTCCGCGAGCTCGCGCCCCGCGCCCGGCTCGCCGTGTTCGGTCTCTACGCCCCCGTCAACGATGCGTACTTCCGCGAGCTGGGGGCGGAGGCGGTGCTGGGCGGAGAGGTGGAGCCCGCCCTCGTCGCCTTCGCGCAAGCGTGCCGGTACGGCACCGGGCCGGAGGGCGCGGCCGAAGCCGGGCGCGGCGGTGGCGAGCGGGGACCGGAGCAGGGCGTCCGCCTCGACAAGATCGAGTTCCGGGTCCCGGATCGGAGCGGCCTTCCCCCGCTCCCGAGCTACGCGCGGCTCGAGCTCCCGGACGGCGGCGAGCGCATCGTCGGGTTCGCGGAGGCGAGCCGGGGCTGCAAGCACCTGTGCCGCCACTGCCCCATCGTCCCGGTGTACGACGGGCGCTTCCGGGTGGTCCCGCGCGAAGTGGTCCTCGCCGACATCCGCCAGCAGGTCGCGGCCGGGGCGGAGCACGTCTCGTTCGGCGACCCCGACTTCTTCAACGGGCCGACCCACGCCCTCCGGATCGTCGAGGCGATGCACGCGGAGCATCCGCGGCTCACGTTCGACGCCACCATCAAGGTCGAGCACCTGCTCCGCCACCGGCCACACCTGCCGCCGCTCCGCGACGCGGGGTGCCTCTTCATCACCTCGGCGGTGGAGGCGGTCGACGACGGGCTCCTCGCGCGCCTTCGCAAGAACCACACCACGGCCGACTTCGAGACCGCGGTGACGCTCATGCGCGAGGTCGGAATCGCCCTCGCGCCCACCTTCGTCGCCTTCACCCCGTGGACCACCCTCGCGGGATACCGTGACCTCCTCGAACGCATCGCGACCCTCGGCCTCGTGGCGAGCGTCCCGCCGGTGCAGCTCTCGATCCGGCTCCTCATTCCGGACGGTTCGCGGCTGCTCGAACTTCCCGACGTCCGGGAGCTCGTGGACCCGTTCGACCGCTCCCTGCTCGGCTGGCCGTGGCGCCATCCCGACCCGCGGGTGGACCGGCTCCAGGCGCGGATCGCGGACCTCGTGGAGAGCGCAAGCGAGCAATCCCGGGAGGAGACGTTCGCGGGAGCCTGGCGGCTCGCCCACGCGGCCCTCGGGGAATCCGCCCCCATCCTCCCCCGCGATCTCGGCGATGCGATCCCCCGCCACTCCGAGCCCTGGTACTGCTGCGCCGAGCCGACCGGCGAGCAGCTCGCGGGCTTCTGAGCGGGACGGGGACCGGCGGGTCCGAAACGATGCGAGAGACAGGACGCGAGGCCGGCTCCGGGCCCCCGACCGCGCCTCCCACCCTCCGGATCGACCGCTGGCTGTGGGCGGCCCGGTTCTTCAAGACCCGGAGCTCGGCCGCCGCCGCGGTGAGCGGCGGCAAGGTGCACCTCAACGGCCAGCGCACCAAGCCGGCCAAGGCGGTGCGGGCCGGAGACCGGCTCGACGTGCGGCGGGGCGACAACCGCTGGGAGGTAACCGTGCTCGCGACGGCGGAGCGCCGGGGCCCCGCGAGCGAGGCGAGGACGCTCTACGAGGAGGCCGCGGAGAGCGTCGAGCGCCGGGTGCGCGAGCGCGAGGCGAGGCGCGAGCGCCGCCTCGCGGCCGCCGCCGGCGCCGGCGCCGGACGACCGACCAAGCGCGACCGCCGGATCCTCGATCGACACACCGCGGGCTGATCCGCCGGCCGCGAGCGCCGCCCTCCGTCCACCCGGCCGCGGCCGTCAGGCGCGCCGTTCCGGCGCGGAGTCCGGGGGCGCCGGATCGAGGCCGAGGATCTCTCTCGCGACCCGCCGCGCCTCGTCGAGGTCGTCGACGAGGCGCTCCTTCGGAATCCCTCCCAGGACGTCGAGGGCGGAGAGGGTGCCCGCAACCTCCCCCGAGTGTCCCATCGCGATCGCCGGGGTCTTCTCGTCCGTCGCGATCTCGATGAGCTGCCTGACGAGCATCGCGGCGCTGTCGTCAATGTAGGTGGCATCCGAGAAGTCGAAGATGACCAGCTCGTGTTCGGCGAGATCCATGCTGATCGTGCGCACCAGGCTCCGGGACGAGGTGACGGTGAGGCTCCCCCGGAGCGCCACCATGCCGACCCGGGCCGAGAACGGGTCGGAGTCCTCCGCCTCCTCGCCGTCGTGCAGGAACACCTGGTCGAGGAGCGGCACGGAGACCACGCTGTCATGCTCCGCCCGCTCGAGCTTTCCCGCGCGGGCGAGGACCGATATGACCAGCCCGACCGCCACCGCGACGACGAGGTCGACGAACACCGCGAGGGCGAGGGTCGTCACCATGACCACGGCGTGGTCGCGCCGGAGTCGGCGGAGTCGGGTGAGGAGGTGCCAGTCGACGAGGTCCCAGCCGATCTTGATGAGGACGGCGGCCAGCGCGGCAAGGGGAATCGACTCGACGTACGACCCGAGGCCGAGCAGGAGCGCAAGCAGGAACAACGAGAACGTCATCCCCGCCGCGCGGGTCGTCCCGCCGGCTCGGATGTTCGGGACGGTGTACACCGGGGTTCCCCCACCGGGCAGGCCTCCGACGACGCCCGCGGCCATGTTGCCGACGCCCTGGCCGATGAGCTCCCGGTCCGGATCGTGGCTCGTGCGGGTCAGCGAGTCGGCCACGAGCGAGGTGAGGAGACTGACCACCGAGCCGATGAGGGCCAGGATGAGAGCAGGCTCGACGGCACGCGCGAGAAAGTCCAGAGAAGGCATTTCGAGCTGCAGCGCCGGCAGCCCGGCCGGAATCTCCCCCACGACCGGCGCATCGTTCAGCCACAGCGCCCCGAGGAGGGTGCCCGGGATGAGGCCCGCGAGGGTGCCGGGCAGGTACCTGGCCAGCCGGCGAGGCCAGAAGACCGAGAAGGCGAGTGTCACGCACCCCACCGCCACCGCGCTCCAGTTGACCTCCTCCACCGCCGCCGGCAGGCCGAGAACCATGCCCACCGCGCCTCCGGGCACCGGGTCCGAGCCGAGGAACGGCAGGACCTGGATTGCGATGACGAGGATGCCGATGCCGGACATGAAGCCCGAGACGACCACGTACGGGGTGTAGGCCACGTAACGGCCGAGCCGGAACACGCCGAGAAGCGCCTGCAGCAGGCCACCCATGACGATCACCGCCAGCGCTTCGGGGAGACTCTCCGCGTGGAGCGCGATGACGGCCGCGACGACGATGGCCATCGGCGCCGTCGGACCGGAGATCTGGGTCGGTGTGCCTCCGAAGAACGCCGCGAAGAAGCCGAGCGCGATTGCGCCGTAGAGTCCCGCCGCCGCGCCCATGCCGGACGCCACGCCGTAGGCAAGCGCGAGCGGGAGCGCCACGAACGCGGCGGTCACTCCGCCGAGCACGTCCCCGCGCAGCTTCGGGACGCTGTAGCTCACCGGGAGAATTCCATGTTGGGGATTTTATGGTAAATAAATTCAGAAAATTTTGAATTTCGAAATTTCGTTGTCCACCCGAGGCGTCACCACGGCTCGCGGCCCGGCCCCCCCGGCGCGGAGCGCGGTCCTCCGGCGGATCTGTCCCGGCCGGCTCGCGGCCCGCGCGTCGTTCCCGTTCACTCGAAGGCCATGATCGGCGCCCGCGCCGGCGATCCGAGCCCGCTACCGGCCGGGCGGCCCGGCGGAGGGCTCGCGGGGACCGGGGGGAGCGCTCGCGGGGGACCGCCGCCGCGGCACCCGCACCGCGGTCACCACCCCCCGGAGGGCGCGGCGCCACTCCCCGTCGAGCCGGATCTCCGGCCCCGCCGGCGCGACGCAACGGGCGGCGGCCTCCGTTCCGTCGGCCGGCCCGAGCCTGAGCCGGCGCAGCACGACCTCGCCCTCGTGCTCCAGGACCACCAGGCGGCCGTCTTCGGCGGGCTCGCCCGGGTCCACGACCACCACCGTCCCGGACGCAATCTCCGGGGCCATCGAATCGTCGAGGACCCTCAGAGCGTAGGGCTCGAGGGACACGCAAGCCGAGACCATCGCTTCACCTCCCGCGCGGAGTAGAATACCGGCATCCGTGGCCGGCCGCGCCTCACCCTCACCGCGGACGCCGTTCTTTGCTCGCGATTGCCGTACCGTTCGTCGAGATCTGCCTGCTGCGCCGCGCGCCGCAGGACCTGCCCGCCTCGCCGCTCCTGCTCGGCATTGCGGTCACCGCGCACGTCGGGCTCGGCATCCTGGTGACCGCGCTCCACTACCCGCTCCTCACCGCGATCGGGGTGAGCCTCACGGGGACCCTGCTCCTCGCGCTCCTCGCCTTCGTGCTCCTGTCCGCGCGCGGATTCGGCCAGCGCTTCACGCAGACCTTCGCCGCCTTCGCGGGGACCGGAGCGGTGCTCCAGGTGATCGCCTTCCCCCTCGTCGCGCTGCTCGACGGCGCCGACCGCGGCGCCGCCTCGGCCGCGGCAGGGGTGATCCTCACCATTCCGTGGCTCGCCCTCCTCGTCTGGAGCTGGGTGGTGAGCGGCCACATCCTTCGCCATGCGCTGTCCGTGCACCTCACCGCGGGCATCGGGATCTCGATGGCGTTCTTCTGGCTCTCGGCTCTGGTCATCCACCAGCTCTTCGGAAATCCCTGACCGGTCCCCGCGGACACATCCATGCGCATCCACGTCCTCGGGATCGGCGGCACCTTCATGGCCGCACTTGCGTGCATCGCGCGCGAGCTCGGGCACGAGGTGGAGGGGTCGGATGCCGGCCTCTATCCGCCGATGAACGAGGTGCTGGCGGAGGCGGGGATCCCGGTGCGCGAGGGCTATCGGGCGGAGCACCTCGACCCCGCGCCTGACCAGGTGGTGGTCGGAAATGCGATGACCCGGGGCAATCCGGCCGTCGAGCACATGCTGGACGAAGGGCTCGACTACGAGTCCGGGCCGTCCTGGCTCGCCCGGCACGCACTCCGGGGGCGCCACGTAATCGCCGTCGCGGGCACCCACGGCAAGACCACGGTGTCGAGCCTCGTCGCCTGGATTCTCGAAAGCACGGGGCGGAAACCCGGCTGGCTCATCGGAGGGATGGCCCCCCAGCTCGGAACGCCGGGCCGGCTCGGCTCGGGCCCGCACTTCGTCATCGAGGCCGACGAATACGACACCGCCTTCTTCGACAAGCGCTCGAAGTTCATCCACTACCGGCCCCGCACCCTCGTCGTCAACAACCTCGAGTACGACCACGCGGACATCTTCGACGACCTCGCGGCGATCGAGCGGCAGTTTCATCATCTCGTGCGCACCGTCCCCACGAGTGGCTGCATCGTCGCCGGCGGCCCGGAGGTGGAACGGGTGCTCGCCATGGAATGCTGGACGAAGGTGGTGCGGCTCGGCTACGGCGCGGGCGGCGGCGGGCTCTCGGCGCGCGCGCTCGAGCCGGACGGCTCCCGCTTCGAGGTGCGGGCGGACGGCGCGGGCGGTGGGCGGCGCATCGACGTCGAATGGAAGCTCGCGGGCGCCCACAACCTGCACAACGCCCTCGCGGCCCTCGCGGCCGCCCGCGCGGCGGGCGTGGACGTCGCGGATGGCGCGCGGGCGCTCGGGGAATTCGACGGAGTCGCGCGGCGACTCGAGGTCGCCGGCGCCGCGGGCGGAGTCACCGTCTACGACGATTTCGCCCATCATCCGACCGCGATCCGGGCCACCGTCGAGGCGTTGCGGGCGAGGACGGAGGGCGCCGGGCGGATCGTCGCGGTGCTCGAGCCGCGCTCCAACACCATGCGGCGCGGCGTCCACCGTGACACCCTCGGGCCCAGCCTCGCGGCCGCGGACGAGGTGTTCGCCCTCGATCCCGGGGGGCTCGAGTGGTCGCTCGCCGGCGCGCTCGGCCCGCGCGCCCGGGTCCGCACGGACGTAGAATCGCTGGTCGAGGCGATCGCGGGCCTCGTCCGGCCCGGCGACCGGGTACTGGTGATGAGCAACGGCAGTTTCGACGGTCTGCACCGGCGGCTTCTCGCCCGCCTCTCCGGCGAGGAGGCAGCGTGAGCGGCGCGCGCGACGCGGTCCTCGTCGCGATGACCGGCGCCTCGGGCGCCGCCTACGGCCTCCGGCTCATCGACCTTCTTCTGCGCGCGGGAACGACAGTGCAGGTGGTCCTGAGCGGGCCGGGGCGAACGGTGATCAACACCGAGACCCCCCTTCGCCTCGGCAAGAGCCCGGCCGAGATCCGGAAGGGTCTGCTCGCCCACCTCGCCCGCGACGACGATGCCGCGCTCCGGGTGTTCGGGACGGACGACTGGTTCGCCCCGCCCGCGAGCGGCTCCAACCCCCCCGCCGCGGTGGTCGTTTGCCCCTGCACGACGGGCACCCTCGGCGCGGTGGCGGCGGGGACGAGCCGAAACCTCATCGAGAGGGCCGCCGACGTCGCCCTCAAGGAGGGACGGCAGCTCGTCCTCGTGGTCCGGGAGACGCCATTCTCCGCGGTGCACCTGGAGAACATGCTGCGTCTCGCCCGCGCGGGGGCGGCCATCCTCCCCGCGAACCCCGGCTTCTACCACCGGCCGGAGACGGTCTCCGATCTCGTGGACTTCGTGGTCGCCCGGATTCTCGACCGGATCGGGGTCGAGCACGACCTGGTGCCCCGCTGGGCGGCGGAGCGGGAGTAGCGCGCCGGGGAGATGCTTCGCGCCGGGGTCGGCCCGCTTGCGACCGTCGATTCCAGCGCGCGGGCCGATTCGAGCCTCGGGCTGCGGGAAAGTGCGCGGGCGGCGAGACCGCCGCCCGCGCGGGGCATCGTTCGATTCGGGCCGGTCAGCGACCCATCTTCGGGCGAGAGTAACGGTTGCAGTTCACGGTGAGCGCGTCGGCGTCGGAGTTCTTGTCGATCATGACGAACGGTCCCGACCAGACTTGGGGCACCTCCTCGCCCTTGCTGTGGGCGACGAACGCATCGGCGACCCCCACCCCGCCGTCGTCGATGCAGCGAAGCACCGAGGCGGTGAGCCATCCTTCCTTCATGGCCACGATTTCGTCGCCGGTACCGCCGAAGCCCATCGTCGCGATCTCGTCCGACTTGCCTATCTGACGAACCGCCTGGCCGGCGCCGAGACCGATGGTGGTCGACACCCCGTAGATCATGTCGAGGTCGGGGTGGGCGGTGAGCATGTTCTGCGCCGCGTCGTAGGCCTTGCTGCGGTCGAAGTCGGTGTAGGGGCCGACGATCACCTCGATGTCGGGATACTTGTCGACGACCTCGAGGAAGCCGTTCTTTCGCTGGTCGCTCGCGACGCCGGGGGCGCCCTGCAGGATCGCCACCTTGCCCTTGCCGTCCAGCCACTTCACCGCCCACTCGCCGGTCATCACCCCGCCCGGGTAGTGCGCGAAGGCGATGTAGCTCATCGCGCGGGCCATCTCGTCCTCGTGCGGCTCGATGTAGTTGTAGACCACGGTGGGAACCCCCGCCTGCTTGAGCTTGCGCAGGGCCGGAATCGCGGCCTCGTACTCGGTCGGACCGAGAAACACGTAGTCGACCCCACGGGCGATCACGGACTCGACCTGGGCGAGCTGGCCGGCGTGGTCGACGTGGCTGATTACCGCGAGGGCCTGGATCTCGTACTCGACTCCAAGCTCGTCGAGCCGGCCCTGAATGGCCCAGAAGGTGCGCTCCCAGGCGTCGGAAATGTCGAAGGATGGCGACAGGTACGCGATTCGCATCGGCTCGGCGCGAGCCGCGGTGGTGGCGAAAGCGGCCGCGAACGCGGCGAGCGCGGTCAGGGCAATCAGGAGGCGACGACTGAACATGAGCTGAGCTCCCTTGGTGGTTGCACTACGTGCGGCCCTCGAACCAGGACCGCGGGAAAAGCGCGAGCGCGGAAACCCGACGCTCGCGCAGGTTGGCGATGGCGACCGCGATGAGGACGATCGCGCCCATCACGACGAGCTGCCAGAAGTAGTCCACACCCGCGATGACGAGCGCGTTGGTCATCATCGAGAGCAGCAGCGCCCCGAGCACGGTCCCGTAGATCGTGCCGCGCCCGCCGAAGAGGCTCGTGCCGCCGATGATCACCGCGGCGATGACGTGGATCTCCATCGACGTCCCGATCGTGGCCTGCGTCGAGTCGATGCGCGCGATCATGATGAGGCCGCCGAGCGCGGTCACGAGCCCCATCAGCGCGTAGACCATGAGCTCGATCCGGCCGACCGGCACGCCGGCGAGGCGCGCCGACTCCCGGTTGCCGCCGATGGCGCGCACGTGCAGGCCGAAGCGGGTGTAGTTGAAGAGCCAGGCGCCGAACAGGGCGAAGAGGAAAGCGATGATCACCGGCACCGGAATGCCGGCGACCGTGCCCTGTCCGAACCACGTGACCGACGACGGCAGCCCGTAATGCATGTTCCCGGCCGAGTGAACGAGGGCGAGCCCCCGGAGGGCCACCATCATTCCGAGGGTCGCAATGAACGGAGGGATCTTGACGAAGGCGACGAGGAAGCCGGTGAAGCAGCCGATGAGGCCGCCCAGCGCGAACATGACGAGGACCCCGAGACCGGGGTGCATGCCCTCCTTGATGAGCTCGAAGCCGATGACAGTGACGAGCGCGAGGAGGGCCCCGACCGAGAGGTCGATGCCGGCGTTCGTGATGACGAAGGTCATACCGACCGCGATGATCAGGTAGTACGAAGCCTGGGTCAGGATGTTGATGAAGTTGACCACCGTCGCGAAGCGCGGGTTGATGAGCGAGAAGATCACCGCGAGGACGATCACGACGATCGTCAGCCCCAAGCCCTCGAAGAGCCAGCGTCGGTCCGCGTGGCCGATGGCCGCCGCGGAGGGGATGGCGGCTGCTCCGGGGGACTCGTTCATGGGCTCCTCACGCGGCTTCGCCGAAGGTGATCATCCGGACGATCGCTTCGCGCGTGGTCGAGGCGGCCTCCACCACGCCGAGCAGCCGGCCGTTCTTCATGACCGCAATGCGATCGGCGAGCTGGAACACGTGCTCCAGGTTGTGGCTGATGACGATGATGCTGATGCCGCGATCGCGCATGTTCCGGACCAGCTCGAGCACCCGCGCGCCTTCTTCGACGCCGAGCGCCGCCATCGGCTCGTCCATGATGACGAGCCGGACCTCCTGGAGGAGGAGCCGGCTGATCGCGACCGTCTGGCGCTGGCCGCCGGAGAGCCGGATGACCGGGTCGTTCAGCCGCGGCAGGTGGACCCCGAAGCGGTCGAGGAGCTCGATCGTGCGCTGGCGCATCTCGCCGTGATCGAGCTGCGGCACGAGCCCGAGGACGCGGGTCCGAAGCTCGCGGCCGAGAAACACGTTCTCGGGCACGTCGAGGGTGTCGACCAGACCGAGCCCCTGGTGCAGGCATCCGATGCCCGCCGCGTCCGCATCGCGCGGCGTGCGCATCCGGAGGGGGACCCCCTCCATCTCCACGTGGCCGGCGTCGGGCGGCTGGGCGCCGGCGATGGCCTTGATGAGGGTCGACTTGCCGGCCCCGTTGTCGCCGACCAGGGCCAGCACCTCGCCACGGTAGACGTCGAAGGTGACCGAATCGACCGCCTTGAGGCCGCCGTAGCTCTTGTCGAGGCCGACGACCCGCATGAGCACGTCGGAGGCGGTGGGCCGCGAATCACTCAATGTCGTCCCACCTCCCGCGCCCACGTTCGTTTCCTGGCATCAGTTGCACCTCTCCGCGCCATCGCGCGGAGTCCCCGTCAAGTTCCTTGAGTCCGAGTCCGGAGCCCGGTCCCGAGCCGGTTCGCTCCGGATCCGGCCCCCTCATGCTAGCGAGCCCGCCGTACCAGGGCAAACCGCAGGTGCGAATCCTCGCGCAGACACCCCCTCCACGCACGCGTCCGCGGGCGGACCCCCGCCACCCCGGCCGCCGGCGGAGGCACACGAGCGGTCCGTGTGGTGGCGGGGCTTGTTCGCCGAGTCGGGCGGCCTCATCATCGGGACATCGGTGAAACCCGCGGGTCGAGGTCACTCCGACAGAGCTCGCCCGCCGGAAAACTGGAGGAAGAACGAAATGAAGGCACTGGTCCTAGAACGAAAGGACGAGCTGTCCCTGCGGCCCATCGACGTCGAGGAGGCGCTGGGGCCGCGCGACGTGCGCATCGCCCTCAAGCGGGTCGGCGTCTGCGGGAGCGACGTCCACTACTACGCACACGGAGGGATCGGCCCCTTCATCGTCAAGGAGCCCATGATCCTCGGCCACGAGGCGTCGGGCGAGGTGGTCGAGATCGGGTCGGCGGTCACTTCGCTCGCGGTCGGCGATCGGGTCTGCATGGAGCCCGGGATCCCCGATCCCGACAGTCGGCCGACCCGCCTCGGAAAGTACAACCTCGACCCCGCCGTCCGCTTCTGGGCGACCCCGCCGGTTCACGGGGTGCTGCGGCCGACCGTCGTCCATCCCGCCGACTTCACGTTCAGGCTCCCCGACAACGTGTCGGACGGGGCGGGCGCCATGGTCGAACCTCTCGCGACCGGGGTCTACGCCACGACCAAGGCACAGATCCAGCCGGGCGAGGTCGCCCTCGTCATCGGCGCGGGCACGATCGGCATGGTGACGGTGCTCGCGGCCCTCGCGGCCGGGTGCAGCCGGGTGATCGTGAGCGACGTGCAGGAGCCGAAGCTCGACCTCGCGGCCCGGTTCGGCGCGGTTATCCCGGTGAACGTGCGCAGCGAGAGCCTCGCCGAGGTGGTCGGCCGCGAGACCGACGGGTGGGGCGCCGACGTGGTGTTCGAGGCCTCGGGGAACGAGCGGGCCGCCGCCGAAGTATTCGACCATGTGTGCCCCGGGGGCCGGGTCGTCTTCATCGGTATGCCCGGAGCCCCCATCGCCTACGACGTGCTCGCGGCGCAGGTCAAGGAGGCGCGGGTCGAGCACATCTTCCGCTACGCGCACATCTGGCCGCGCGCGGTGGCGATGCTCGCGTCCGGAAAGATCGACGTGACCCCGCTCATCACGGAGACGTACGGCTTCGGCGACAGCATCGAGGCGTTCGACTACGCGCGAAGCGCCCCGCCCGGCACCGTCAAGGTGCAGATCGAAATGACGGCAGGCGCGTAGATCCGGACGATCCGCGCCAACGCGTCGCCCGCGAGCGATCGGGCCGATCGCGTCAGAGCGCGGTGTAGCCGCCGTCGAGCATGATCGTGTCGCCGTTGATCATGTCGGAGGCGGGCGACGCGAGGTAGAGCACGAGATCGGCGACCTCCACCGGCTGCCCGAAACGGCCGGCCGGGATCTTCGCCCGCATCGGATCGCCCTTCTCCGGGGGGCCCCAGACCCGCTCGCCCATGGGGGTCAGGATCACCGTCGGGCAGACCGCGTTGCACTGGATGTTGTGCTGCGCCCACTCGCAGGTCATCGCCTTGGTGAGCGCGTTGAGGCCGTTCTTGGAGGCCGCGTAAGCGCAGTGGTCGGGGATGGCCACGATGCCCGTCTGCGACGAGACGTTGACGATCTTTCCCCGCTTGCGTTCGATCATCCCCGGAGCCAACTCCTGCGCGAGCAAAAGCGGCGCCCGGAGATTGACGGCCAGAGTGCGGTCCCAGTCCTCCGCCCGCGTCTCGAGAAGGGACTGCGGCTGGGAGTACGCGGCGTTGTTGACGAGGATGTCGATCGCCCCGAAATGGGTGAGGGCCTTACGCGCCGCGGCGCGGGGCCCATCGACGGTGGCGAGCTCGGCCTCGACAGTCAGGCATTCCCGATCCGCTGCCTCGACCGCCGAGCGCGCTTCGGCGAGTCCCTCGGGGTCGCGTGCCACGGCGACGATGTCGGCGCCCGCGTCGGCGAGGACGGCGCAAATCTCGAGGCCGATCCCCTTGGACGCCCCGGTAACCAGCGCTCGTCGGCCGGCCAGCGAGAATCGTTCGACATACCGCGCCATGCGCACTCTCCGATCATTTGGTCAACATGGACGACCCGCGCCGGGGCGACGGTGCGACCGAGCTCGGCGCCGGGACGGCGCGATGGTAGTCGAGTCTGCGGCCCTGGACACCCGAAGTGTGGCGGCGCGCCGGCGCAATCCGTGCCGTCCACGCCCTCCTCAACGAGTTCGGGGACGGCATCGTGGTGCCGTCAGCGGTCGGGCGCTTCCACGTGTTCTGACGGTGCGGCCGCCGGCCTCAGGCGCGGCCGGTCGCCTGGCCGTCGCCGAACAGGGCCGCGCCCCGCTCGTCGATGATCTGCCGGGCCTTGCGAACGGACAGGGCCTCGGCCTCCTCACGCGTAGCGACGGTGTCGGCGCGTGTAAAGGTACGCTCCATTTCGACGTTCCCGGACTGCTTGACGATGACGCCGGCAACCCGCCACTGGTTCCCCTCGCGCACCGGTGCCGGGTGAATGACAAGCTCCTTGTAGACCACCGCCTCGCCGCGTTCGGCCGGCCCGTCCCCGGTGGAAGATCCGCCCGACAGGCCCTTGAGAAGTCGTGTCACGAACGATGCCATTTTTGAATGATTTCCAAATGATGAAGGATACATATATTATTGATTTATGAGCAAAAAAATAGAGATTTGGCGGAGCAGAGGGCGCGGAGACGGTTCGATGCGATACCGCGAGCTCTCCGCCGGGAATCCGCGTCCGCCCGAGGGGCGGGCGGGGCACCCCGATCAGCGGCCGGGGCCGTAGAGACCGAGGCGAAGCGAGGGGTCGCCCGGGACCCAGGTGTGGCGGTACTGCGAGCGGTCCCCCATTTCGCGGGTGCGCTCGAGGAGGTTCCGGCCGAGGTCGAGCTGGCCCGGCTCCCAGCGCGCGAGCGCCGCCACCGGGTCGCCGCCCGCGTCGCGGAGCGCGTCCCGGAGCTTCCACGCGTCCTCGCACGCCTTGGCGGTGCCCGCCCCCGCGTGGGGCCGGACGGCGAACGCGGCGTCCCCCATGAGGGCGACGCGCCCGAACGCCATGTTCGCGACCTCGATGTCGTAGATCACCTGCACGAAGGGCCCCGTGGTCTTGTGCAGGACCTCCGCGATCTGGGGCGGCATGTGTTCGTCCGCGAACGCGAGGAAGCGGTCGACGTGCTCGCCGCGCACCGCGCCCGGCGGAAGCGACAGGGCCTGGCGCTCGCCCGAACGGTCGGTCATGAGATCGTCGATCTCGCCGCCGTCGGCGTAGTTGTGGTAGCAGACGAGGTTCGCGAGGCGCCGCCCCGGCTCGAGCTCGCCCTCGAGGCCCGGGATCGGGTAGACGAGGACGTGCCCGTCCGGGAGCACGCAGTACGTGAGCCCGTCCTTCAGCACCTCGAAGCTCGCGGGTTCGAGGTCGGACTCCGGGATCATCGCGCGCCACGCGACGTAGCCCGCGTACCGCTCGTGCGCGCCGGGGAGCAGTCTCGGACGGGAGGCGGAGGCGATCCCGTCCGCGCATACCAGCATGTCGACGGTGCGGCTCGCTCCGTTCCCGAGCCGCACCGTCACCCCGCGGTGGTCCTGCGCGAAGTCGACCACTTCGGAGTCGAGGTGATAGCGCTCCTCCCCGAAGGCGCCCATGAGCCCGCGGTACACGGTGGTCCAGGACGAGAAACGGTAGTTCATGCGCTCCTGGTAGACGAGCTCGCCGCCCGCATCGAGGAACTGAAGCCACGGAAGCTCGATCTCGACGAGGCTCGCGTCGAGCTCGCTCGACTCCTCGAAGTAGCGGGTGGTCGAGGGGTGGGTGGCGATCCCCGCCCCCCGCGCCTTGAGCGCCTCGCTCGAGCGCTCGAAGACATCGACCTCGCAGCCGAGGTCGCGCAGCACGAGGGCGGCGGTGAGCCCGCCGAGGGATCCGCCGACGATGCCGACGTGGGGCCATGAACGCATGGTCGGTTCCTCGTTCAGTTGCGCATGCGCTCGCCATTGTGGTCGAAGAGCGCGGTGCGCTGCATCCGCGCCGCAAGCCGCTCGCCGAGGAGCTCGATCTCCCAGCCGTCGTCCGCCTCCGCCCGCTCCTTCGGAATGTAGGCGAGCGCGACCGACGCGCCCGCATGATGCGCGTACCCCCCCGACGTGACCCACCCGCAGGCCTCGCCGTCGTGCCACACCGGCTCGTCGCCGATCACGTCCGCGGTGGTCGCGTCGACGGTGAACACCCGGAGCCGGAGCGCGCCGCCGCGCTCGCGCTCCTCGACCGCGGCCGCCTTGCCGATGAAGTCGGCCTCCTTGGCGTACGCGACGAAGCGGTCGAGCCCTGCCTCGAGCGGCCCGTAGATGGGGCGGAAGTCCCGCATCCAGCTTCCGAAGCCCTTCTCGAGACGCAGGGAGTTGAGGGCGCGCGAGCCGAAGAGGCGGATGCCGTGCGGCTCGCCCGCCTCGAGGAGCAGGTCGTAGAGATAGCGCTGCCAGTCGGGTTCGCACCAGATTTCGTAGCCGAGGTCGCCGGTGAAGGTGATGCGCCCGACTACCACCGGGGCCATGCCGAGGTCCATGTCCCGGATGTCCATGAACCGGAACGCCTCCGCGGACACGTCGGCGCGGGTGAGCGACTGGAGCACCTCGCGCGAGGCCGGCCCCGCGAGGGAGAGCCCGCACCAGCCGGTCCCAAGGGCGCGGAGCTCCACCGAGCCGTCCCGCGGCAGATGCTGGTGAAACCACCGCAGGTGATACTCCTCGGCGGGGCCCGAGCCCGCGATGAAGAAGCCGCGCCGCCCGAGGTTCGAGAGGGTGAAGTCGCCGATGATCTTCCCGTCCTCCTTGAGCATCGGCGCAAGCACGATGCGGCCTTCGCGCGGAACCCGTGAGGCGAGGATCCGGTCGAGCCACTCCGGCGCGCCGGACCCGGTGACGAGGTACTTCGCGAACCCCGAGGTCTCGCTGAGGCCCACCCCTTCGCGCACCGCCCGGCACTCCGCCCCGACGTGCTCGAAATCGACCGAACGGTGCCAGGAGAACACGTCCTCGAGGCCGGGCGGCGCGTACCAGAGCGGCACCTCGAGCCCCCACGCGGCCCCGAACTGGGCGCCCGCGGCGCGCAGGCGGTCGTAGATCGGGGTCGTCCGGAGCGGGCGGGCGGCGGGCAGCTCCTCGTTCGGATAGCGGATGGAGAAGCGGCGCGAGTAGTTCTCCTTCACCTTGTCGTGGGTGTACGCCATGGTCGCCCAGTCGCCGAAGCGGGCCACGTCCATCGCGAACACGTCGGACCCCGGGTCGCCGTCGATCATCCAGCTCGCGACCGAGAGTCCGACCCCGCCCCCCTGCGAGAAGCCGGCCATCACCCCGCACGCGATCCAGAACCCATCGAGGCCCCGGACCGGGCCGATGAGCGGGTTTCCGTCCGGCGCGAACGTGAACGGCCCGTTCACGATCTGCTTGATGCCCGCGGTCTGGAACGCCGGGAAGTGCTCGAAGCCGACCTCGAGCGAAGGCGCGATCCGGTCGATGTCCTCGGGGAGGAGCTCGTGGCCGAAGTCCCACGGCGTCTCGTGGACCGACCACGGCACGCACGCCTTCTCGTAGGTCCCCATGAGCATTCCGCCCCGCTCCTGGCGGAGATAGAGCTCCCCGTCGAAGTCGACGACGTGGATCACCTCCTTGCCGGTCGACTCGTTGATCGCCGCGACCTCCGGCATGTCCTCGGTGATGAGGTACATGTGCTCCATCGCGAGCACCGGGAGCTCGAGCCCGACCATGCGCCCCACCTCCCGCGCCCAGAGGCCCGCGGCGTTGACCACGTGCTCGGCATGGATCTCGCCCTGGTCGGTGACCACCCGCCACAGGCCCTCGCCGGTCCGGCCGAGCGCCTCCACCCGGGTGTGACGGTAGACCTCGGCGCCGAGCTTGCGGGCGGAGCGGGCGTACGCGTGGGTGACCCCGGACGGGTCGATATGGCCGTCGACGAAGGTCTGCATGCCACCCACGAAGCACTTCGGATCGAGCAGGGGCATCAGCTCGTGCGCTTCCTCGGGTCCGATGATCTCCGCCTCGATCCCGAGGTAGCGCCCCTTCGCGACGAGCCCCTTGATCCACTCGAAGCGCTCCTTCGTCGCCGCGAGCATGACCCCGCCCGTCATGTGGAGCCCCGTCTCCTGCCCCGACAGCTCCTCGATCTCCCGGTAGGTCTCGATCGAGTACTTCTGAAGCTTGGCGACGTTGGGGTCGCCGTTGATGGTGTGCATGCCTCCCGCCGCATGCCAGGTGGACCCGGAGGTGAGCTCGGAGCGCTCGACGAGCACCACGTCCGTCCAGCCGAGCTTGGCGAGATGGTAGAGGACGGAGCAGCCGACCACCCCGCCTCCGATCACGACCACGCGCGCGTGCGTCTTCATGGCAGTACCAATAATGATCCAATTCGGGCCAAAGAAGGACCGATTGTAACCCGAGGGGGTCTCCCGCATGGGCATGCACGAAGGCCGCGGCGGCTTGTGCCCGGGGACGGTTCGAAGGGAAGGGGAAGTGCCCCGCGCCGGCTGGATCGAGGGGTCGCCGACGCCCGGTCCCGGAGTCTGTGCGCTTCGGCCGGGTGCTCGCCGGCGGCAGGGAGCCCGTCCCGTCTTGACACACGGCCTTCGGAACGAAGAATCTCGCGGGCAGCCGCCAACCCCCGAACCCGAGGCGCGCACTTCCTCCCCGAACGGCCGGACAAGGAGTCGAGATGAGTTCGAACCATCCCCCGAGCGCGGGCTGGCGCCCGCATCCCCGCTATCCCGATCCCGCGATCGAGACGCTGGACCCCCGCTTCGACCGCTACCGCATCTTCAGCGCGGCGGTGGAGCGGCTCCACACCGGCTGCCGCTGGTCGGAGGGGCCGGTGTGGTTCGGCGACGGACGCTACCTCCTGTGGAGCGACATCCCGAACAACCGGATCCTCAAGTGGGAGGAGGAGACCGGGGCGGTGAGCGTGTACCGGCGGCCGTCGGACTTCGCCAACGGCAACACCCGCGACCGGCAGGGCCGGCTCGTCACCTGCGAGCACGGGGGGCGTCGGGTCACCCGCACGGAGTACGACGGCAGCGTCACCGTGCTCGCGGACGGGGTGGAGGGCCGGCGGTTCAACTCCCCGAACGACGTGGTGGTGAAGTCTGACGGCTCGGTCTGGTTCACCGATCCGCCCTTCGGCATCCTCGGGGACTACGAGGGACACCGGGCGGAGTCCGAGCTCCCCGAGGCGGTCTACCGCATCGACGGGGAGTCGGGCGAGCTGACCTGTCTCGCGGACGACGTCCGAGGGCCGAACGGACTCTGCTTCTCCCCCGACGAGGGGCGGCTCTACGTGGTCGAGTCGCGGGGCGAGCCGCACCGGAAGATCCTCGCCTACGACGTGACCGCGGACGGGCGGGCCATCGCCAACCGGGAGGTGCTGATCGACGCGGGGCCGGGCGGCACCCCGGACGGCATGCGCTGCGACGTTGACGGGAACCTCTGGTGCGGCTGGGGGATGGGGAGCGAGGCCCTCGACGGGGTGATGGTGTTCGCGCCGGACGGCGCGCCCATCGGCCGCATCGCGCTCCCGGAGCGCTGCGCGAACGTCTGCTTCGGGGGGCGCAAGGGCAACCGCCTGTTCATGGCCGCGAGCCAGTCGCTCTATGCCCTCTACGTCAACACCCGCGGCGTCCCCGGCGGCTGATCCCCATGGGCGCCGGGGCGAAGCGGCGCGCGCGGGCGGAAGGACGGTGAGGCGCCCCGAGGCGCTCGATCGGGTCCTAGACGCCGCGCGGGACTTCATCGCGGACCGGGTCGAGGCGGGGACCCCGCCCGGCGACGCGGCCCGGCGCATCTTCGACTCGCTCGCCGGCTCGGCCGGCGTCATCGCGCCCGGCGGCGCCCCGCCTCCGCCCGCGTACCGCTACCTTCCCTCCGCGCTCGAACGGGCGCGCGCGGCGCCGGAGGTATCGTCCCTCGCCGACGCGTTCGCGGCACTGGAACCCGAGCTCACCTGGGTCTGGAGATCGGACTCCGAGGAGCACGGGGAGACGTTCCGCGACGGCCACGCGAACGCGTGGCTCGTCGGACCCACGGGACTCGAGCAGCGAAGCGACGTGCTGGTCGGCGCGAGCCTCCTCGCGCCCGGCATCCGCTACATCGACCACCACCATCCGCCGGAGGAGCTCTACATCGTGATGAGCGAAGGCGAGTGGTACCGCGAGGACCGGGGATGGCACGCGCCCGGCATCGGCGGCGTCGTCTACAACCCCTCCGACGCCGTCCACGCGATGCGCTCCGGCCCGGAGCCCCTCCTCGCCCTCTGGCTCCTCCCGGTCGGCTGGAAGACGGGCGATTTTCCCCGTGCACCTGCCCGCGACGCACATTGGATGAGCCGGCGTCCCGCTGGTCGAAGCGCAGGACCGAAATGGATTCCCGACCTCATGTAGCACCCTTCGAGGAAGCGCGCTGGGACCTCGTGCCCGGGCGCACGGTCCTCGTCGCCATCGACCTCCAGAACGACTTTCTGCACCCGGACGGCTGGTACGCGAGCCAGGGCATCGACATCGCTCACATGCGCCGCGTGATCGAGCCCGTCCGCCAGCTTCTCGCCGACGCTCGGGCGAAGAACGTGCCGGTCGTGTGGACCCGGCACGGCACGCGGGGAGCCGAGGACGCGGGACCGTTCTTCCGCCTTCGTCCGTTCCTCCGGGACGGCGGTCTGCGACAGGGCACGTGGGGCTTTGGAATCTACGACGAGCTCGAGCCCGGGGAGGACGACTGGTACGTCGACAAGACCCGCTTGAGCGCCTTCTTCAACAGCAATCTCGAAGGGATCCTGCGTGCCCTGCAGGCCGAGACGGTCCTCATCGTCGGGGTGTTGACCAACCAGTGCGTGGCCGCGACCTCCAAGGACGCCATGTTTCGGGACTTCAAGCCGATCGTGGTGGAGGAATGCACCGGCACGACCCTGCCGCACCTGCACGAGCCGGCGATCGAGATGATGCGGGTCGGATGGTGCGAGGTGCGCGACCTCGAATCGACACTGAGCGAGCTCCGCCAAATGGCGGCGCGGTCGTGACGGACAGGGCTGGCAACCCGGGGCGGCGCATATGGACATCGAGAACATCGTCCGCGCCTTGCACAGCCAACGGGTTCGCATCACGGATCATGCTGACCAGGAGGCCTTTGCCGACAGTCTTTCGTTCGACGAAATTGCGCACAGCGTGATGCATGGTGAGATTGTGGAAACCTACCCGGACGACAAACCGTATCCCAGTTGTCTCATCTATGGCGACACCCCGGAAGGTGACCCTGTACACAGCGTCTGGGCATACAATGAGGACACTGCGTTCGCCGTGCTGGTCACGACGTATCGACCGGACCCGGATCGCTGGATCGAGTGGCGTACGAGGAGGAAGCAGTGACTCCATTCGAGAAGTGCCCGACATGCGGCGGCGAGGTGGTCCGCAAGCAGACGGAGAAGCTCCTGCGGGGCGGAGTCAATCTCGCCGTGGTGACGGTCGACGCGGAGGTCTGCCTGCACTGCGGGGAGCGACTCTTCTCCGTTGACACGATTCGCTCGTTCGAGAAGATTCGCGGCAAGCTCGACCGGCAGCAAGTCGAGGGGTTCGAGCCGATCGGAAGATCGTTCCGCGTGCCCATCTGACTCCGCACGGGCGGCGGGTTCACCGTTCTCGACTGCGAATGGGAGCGAGCCGGCCGGGCGGTATGATCCACGCCTGCCTGCCACCAATGCGGGCCGTCGCGCCGCTTCCGGCCCGCAGCGGCCACGCCAACCCTCGAAAGGACCCCCGAATGAGTCGCATCAACATCCGGTTCACCCTCTTTTCGGCGTTCTATTCGCCGCTCATCGCGACGATGGCGGGGGGGTTCCTGCGCGAAGAAGGGCTCGAGCCCGAGTGGTCGGTCTCGCCGCCGGGCGTAAGCGCCCTCACCGCCCTCGAGGACGGCTCCGCCCACGTCGTCCAGTCCGCCCTCAGCCAGGGGTTCGGTCCGCTCGAGCGGGGCGAGACCCCCGCCACCACCCACTTCGCGCAGGTGAACGAGATGGACGGGTTCTTCCTCACCGCGCGCGAACCCGATCCCGCGTTCGCCTGGCGCAAGCTCGAGGGATCGGAAGCGGTCCTGTTCGGCGCCGGCCAGCCGCTTGCGATGTTCAAGTACGCCTGTCACCGCGCCGGCATCGACCATTCGCGCATCAACGCGATCAATCCGGGGGGCGCGGCTGCCATCGACGCCGCGTTCCGGGACGGCCAGGGCGCGTACGTGCAGCAGCAGGGCCCGTTCCCGCAGCAGCTCGAGGCGGACGGGGTCGGGCACGTCGTCGCCGAGGTCGGGCCGGTCATCGGCCCGTGCGGCTTCTCGAGCCTCGCGGCAATGCCGGATTGGCTCGAGACGGACATGGCGGCGGCGTTCGTCCGCGCCTACCGCAAGACGCGGAGCTACCTCAACGAGGCGCCCGCCGAAGAGGTCGCGGCGGCCGAGAAGCCGTACTTCCCCGCCATCGACGAATCGGTGCTCGCCCGGTGCATCGGGACCTACCAGGGGCTCGGCTGCTGGACCCCGCACATCGAGATCACCCGCGAGGCCTACGAGGCGACCCTCGACATCTACGCCTACAACGGGCTCGTCACGAAGCGCCACCCCTACGAGAGCGTGTGCTCTCCGCCGCCGGCGGGATAGGCGCGGCCTCGCGGGCTCCGGCCGGTCCCGGTGGCCGCGCGGACGGTCAGTCTTCAGCGAACACGGTGACTCCGAGCGGCTTCGGCCGCCCGTCGTTGGCCGCGTTGCGATCCGCCGGACACGCCGAGATGCCGGCGAGGACGTCCATCCGCGCGCGAAGGTCGATATGGTCGCCGGCCATCGCGGTCGGTGGATGGATCTCGAACGTGCCGTCCGGGTTGACCTCGACGTTCATGAACACGTTGAAGACATCGATGATGTCGTCGCCGTCGATGCCCCAGGGGGCGAAGGCCTCGGCAAGGTTCTCCTGGCAGGAGCGGTGGTCGGTATCGCCGTCACGAAGCTCCAGGAGCCGCCGGCTGCAGCGCCCTCCCATGCTCGACCAGTGCTCTCCGACCGTGTCCTCGACCACCTCGAACATCACGTTCTCGCGCGGTGGTTTCGAATAGAAGTACTTGAAGCACTTCCCGTTGCCGTGGCCCAGCATCACGTTGAGGGCCCAGCTTTGGCCCACGTGAAAGGCCTCCCGGCGGTCGTGCAGGTTGAAGAACGCGCAGTCTCCGACCTGCTTGTCCTCGACGAGGTGGATGCGAAGGACCTGACCTTGCATCACCTCGACGGCGCGGCCGGTTCGCGCCGGAATGACGAAGTCGTGGATCACGCGTCGCGCCATCGGATCCTCCCCCCTGCCCGGTTGCCATCCATATCGTAACGCCTCCCCGCACGGGGCCGTGCGGCCGGTGCCGGCCGGATCCGAAAAACGGGATCAGAGTGAGATTTCGCGACGTTCCGTCGGATTCTTCATCCGCGCCACGAAATCTCGCTCCGACCCCATTTCCCTCCAGGGTGCCGACCCTCGCCGTCCCCGATTCCGGTCGCGGGGCTCAGGGTTCCGGAACCTCCACCGCGTGGAAGGTGGCGGCCTCCATCGCCTCCCAGTCCACCCGCAGGCCGAGGCCGGGACGCTCGGGAGCGGTGACGAAGCCGTCCGGTCCGGGGCGGATCACGTCGACCATTCCATACTCGAAGGCTTCGTAGGGCATCGCCTGCTCGAAGAAGGTGCAGTTGTCGAGCGCGAGCATGAGGTGGAGGTTGGCGGCCGCGGCGAGGTTGTAGCCCCAGGACATGATCTCGCAGTCGAGCCCCGCGGATCGGGCGAGGGCCGCGGCCTCCCGAGCCGGGCCGATGCCGCCCATCATGGTGACGTCGGTGCGCGCGGTGCTCCAGGTCCGGGTCCGAATCGCCTCGCCAAAGAGCGAGAGGTCCTGGACCCAGTTGCCCGACGGAAGGACGGGAACGGAGAGCTCGCGGGTGAGGGCGCGGTAGCCCTCGAGGTCGTGGTCCGGCAGCGGTGCCTCGAACCAGCGGAAGCCGAGGTCCGCAAGCTCGCGCCCCGCCCGCATCGCCTGCTCGCGGGTGTAGTTGTTCTCGACGTCGAGCATGAAGTCGACGCCGGCGCCGGGGTGCTCGCGGCGCACCGCCCGCGCGAGCGCGAGGTCGCGCGCCGGATCGCACCAGGTGTGGAACTTGATCGCGCGAAACCCGGCATCCAGACACTCGGCGACGAAGTCGAGGTAGGCGGGCACGCTCGCCAGCATCGGCGGGCTCGCGTAGGCGGGGAGCCGGTCACGGGTGCCGCCGAGCAGGCGATGGAGGGGCACGCCCGCCTCCTTCGCGGCGAGGTCGAAGAGCGCGACCTCGATGGCGGCGACCGCCCCGGGAGGCAAGGGGAACACCCGCGGGCGCATCTCGTGCAGGATCGCCTCGCGCGCCAGCGGGTCCTTGCCGACGAGGACCGGGAGAAGGTGGCGCATCGCCTCCGCGGTGTACCGGTCGAAGTCGAAGGAGGTGGCGTTCCACACCGCCCCGACCCCTTCCCCCCCGTCATCGGCTACCACCTGCACGACGATGCAGGTCATGAACTGCGGCGGCAATTCGTGCGACCACGAGTGGCGTTCCACCGGCGGCCCGACGCACCGCGCCTCGACCCGCTCGATCCGGCTCATCGTTCAGCGCCCCCCGCGGAGCCCGGGAGATCGGCGTAGACCTCGAACTTCTCCGGGTCGAAGGCGAGGGGCTGCACGATCCCGCCCGCCGCCTCCAGCACCGCGGCCACCTCCGGCACCGCGACGGTGTTTTCGAAGACCCGCGCCAGAGCCGGGAACTCCCCCGCCAGATCGATGCCCGCGAGGAGCGCATTCCGGACCTGGGGCACGAGAAAGCAGTCGGCGACCGTAATCTCGTCACCCACCGCGAAGCATCCCGCGCACCGGCCGAGGATTGCTTCGATGGCGCCGAACTCCCGGCGGATGAAGTGGAGCCGCAAGGGATGGACGGCGGGCGGGGCCTTCACCATCCCCCACTCGCCGATCGCCTGGATGATGAAGGGGATGTTCTGGTAGGGGATTATATACGAAAGTAACGAAGCTCGAACGAGCTAACGACCACAATGTCTTCCTCGGCTTGTAAAGTGCGAATGAGACGCCCGACGGGCGTCTCAACTTCATCGCCCTCTTGAGGGCGGCGCTCGGCGGGGTTTGGCCGTTTGGTGCGTTCACGGTTCCCCGCCTAGCGGGTACTGCGCAGCGGTCCTAGCGACCAAGTGGTGCCGCCGAGCGCCGCTCTCGATCCTATCATCCCCGCCGCATATCTCATCAATCCTTCCCTCTCGGCTTGTCTCGCCAAGTCACGTCTGCGGGCTGAACCAGCGCCCGACCTATCTCCTTCAAATCCTCCATCGTGACCGGCCCACCATCCTCGGGGAGCCGCACGTCTTCCTCTAATTCGACCTTTGTCGGCTGGTAACTGGACTTTACCAGTTCAATCGGCATTGCCTGTTCTTCTTCCCGTTTTGCCTTTTCTCGTTCGAGTACATAAGGCGGCGGAGACCGCTTACGCTTTCGTCCGATTCCAAATCGCTTACGTCTGGCCATTTCATGCCACCAGTCACGAATGACGTTCAGCATTGTATCACACCCCTTGACTCTCATGTGCGAATGGTTTAGGTTCGGCCGTGGATACCGTCGCAGTGGCCCGATGCCGGGTCGCTCGTCGAATACAATAGCCATACCCAAGCGGTAAGGGGTAGCTCCCCGAACCGGGCGAATAGGCGGGACCTCGCATGCCACATGCGGCGGTATCCACGGCCCGGCACCATTTCCGGGTCGAATGGATACCGAACTGGAGTGTGGCGATGATCGACATACCCAAGATACTAGGCGGAAGCGTTGTCGCCGGATTTGGCCTATCCGCTGGACGCGACCTGTACCGTAAGACTAAAAAGAACCTCCTTATGGCTTTGATTGTTATATGTCTCATCGGTATCTTTTTCGGTGGCGTATGGTTGGCTCGTCAATACGAAACTGCTTTAGGCGCAATCTTTGGGCGACTCGGTGCATTGGTTGTTCTAGTCGGGAGCTTCTGTACCGTACAGGTCAGTCTGATCTTCCTACTTGTTATGTTCGGCGCTAGCGGACCAGTTGCTGAAATGGTAACCACTCAGCTTACCTTATACAACATGACCTCTATTCTTGCGTCTGAGGTTATGATGAAACCCATAGAATACATGTTTGACCTTTTATGGCACGATGCTCCCAACAGCGAAAACCATTTCGCCATGCTTGTGCTGTTTTGGGTAGAAGCTGCTCAAGTCTTGTTGTTCCTGCTAGGAGCCGTGATAGGTAGTTTTCAGCGAGATTCGTATGGAGCAACTACGACATGAAAACCTTGGGAGCAAACAACATTATTGTGATGGTCCTTGTGACCGCTCTTGTAGTGGTGACATTCCTATTGATGCACACATTATTCTCTCGCCCCATTAGCGGGTTGGCCGTTGAACTCCTAGCCGCTGCCGTAGCTGTGGTCCTAGTTGTCGTCTCCGTGGGGATTACGATTCACTTTCAAAACAAGGCAGAAACCGAACGGCAGTATCGTGTTTGCCTGTTCGAGAACAAGATGCGCGAATATACAAAGTTCCTCGAACTTACCGCCAAAGCAGACGATGATGATCGAGTAGACGATAATGAGGTAGAGCAGATTCGCAATCAAGCACGAGTAATCGCGATGCTGGCGCATAAACCCATGCTAATCTCTTTGGCTGCCTTTGTTGACAACCTTGAGCAAACACGAGAGTTGCACATAGGCGATTCAAGCGGTAATGGCACGTTTCAGGAAGTTATCGTAGCCATGCGTGTCGATCTGAGTGTTGTGGACATCGTTACTCAAGAGTCTGAACGGGCAATTCGTCAGATGGTGCTGCGGCCGCGAAAAAGCTCCGACGCTAGAAGGACTAGGTGAGAGAAGAGGGTTGCAACGACGAAGAAAGCGTGGATAATGCCCACCGGGAGCGGCAACCCCCGGTGGGCTGAGAGGCCGAGGTGACAGCCAAGACCTCTCTTTTCACCGCGAACCTTGAAGAGAGGAGACAACGGTGAAACTGAGAATCGTTGCAAGAAGCGAAATTGCCTCGTCCAGTTCTGCACGCGAATTACGGCAGCGCGATATCCAGCGCAAAATCAAGTCTAAAGGATTTCGCAAACGTTTCGCGAAGCGTCTTGCCAAGCATCTCGAAGACGGAGAAGACATACTCCATGAATTGGACACATAACGACATAGGCGGGGCCGTAGAGGCCCCGCCTATCTCTAGTGCGGCCGAGCTCCTGAATCCAGCCCATTGTCGCGAATCAGGTCCCGGTAACGAAGTCGCCGACCGCGCATCCCGATAGCCGTGAGCTTCATGATGTCATGCGTGTCCAGATCACGCATGTTCGACTTGCCAGTGAACTCGGCCAAGTACCGCGCCAAGTGCTTGTCCGACAGCTTGTGAAACGTGCCTTTATGCGCTCGCTTCAACATGCTCCAGAAGCTCTCCATGCTGTTCGTGTGGACGTCACCCCGCACGTACTCGTGGGCCGAATGCACCACCGTCTCATGGTCGAATGGCATGCCTTCGTATGCGGCCGCGTCGTCAGTGTAGACCGTGGCGGACGGATCAACATACTCGGACACGAACTCCTGTAGCGTGCTCTTGGTAGTGTTCGGTACAACTCTCGCCGCCACGGCTTTACTCGTCCGGTCCTTGGCTCCGACAACGGCCGTCTTCCCGGCCGTCCCGCGTCCGAGCTTCGCCGCCTCCTTGCGCTTGGCGTTCGACATGTTCTTGCGCTTGCCACCGAAGTATGTCTCGTCCACTTCCACCGGACCGGAGAACAGACCCCGGTATTCGATGCGAGCTTCACGCAGTCGGTGTGCCAGGTGCCAAGCCGACTTCTGCGTGATGTTCAGGTCTCGGTGCAGCTTCATGCTCGACACCGACTTGAGGTTGGTGGCCACCAAGTAGATTGCCAGTAGCCAGGTGCGGTATGACAGCTTGGACGACTGCATCGCCGTACCGGTCTTGACGCTGAAGAACTTGGCGCAGCCTTTCTCCCGGCATCGATACGGCATGGTGGGATGCTTCGTCTTGGTCTGGACGTTGAGGGAGCCGCAGCGCGGACAGCAGATCCCGCTCGGCCACCGAAGGTTGACGAACCACTGCTCCGCGGAGGCTTCGTCCGGGAACTGGTCGAAGAAAGCCATCAGCGACATCCCTTCGCGGTAGTGCTTCCCGGGTGCTTTTCGAGCCATTTGAGCCTCGTTACTCTGTGTTGGATGTACCTCTCATTATACCAGAGTAACGATTTGAGGAGCAAGCGTATAACTGTAGGAAAATGTATCGTTTTTCAGATTCTTCTACGCCGTTACGTTACTTTCGTATATAATCCCCTTCTGGTAGGGCTGGGTGTCCGCGGCGACGATCCACGCGATGCGGCGCGCTTCCGCCCGCCGCCAGGGATCCTCGGGGAGCATCGGTCGGCCGAGGTCCGCACCGAGCACGTCGTCGAGGTAGTCCAGGATGGGACCAGACTGGGTCATCTTCCGGCCGTCAGGCAGAAGCAGCACGGGCACCCTCCCCTCCGGGTTGAAGGCGGTGAGGTCGGTGGTGTCGAGCCTCTTCGTCTCGGGGTCGTCCGCGGGCATCGTGAAGACGGGAATTCCGCGGTGGTCGGTCTCGAAGCCGGTGCTCACCAGCTCGACCGACGAGGGCGGAACCCCCCGGCAGCCGAGGTAGAGCGTCACCCGCATCGAAGCGCTGCTCACCGGGTGGTAGAAGAGGCGCATCGGTCCAGCCGGCGGCGCCGTTTCGTTCGTCATGTCGGGTCTCCACGTCCGAAGGGTGTGCCGAGGTCGCGCGTCCGGCGGACGGGCAGGGGTAGATTAGACTGACGCGGCGTCACCGGCGAGCCTCCGCGATCCGGAGCAAGGCGACCGGCAGGGATATCCAAAGGGAGAATCGAAATGCAGATCATCAAGCGCGGCGAAGTCACCAAGTACGCATTCGACGCCCGGGAGGAGCCGGTGCTTCGTGTCAAGCAGGAAGAGTCGTTCCAGGTCGAGACGGAGGATGCGCTGACCGGACTCATCGAGGATGACAGCGACGATCCGAAGGTCCACCAGTTCGTGGGCGATGCGCACGTGGACGCGCTGAACGCGGCGTGGCCGCCGAAGTACAACCCGGTCATCGGGCCGATCTGGGTCGAGGGCTGCGAGGCCGGGGATGTGCTCGCCGTGAACATCGAATTCATCGATCCGTGGCGGTACGGATTCTCCGGAATTCTTCCCGGCATCGGACCCTATGGCGAGTCGTCGCGATGGGGCGGCCAGTGCGCGGAGCCGAGAGTCCAGGTCATCGAGCACCTTCCCGGGCCGAGCGGTCACACGCGTGACGGAAAGGGGAAGTACTCCGATCGCCTCACCTGGGACCTCGAACCCTTTTGCGGGACGCTCGCCACCGCGCCGGAGCGCGAGGTCTTCACTTCGCTCCTCGGCCAGGGTCCCTTCGGCGGCAACATCGACTGCCGGGACGTGGCGCCTGGACACACCGTCCTCCTGAACTCCTATCACGAAGGGGGACTCCTCTACATCGGCGACATCCATGGTGGACAGGGCGATACCGAGTTCACCGGAATCGCCGACGAGACCCGCGCCACCGTCCAGCTTCACTGCACGGTCATCAAGAACAAGCGCATGCCGACGGTGCGAATCGTCAAGCCCGAGAGCATCGTCGCGGTCGGCATCAACCTGCCGATGGAGCAGGCGGTATACGATGCCTGCGCGAACATGATCGACTGGCTGAGCGACGACTATGACATCAAGCCACAGGACATCTACATCCGCATGTCCTGCGATCCCGCTTTCCGCATCCGGACCTACCAGATGGTGCGGGCCATCACGATTCAGCACGTCGTGGGCGCGGAGTACCCGAAGCACCGCCTTGATCCGGCATTCTAGCCCGCCCCGCCGCACTCGATTCACTCCCACAAGAGAGGAACAAGACCATGGATCTCGGACTGAAGGACAAGGTGGCCGCGGTGACGGCCTCGAGTCTCGGCCTCGGCAAGGCCATCGCCCAGGAATTCGCCCGGGAAGGGGCGAAAGTCGCCATCTGCGCGCGTCGCGAGGGGCCGCTCGAAGAGACTCGTGCGGAGATCGAAGCGGCCGGCGGAGACGTGCTGTCGTGCGTCGCCGACATGACCCGACGGGAAGATGTCGAGGGCTTCGTCCGCAACGCCGCGGACCATTTCGGAGGGCTGGACGTCCTCGTCAACAATGCCGGCGATGCGGCGGTCGGCCGGACCATCGAGGATCCCGACGAAGTCTGGGAGCAGACGTACAGCATCAACCTGTGGAGTGCGGTGCGCGCGGCGCGGGCGGCGGTCCCCCTCATGCGCGAGCGCGAGGGCGCCTCCATCGTCAACGTCGCCTCGGTGAGCGGCCACAGCGGGCTCGGCGGCATGGCCGACTACAACTCGGCGAAGGCCGCGATGCTCGCATTGACCAAGACGCTGGCGCAGGATCTGGCGGGCGACGGGATCCGGGTGAACGCGGTCAACCCGGCCCTCATCCACACGCCGCTCTGGGAGCGCATCGCCGAGGAGAACTTCGTCGGCAGCGCGGGGGAAAGCGTCGACGAAGTCTTCACGAACCTCTCCGCGCAGCTTCTCATGATCCCGCGCTACGGGCGGCCGGACGAGGTCTCGGGAGTGGTCGCGTTTCTTGCGTCGCAGCGCGCGAGCTTCGTGACCGGGGCCTGCTGGAACGTCGACGGCGGCTTCACGAAGTTCCTGACCTGATCGCGGGCGGCTGCCGTTGGGGCCGCGGCGACCCGACGTGCTGCCGTGCCTTCGACGGGGGCTCGGAGCGGGTCTCCGTTCACGACGGCGAGGGAGCGGTATACTGCCCGTGGGCGGCCGGCGGCGGGCCGCCAGGAGATTCACACCGGAGGCGAATCCGCCATGAGCCGCTCCCCCACCCCCACGACCACCGTCGGCCCCCTCGGCTCGACGATCCACTCCCTGCGCGCGGACTCGGACACGATCGCGGAGCTGGCCGCCGTCGACTGGAGCCGGCACTTCCGGCGGGTATGCCTGGACCCGGTGCGAGGGCTCATCACCTTGATGGCCCCCTCACGCCTCCATGACGATCTCGCCGGCATATTCGTGGACATCGTGGACATCGCCACCGGCGCTTTCGGACGCCCGTCGAAAGGGCTTCTCACCACCCGCCTTCGCGGGCGAGGCGATCCGCCCGGAACGGGGATGGAGCCCGACTGCGCCTTCTACGTCGGCGAGCGGGCGACGGCGTATCGAGCCGCCCTCATCGAGGGGGCAGCGCAGGCCGACGCCTACCTTGAACACACCGCTCCCGACCTGGTGGTCGAAGTCGAGATCACGAACGTCGACGAAGGCAAGATCGAGCGCTACGGCGAGATCGGGGTGCGGGAGCTGTGGCGGGTACGCGCCCGCCGCGACTCGGAGGAGATCGGCGCGGAGTTCCTCGCGCTGGAACCGGACCGCCCGCCCCGGTCGCTCATCACCTCGGAGGTGATCGCGGGCCTTCAGCCGGCCGACGTCTGCGAGGCGGTGGAAGGCGTCCGGCATGGCCTCACCCGCGACGAGCGTACGGAGGCGGTGGCCTGCATCGTTCGCCGGCGTAAACTGAACATCTTCCAGGTCCGGGACGAACCTCCCGGCGAGGAACACGAGGCGGCCGGGGGGTACCCCGCTCGATCACCCAAGCGCCCCGAATAGGAACACCACGCCGTGGGGCGCGGCGGCGGCCCAGGGCGGCGGCGGGCCGTTCGGGCGCGTCCGAGCTACGGCGCCGGTGCGGCCCTCGCGGAATCGGCGAAGAGGGTGACGACCCCGGCCACTACCAGGGCCGCGCCGGCGAGCCGAACCCAGGTGAAAGGCTCACGGAACACGAGCCAGGACACGAGCAGGGTGAGGACGATGGCGCCGCTCACGACGATCGGGATCGCGACGTTCGCGGCCATCGGCTCGGTGCCGCCGACGCCGCGAAAGAGGTAGAAGTACCCGATCTCGGCCGCGCCGATGCAGATCCCCGCTGCGACTGCCCAGGAGACGGCGGGCGCCGAAACGGCGAGGACATGTCCCCCCCGGAGCATGAGTCCCGCCGCGAACACCGCCGACACCGCGAGCGCGGCGGTCTGGAGCGCAATGGTGGCGAGGATCGGGGTCGTGGCCACGGCCGGCACATGGCCGCTCGACACCTTGACGAGCAGGTTGTACCCGGCATAGAGGCTCGTGACCCCGAGCAGCAGGATGAGGGATGCGTACATCGCGGGCGCTCCTCCTTTACGGAGCGGAGAGACGACCGCTCACGGTTGAGCCGGGTCGGCTTCGCTCCGCCCCCAGTCGGGCTCGAAGCCGAGGATGATGCAGTCCGCCGGCAGCCGGGGGTTGAACAGCAGGTTGTGCCAAAACGTCGCTTCGCGGAGGGGGTTGTGCTCCGAGAGGCGCCGGACCTCGCAGTTCAGCCGGAATCCCTGACCGAACTGCTCGAAATCGAGCCGGCATTCCCGGGCTTCGACCAGCCCCGAGGCGACCGATGAATCGGGCGCGAAGCTCGCGGTGAGGGTGTCGGAGAACTCCGTCGCCGCCTGGAAGTGACGCTCGGCGAAGAGCCTGAGCGCGTTCTCGCGCCGCTCGGCCGGGTCGTGGGTGCGCCGGGCGAGGTGGCGAAGCTCCATCGACACCGAGTGCTCGGGCCGCTTCGAGAGCACGGTCACGATTCGGGCGACGGGCTCCCCGGCGACGTGCGCGAGAGGCGTCATCCCGCCCGTCGGGCGGCCACCCCCGGTTCGCATCGCGATCTGGCGGATGCGGCACTGCCAGCGCAGGAACCGGTCCCGCAACTCCTCGTTGGCGCGGTCGAGACGCACGACGTTGGCTCCGGCCCCCATGGGCCGTCAGCCCGCGCCGCGAGGCGTTCGAAGGGGCGGGTCTCCGCACACCGGGGCCGGACTTCGGCGATCAGGCGGCGGCGCGCGGCCTCTCGGAGGGCTCGGCCGCCGGGTCGGAGAAGGGCCGGTCGTGCTCGAGGCTGGGGATCTTCCCACGCGCCTCGGCAACGCTCGCGAGGTCCACCGTGGTGACGACATACCCCACCCCCGAGCCCCCGTCCGCGAGGACCTCGCCCCACGGCGAGACGACGAGGGAATGGCCGTAGGCGGCGCCCCCGCCCGGCACCTCGCCCACCGCGCAAGGAGCCACCACCACCGCGCCGTTCTCGATCGCACGGGCGCGGTTCAGCACGTGCCAGTGGGCCTCGCCGGTCGTCCGGGTGAACGCGGCCGGCACCACGAGGACCTCCGCCCCCGCCTGCGCGAGCGCCCGGTACAGGTGGGGGAAGCGAAGGTCGTAGCAGATGGTCATGCCGAGCCGCCCCCACGGGGTATCCGCCACCACCGCTTCCCCGCCCGGCGCGACCACCGCGGACTCGCGGTAACGCTGGGTCGGCGACAGGTCCACGTCGAAGAGGTGGACCTTGTCGTAGCGAGCCCGGATCCTCCCCCGATCGTCGACCACGTAGCCCCGGTTGAGGAGGCGGCCGCCCGGTCCGTCGATCGCGACGGAGCCGATCAGCATCCATACCCCGGCCTCGTTCGCGAAGCCGCGGAGCGCGGCGAGCACGGGATGGCGGTCCTCCGGGGCGGTCGGGGGCGCGAACAGACCGCCCTCGCTCCGGAGTCCCCCGCAGTACTCGGGGAGGCACACGAACTCCGCCCCGTCCATCACCGCCTCGCGGGCAAGGCGGAGCGCTTCCTCCGTCGCCTCCCGGAAGCTGGCGACCGGGCGCGTCTGCAGGCAGCCGATCCGCACTTCGCGTGTCATCGTCATCGTTCCGTCTCCGTCCATTGTCCGCCGCTCCGGACTCCCGCCTCAGAACTTCTTGTACGCCTGCCGGAGCTGCACCAGGGGGTGGTGCTCCGACATCTGGAACTTGACGAGCAGCTCGCGCGCGATCATGTCCCGGTCCTGCTGGTTGTCGGGAAGCTCCATGTCCTCCGGAACCCGCACCCAGCCGTTGATGTTGCGGTCGAACACCGCCGCATTCCCCTCCTCGTAGCCCATGTGCACGTCCTCGAGCCAGTTGAGGTCTTCCCAGCCCATGAGCTCCATGTAGCGCGCGAGGAAAGGGGTCAGGCGCTCGTAGTCGGGGACCAGGTTGACATCGTAGCGGTACCCGATGTGCTGGCCGATCTCCTTCTCGCGCGCCGAGTCGAGTCCATCGCCGGAGATGAACTGGTCGACGCTCTTGATCTCGCTTCCCTTGTAGCTGCTGCCTGCCATTGTTCCCTCCTCTCCCGCGGGCGGCCGTCCGAACCCGGGCGCCGCGCTCGGCGAGGCGGAGCCCCGTCGCGCCCGCGGCGACGCGGGCGCGCGGCCTCTGCCTTACAGGTGATGATAGTCCTCGATGCCCACCGTGAAGTTGGTGCCCGCGAGGGGGACGCCGGCCATCGCCGACGCCTCCATGGTGAGCGCGGCGAGGTCCTCTGGCTCGAGGCTGTGGACGTCGGTCTTCCCGCACGCCCGCGCCATCATCTGGGCCTCGATAGTGAGGGTGTGCAGGAAGTTGTACACCCGCTCGGCCGCCTCGTCCGGATCGAGCCGCGCCCGCAGGGCCGGGTCCTGCGTCGCCACCCCGACCGGGCACCGGCCGGTATGGCAGTGGTAGCAGTGTCCGGCCTCGACCCCGATCTCGGTCTCGAAGTCCGATTCGGGAATGTCCTTGTTGCAGTTGAGGGCCATCAGCACCGAGTGTCCGATGGCGATCGCGTCCGCGCCGAGGGCGAGGGCCTTGGCGACGTCTCCTCCGTTGCGGATCCCGCCCGCATAGACGAGGGAGATCTCGCCCCGCTTGCCGAGGTCGTCGATGGCCCGGCGCGCCTGGCGGATGGCCGCCATCCCCGGCACCCCGGTCTCCTCGGTCGCGAGGTGGGGACCCGCGCCGGTGCCCCCTTCCATTCCGTCGATGTAGATGGAGTCGGGATCGCACTTCACGGCCATCCGCACGTCGTCGTACACCCGCGCCGCGCCGAGCTTGAGCTGGATCGGAATCTGCCAGTCCGTCGCCTCCCGGATCTCGATGATCTTGAGCGCGAGGTCGTCGGGTCCGAGCCAGTCCGGGTGGCGAGCCGGGGAGCGCTGGTCGATGCCGGCGGGGAGGCTGCGCATCTCCGCGACCTGGTCGGTGACCTTCTGCCCCATCAGGTGTCCGCCGAGCCCCACCTTGCATCCCTGGCCGATGAAGAACTCGCACGCGTCGGCGAGCACGAGGTGATGGGGGTTGAACCCGTAGCGCGACTGGATGCACTGGTAGAACCACTTCGTCGAGTAGCGCCGCTCGTCCGGGATCATGCCCCCCTCGCCCGAGCACGTCGCCGACCCCGCCATCGTCGCGCCCCGCGCAAGAGCGGTCTTCGCCTCGTAGGAAAGGGCGCCGAAGCTCATGCCGGTCACGTAGACCGGGATGTCGAGCTCGAGGGGGACCTTCGCGCGCGGGCCGATGACCGTCTTCGTGTCGCACTTCTCCCGGTAGCCCTCGATCACGAACCGGGTCAGCGTTCCCGGAAGGAACGTGAGGTCGTCCCAGTGCGGGATCGGCTTGAACATCGAGAAGCCGCGCATCCGGTATCGCCCGAGCTCGGACTTGATGTGGATGTCGTCGATCACCTCCCGGGTGAAGATCCGGCTCCGCCCGAGAATGCTCGTGTTGCGCTTCGGTCTCGCGGCCGGATCGAGCCGCGGCGCGGTCTCGCTCTTCGCCATCTCGTTGTCTCCCGTGTCCCCGTGGTTCCCCGCGTTTCGAAGCGGTGCGCCCGGTCCGATCAGAGAATCAGCTTCTTCTCGGTCGGCTCCAGGTTGTCGTAGTTCCAGAGCTGCTTGCCGGCCACGATCTTGGTGAAGTGGTCGACCCCGTTCCCGGGAAGCAGCTCGTATTGCCGGAGCTTGCGGGTAAGCCAGGCCCGGTCCAGATCCGTCAGCTCCGCCGGCACCGCGTCCACCCCGAGGTCGCGGATCTCCCCCCCGACGTAGATCGTCCCGTCGTACATCGAGTCGCCGAGGTTCTTCCCCGCGTTTCCGCAGACCACCATGCGTCCGCGCTGCATCATGAACCCGGAGAAGGCGCCGGTGTCCCCGCCGACGATGATCGTTCCGCCCTTCATGTCGATGCCGGTCCGCGAACCGACCGAGCCGCGGCACACGAGGTCGCCGCCCCGCATCGCGGCCCCGAACGTCGAGCCGGCGTTCTTCTCGATGAGGACGGTGCCCGCCATCATGTTCTCGCCGCACGACCACCCGACCCTCCCCTGGATCCGCACGTTCGGGCCGTCGATGAGCCCTACCGCGAAGTAGCCGAGGGAGCCCTCGAAGATGAGGTTCAGCCGGTTGAGGATCCCGACCCCGAGCGAGTGCTTGCCGCGCGGGTTCCGGATCACGATGGAGCCGTACCCCTCGTCCATGAGGGCGCGCAGCTTCGCGTTGACCTCGGTCGAGGTCAGCGAGTCGGCGTCGATCTCCGTTCGCCGGTTGTAGTCGACGTCCGGCGCGAAAGGATAGAGGAAGCGCTCCTCCTCCTCGGGCCGGAAGAAGACCTGCTGGGTACGGCCGGCGAGCTGCTCGGTGTGCAGCCCCATCTCGTAGGAGCGGTCCTCCGGCGAACTCATGCCTGCCATACCCGGGTCTCCTCGTCGTAGGGGTCGTAGGTGTCGATCTCCTCGGGGAGGATGGCGCGGATGGCCACCTCCTCGGACGCGAGGGCGATGAGGTCGTCGCTCTCGTAGAGCACGAGGGGCTTCGCGGCCATCGTGTCCTTCGCCATCCCGAGCTGGTCCCGGGTCGCGACTAGGTAGGTGAACACCCCGTCGATCTCCCGGATCGAGCGCTCCAGCGACTCCTCGAGGGTGATCCCGTGCGCGAGATGGTGCGCCACGTACACCGCGAGGAGCTCCGAGTCGCAGTCCGACATGAAGCGGTGACCGCGCCGCTCCATCTCGCGGCGCTTGATCCAGTAGTTGGTGATCTGGCCGTTGTGGACCACCGCGATGTCGTTGTAGGGAAAGGCCCAGTAGGGGTGCGCGGAGCGGATGTCGACGTCGGACTCGGTCGCCATCCGGGTGTGGCCGATGGCGTGCGTGCCCGTTACCCCGCCGAGCTCGTACTGCTCTGAGACCACCGTGGCGTCCCCGAGGTCCTTGACGAGCTCGAGCGCGCTCCCGAGGGAGAGGATCTCGGTGCCCTCGACGTCCTCGACGTAGCGGGCGAGGTGCTCGAGGTCGCCTTCGTACGAGATGACGTACCGCATGGCGTACTCGGTGGACGCATCGCGATCCTTGACCGTGACCTTCAGCTCCGCGAGACGCCGGTCGACCTCCGCGAGCCGATCCCGGATCTTGCCGTGGATGTCGAAGCCCGAGCCCATGTCCTCCTGCTCGGCGACCTTGAAACGCATGACGTAGTCGCCCGCGACGGGCGTGCCGTAGAGCGCGAAGCCGGTCGAATCCGGCCCGCGATGCTTCAGCGCCTTCAGCATCGAGGTCATCTCGGCGCCGACGCCGCTCATGCCCCCGCGGTGAATGACTCCTGCAATTCCGCACATGTTCTGTCTTCCCTTGTATCAGGGTGGGTTCGGGCCCCGCGGCGGCCGGCGTCCGGCCGCGGGAGGCGGGGCCTTGCGCGGCCGCCCGGCCCGCCGCCTCCCG
>JAJDXW010000276.1 GCA_022823045.1 Gammaproteobacteria bacterium
TCGGGGGGTGAAGCGCGACGGAATCGAGCGCGGTCAGGTGCTGGCCAAGCCGAAGTCGATCACGCCGCACACGCACTTCGAGGCGGAGGTGTACGTGCTGTCGAAGGACGAGGGGGGTCGTCACACGCCGTTCTTTGACGGATACCGTCCGCAGTTCTACTTCCGCACGACGGACGTGACGGGTTCGGTGAACCTGCCATCGGGGGTGGAGATGGTGATGCCCGGGGACAACGTGCAGATGACGGCGAAGCTGATTTCGCCGATCGCGATGGAGGAGGGGCTTCGGTTCGCGGTGCGCGAAGGCGGGCGCACCGTCGGCGCCGGCGTCGTGTCGAAGATCATCGAGTAGCAGGAAGCATCGAGCCGCAGAAGCCGAAACACCCAAGGGCCGCGTCCATGAACCAACGCATCCGCATCCGTCTCAAGGCGTTCGACTATCGTCTGATCGATCAGTCGGCGCAGGAGATCGTGGAGACCGCGCGGCGGACCGGCGCCCAGATCCGCGGCCCCATTCCGCTCCCCACCCGCAAGGAGCGGTTCACCGTCCTCATCTCCCCGCACGTCAACAAGGATGCCCGGGACCAGTACGAGCTCCGCACCCACAAGCGACTGGTCGATATCCTCGACCCCACCGAGAAGACGGTCGACGCGTTGATGAAGCTCGACCTCGCGGCCGGGGTCGACGTACAGATCAAGCTCAACTGACGCGACCGAGCGGCCGGGCGGAAATCATGACGCAAGCATTCATTCCGGGTCTGGTGGGCCGCAAGGTGGGGATGACGCGAATCTTCACCGAGGCGGGAGCCTCCATCCCGGTCACCGTCATCGAGGTCCAGCCGAACCGGATCACGCAGGTCAAGCGTTCGCAGTCCGACGGCTACGACGCAATCCAGGTGACCACCGGCGCGCGCGCGGCGAACCGGATCAACCGCCCCGAGGCCGGGCACTTCGCCCGCGCAGGGGTCGAGGCGGGCCGAGGGCTGTGGGAGTTCCGCGTCGAGCCGTCCGCCTTCCCAGAGGAGATCGAGCCCGGCCGCGAGCTCACCGTCGGCGGGTTCGAGGCCGGGGCGCGCGTGGACGCGACCGGGGTCTCCATCGGCAAGGGTTTCGCGGGCGTCATCAAGCGCCATCATTTCCGTAGCCAGGACGCGACGCACGGTAACTCGCTTGCCCACCGGGCCCCCGGGTCCATCGGCCAGAACCAGACCCCCGGACGCGTGTTCAAGGGCAAGAAGATGGCCGGGCACCTCGGAAACGCCCGCCGCACCGTTCAGAATCTCGAGGTCGTGCGAGTCGACGAGGAGCGCGGCCTCCTTCTCCTCAAGGGTGCGGTCCCGGGGCCGAAGGGAGGGGACGTCTTGGTTCGTCCCTCCGTGAAGGCCTCCGTCACCTCGGGGAACGGATCGTGAAGCTGAACGTGGCCGGCGGCCAGGCGGTCGAAGTCGCGGACCGGGCGTTCGCGGCTCCCTACAACGAGACCCTGGTCCACCAGGCGGTGACCGCGTTCTTCGCGGGCGCGCGCGCGGGCACCAGGGCCCAGAAGTCGCGCTCGGACGTGCGCGGGGGCGGGCGCAAGCCGTGGCGCCAGAAGGGCACCGGACGGGCTCGCGCAGGCACGATTCGAAGCCCCATCTGGCGCGGTGGCGGGGTGACGTTCGCGGCCCGGCCGCGCAACTACGACCAGAAGCTCAACCGCAAGATGTACCGCGCGGCGCTCCGGTCCATCGTGTCCGAGCTCGTGCGCCAGGATCGCCTGACGGTGGTCGCGTCCTTCGCTCTCGATGCTCCGAAGACCCGCGACCTGGTCGCGAAGCTCCGGGAGCTGGAGCTCGACGACGTGCTCATCGTCACCGAGGAGGAGGACGAGAACCTCGCCCTCGCCTCGCGCAACCTCGGCCGCGTGGCGACGGTTCCGGCGGCGGGGATCGACCCGGTGTGCCTCATCGCCCATTCCCGGGTCCTGGTCACCGAACCTGCCCTCCGGCTCATCGAGGCGCGGCTCGCATGAACCAGGAGCGGCTCATGCAGATCCTGCTCGCTCCGGTGGTTTCGGAGAAGAGCACGCGCGTCGCGGACGCGAACCGGCAGGCCGTCTTCAAGGTGGTGAAGGGCGCGACCAAGTCGGAGATCCGGCGGGCCGTGGAGCTGATGTTCGGGGTCGAGGTGGAACGGGTGACCACCGCCACCGTGAACGGAAAGCGCAAGATGTTCCAGCGCCGCCCCGGGCGACGGCCGGACTGGAAGAAGGCCTACGTCACCCTCAAGCCCGGACAGGAGATCGACTTTCTCCAGGGGGGAGCCGAGTAATGCCGCTGGTCAAGGCCAAGCCGACTTCTCCCGGGCGGCGATTCGCGGTACGGGTCGTGACTCCCGGGCTGCACAAGGGCAAGCCGTGGGGCCCGCTCACGGAGAAGAAGAAACGCACCGGAGGCCGCAACAACAAGGGTCGGATCACCGTCCGTCACCGCGGGGGAGGGCACAAGCGCACCTTGCGCATCGTCGACTTCCGCCGCGACAAGGACGGGGTCCCCGCGAAGGTGGAGCGTCTCGAGTACGATCCCAACCGCTCGGCCCACCTGCTGCTCCTCCTCTATGCGGACGGCGAGCGGCGCTACGTCATCGCGCCGCGCGGGGTGGAGATCGGAGCGAGGCTCCAGTCCGGTCCCGATGCCCCCATCCGCCCCGGCAACTGCCTGCCCCTTCGCAACATCCCCGTCGGGTCGACCGTCCACTGCGTGGAGCTCAAGCCGGGCACCGGCGCGCGGCTCGCCCGCAGCGCCGGCGCCTCCGCCCAGGTGGTGGCCCGCGAGGGGCGGTTCGTGAGCCTGCGCCTGCGGTCCGGCGAGATCCGCCGCGTTCCCATCGAATGCCGGGCGGTCATCGGGGAGGTCGGCAACTCGGAGCACGGGCTGCGCTCCCTCGGCAAGGCGGGGGCGAAGCGCTGGCGCGGGATCCGGCCCACCGTGCGGGGCGTGGCGATGAACCCGGTCGACCATCCCCACGGCGGGGGCGAAGGCCGCACGTCGGGCGGCCGCCACCCGGTCACCCCCTCCGGCCAGCCCACCAAGGGGCACAAGACGCGCCGCAACAAGCGCTCGGACAAGATGATCGTCCGCCGCCGCAAGCGCCGCTGATCGAGGAGGACTCCCCGGTGCCACGCTCGATTCGAAAGGGGCCGTTCGTCGACCACCACCTTGTCGCCAAGGTGGAGGCGGCCCGCGCCCAGAATTCCCGGCGCCCGATCCGGACCTGGTCGCGGCGCTCGATGATCGTGCCCGACATGGTCGGGCTCACGATCGCGGTGCACAACGGCCGCCAGCACGTTCCGGTGCTGATCACCGAGAACATGGTGGGGCACAAGCTCGGCGAGTTCGCTCCGACGCGGACGTTTCGGGGCCACGTCGCGAACCGGCGCACCAAGGGGTGACGAGGGGCTGAACGATGGATGTCACCGCGCGCCTGCGATACGCCCGGCTGTCCCCCCAGAAGGGGCGGCTGGTCGCGGATCAGATCCGCGGCCTCCCGGTGGAGGACGCGGTGGACGTTCTGCGCTTCAGTCCCCGCAAGGCGGCGCGGGTCCTCCACAAGGTCCTCGAGTCGGCCATTGCGAACGCCGAACACAACGAAGGAGCGGACATCGACGAGCTGACGGTGAAGACCGTGCTCGTCGACAAGGGTCCGGTCCACAAGCGATGGAAGCCGCGGGCACGGGGCCGGGTGAACCGGATCGAGAAGCCCACGAGCCACGTCACGGTCACCGTGTCCGATCAGGCATGAGCGGCGGACTGCGGATTCGCCCGCCCCGAGTGGCGGGCTGAGAGACGGGAGAGGCCCGAGATGGGACAGAAGGTACATCCGGTCGGCATGCGCCTCGGAATCGTCAAGGACTGGTCGTCGACCTGGTACGCGGGCCGGCGAGACTACGCGGACTACCTCAACACCGATCTCGAGGTCCGCGACTACATTCGCCGCCGGCTCGCCCACGCCTCGGTCAGCCATATCCAGATCCGCCGGCCGGCGCGTAACGCCCGCATCGTCGTCCACACCGCCCGCCCGGGCATTGTCATCGGCAAGAAGGGCGAGGACATCGAGCGGCTCCGCCGGGAGGTCTCCCGGATGATGAAGTGCCCGGTGAACATCGGGGTGGAGGAGATCCGGAAGCCCGAGCTCGATGCCCGCCTCGTGGCCGAGAGTGTCGCCAACCAGCTCGAGCGCCGCATCATGTTCCGACGCGCGATGCGGCGCGCGGTCACGAATGCGATGCGGCTCGGGGCGGAAGGGATCAAGGTGATGGTGGCGGGCCGCCTGAACGGGGCGGAGATCGCGCGCTCGGAGTGGTACCGCGAAGGCCGGGTCCCGCTGCACACCCTGCGCGCGGACATCGACTACGGGCTGGCGGAGGCCCGCACCACCTACGGCGTCATCGGAGTGAAGGTCTGGATCTTCAAGGGCGAGGTCCAGGAAGAGGCGCCGGCGGCGGCGGATGCGCCTTCGCAGCCCGCGCGCGCCGAAGCGCCGGCCGGCGACTGACGGGGACGGGGGGAGCCAGGGGAAATGCTGCAGCCGAAGCGTACGCGCTACCGCAAACAGCAAAAGGGCCGCAACCGGGGCCTCGCCCAGTCGGGGAACCGGGTCAGCTTCGGCGACTACGGGCTCAAGGCGACGGAGCGGGGGCGAATCACGGCCCGGCAGATCGAGGCCGCACGGCGGGCCATCACCCGTCACGTGAAGCGCGGCGCGCAGATCTGGATCCGGATCTTCCCGGACAAGCCGATCACGAAGAAGCCGCTCGAGGTGCGCCAGGGCAAGGGCAAGGGCAACGTCGAGTACTGGGTGTGCCAGATCCAGCCCGGGCGCATGCTGTACGAGATGGAGGGGGTCAGCGAGGAGGTCGCGAGGGAGGCGCTCCGCCGCGCCGCGGCAAAGCTGCCGGTCGGCACCTCGTTCGTGTCCCGGACGGTGCTGTAGGCATGAAGATCGCCGAAATCCGCGGTCAGGAAACCGCCGCCCTCGACGAGGAGATCCTGAAGCTGCGGCGGGAAGCGTTCCGGCTTCGCATGCAGAGCGCGACCGGGCAAACGGTGGCGCCCAGCCGGGTTCGGGAGGTTCGCCGCACCATCGCCCGCATCAAGACGGTGCTCGGCGAGCGGCGGCGGGCCGAGGTTCTGACGGACGGCGGAGCACGCGCATGAGCAGTACGCACGTCGCGGAAGGCCGGGTGCTGAGCGACAAGATGGACAAGACGATCACCGTGCTCGTGGAGCGGTCGGTGAAGCATCCCCTGTACAAGAAGTACATCCGGCGTTCGACCCGGCTTCACGTGCATGACGAGGGCAACGAGGGCCGGGCCGGCGACTGGGTCGCGATCTCCCCGTGCCGGCCGCTGTCGAAGACGAAGAGCTGGAGGCTCGAGCGCATCGTCAACCGGGCCGAAGGCGGCGACTCATGATCCAGATGCAGTCGGTACTCCAGGCGGCGGACAACAGCGGCGCCCGCCGCGTCATGTGCATCAAGCTTCTCGGGGGCTCGCACCGCCGCTATGCCGGTATCGGCGACATCATCAAGGTGACCGTGAAGGAAGCGATCCCGCGGGGCAAGGTGCGCAAGGGCGAGATCTACAACGCGGTGGTGGTGCGGACCCGCACCGGAGTGCGCCGGCCCGACGGATCCCGGATCCGGTTCGACCGCAACGCGGTCGTGCTGCTCAACAACCAGCATCAACCGATCGGGACCAGGGTCTTCGGCCCGGTGACCCGCGAGCTCCGCACCGAGCGGTTCATGCGCATCATTTCGCTCGCACCGGAGGTGCTTTAACCCGTGGGCATGCGCAAGATCCGTCGCGGCGACGAGGTCGTGGTGACCGCGGGCAAGTACAAGGGCACCCGTGGCACAGTCCAGCGGGTGTACCCGGATTCGCGGGTCCTCGTGGACGGGGTCAACATCGTCAAGCGGCACATGAAGCCGAACCCCCAGCGCAACGTCTCGGGCGGCATCGTGGAAGAGGAACGGCCGATCCACCTCTCCAACGTGCTGCTCTACAACCCCGAGACCCAGCAGGGGGACCGGGTGGGCTTCCGCAGCCTCGCGGACGGCCGCAAGGTGCGGTACTTCAAGAGCAACGGCGAAGTGGTGGACATCTGACATGGCACGGCTGCGGCAACACTACCGGGACACGGTGGTCGGCGAGCTCGTGGAGCGGTTCGGATACTCCAGCGTGATGCAGGTGCCGAGGCTGCGCAAGATCACCCTCAACATGGGGGTGGGCGAGGGCGCGAGCGACCGCAAGGCGCTCGAGAGCGCGGTCGCCGACCTCACCCTCATCAGCGGGCAGAAGCCCGTCGTCACCCATGCGCGCAAGTCCGTGGCCGGGTTCAAGATCCGTGAAGGCTGGCCCATCGGGTGCAAGGTGACCCTGCGCGGCGAGCGGATGTACGAGTTCCTCGATCGGCTCATTTCGGTCGTGATCCCGCGGGTCCGCGACTTCCGCGGGTACAGCCCCCGCGCCTTCGACGGCCGGGGCAACTACAGCTTGGGGATCCGCGAGCAGATCACGTTCCCGGAGATCGACTTCGATCGAGTCGACAAGATCCGGGGACTGGACGTGACGTTGACGACCTCCGCCCGCACGGACGACGAAGGCCGGGCCCTCCTCGATGCCTTCAAGTTTCCGTTCCGGGCGAATTGACGGCTTGAGAACTATGGCGAAAAAATCAGTCATCAACCGGGAAGCGAAGCGAGTCCGGCTCAGCGCCAAGCACGCCGAGAAGCGGGCCGAGCTCAAGAAGACGATCCGCAGCGTGGAATCGAGCTACGAGGTGCGGTACGCCGCGCAGGAGGCGCTCAACCGGCTTCCGCGCAACGCGAGTCCGACCCGGCTCCGCAACCGGTGCCGGGCCACCGGGCGTCCGCGCGGTTTCGTTCGGAAGTTCGGGCTGTCCCGGACGAAGGTGCGGGAAGCCGCGATGCGCGGCGACATCCCGGGACTGGTCAAGGCGAGCTGGTAGGGGAGTCGGGCGATGAGCCTCCAGGATCCGGTGGCGGACATGCTCACCCGCATTCGCAACGGCCAGTCGGCCGGCCGCCTGCGGGTGACGATGCCCTCCTCGAAGCTGAAAGTATCGATTGCCACGGTACTGCGCGACGAGGGATACATCCACGATTTCGAGGTGACCGAGGGCGACGGCGGCCACCCCGTTCTTTCAGTCCGGCTCAAGTACCACGAGGGTCGCCCGGTGATCTCGAGGATCGACCGGGTGAGCCGGCCGGGCCTCCGGATCTACCGGGGAAAGAGCGATCTGCCGGTCGTCATGGGCGGGCTCGGCATTGCCGTCGTCTCGACGTCCCGGGGCGTCATGGCCGATCGGGCCGCCCGGACCGAGGGGCTCGGGGGCGAAGTGCTCTGCACGGTGACCTGACATGTCACGGATCGCGAAAGCACCCATAGCGGTACCTGGCGGCGTCGAGATCCGCGTCGACGGCCGGGAGGTGGAGGTCAAGGGGGCGCGAGGCTCGATCAGCCACTGCCTCCACGCGTCGGTGGCGCTGGAGCAGGTGTCTTCGCAGGACGGCGCCGAACTCCGGGTCCGGCCGCGCGAAGAGACCCGGGAGGCGGTGGCCCAGGCCGGCACCGCGCGGTCGCTCCTCAACAACATGGTGATCGGGGTCACCACGGGATTCGAACGGCGGCTGCAGCTCGTGGGGGTCGGCTATCGCGCCCAGTCGAACGGCGGCCGCCTCAACATGGCCCTCGGCTATTCGCACCCCATCGAGTTCGACCCGCCCGAAGGGGTGACGGTCGAGGCGACCAGCAATACCGAGGTGGTGGTGCGCGGCGTGGACAAGCAGAAGGTCGGCCAGGTCGCGGCGGTCATCCGCGGCTTCCGCCCCCCCGAACCCTACAAGGGCAAGGGGGTGCGCTACGCCGACGAGATCGTGCGCCGCAAGGAAGCGAAGAAGAAGTAGGCGGCGAGGCGAGATGGACAAGAGGAAGGCGAGGCTGCGGCGCGCGCGCCGGACCCGGGCGACGATCGCCAGGCGGCGGGTGCACCGGTTGAGCGTGAATCGATCCCCGCGCCACATCTACGCACAGGTGTTCGAGCCGGACGGCTCGCGGGTGCTCGCCGCGGCCTCCACCCTGGACAAGGAGGTTCGGGAGCGGCTCGACGGCGGTGGCGGGAACGTCGCGGCGGCCTCCGCGGTGGGGCAGGCGATCGCGGAGCGGGCGCGCGAGGCCGGAATCGGCCGGGTTGCCTTCGACCGTTCGGGCTACAAGTACCATGGACGGGTGAAGGCGCTGGCGGAAGCGGCGCGCGAGCACGGGCTTCAGTTCTAGCCGGCCCGGCTTCGAGCTTGATTTCGATCGGGCCGCGCCGGGGCGCGTGGTCGGTGGACGGGACAGGAAGATGGCGCAGTATCAGAGGACGGGCCGAGGCGGCGAGCGGGATGACGAGCTCCTCGAGAAGCTCGTGAACGTGAACCGCGTGGCGAAGGTGGTCAAGGGCGGCCGGCAGTTCGGATTCTCCGCCCTGACGGTGGTGGGCGACGGCAAGGGCCGGGTCGGGCTCGGCCGCGGCAAGGCGCGTGAAGTGCCGGTCGCCATCCAGAAGGCGATGGAGTCCGCCCGCAAGTCCATGGTGCGGGTGCCGCTGAAGGGCGGGACCCTCCAGTACGCGGTGACCGCCCGACACGGCTCGGCGAAGGTCTACATGAAGCCGGCGTCGGAGGGAACCGGGATCATCGCCGGCGGCGCGATGCGGGCGGTGTTCGAGGTCGTCGGGGTGCGCGACGTGCTCGCCAAGTGCATCGGCTCCAACAATCCCATCAACGTGGTGCGGGCGACGGTGCGCGGGCTGTCCGAGATGGCCGATCCCTCGGTCATTGCCGCGAAGCGCGGCAAGACGCTCGAAGAGCTCACCGGCTGACGGACGGGGTCGGATGATGGCGGCGAAGAAGACACCGGGACAGGTCCGGGTGACCCTCGTGCGCAGCATGCACGGGCGGCTGAAGCGGCACCAGGCGTGCGTGCGGGGACTTGGGCTTCGGCGGATGCACCATACCGTGGAGGTGGAGGACACCCCGTGCACTAGGGGGATGATCAGGAAGGTCTCCTACATGCTCAGGGTCGAGGAAGTGCAATGAGGCTCAACGATCTCAAGCCGGCGCCGGGGGCCCGACGCACGAGCCGGCGGGTCGGCCGGGGCCATGGATCGGGCTCCGGAAAGACCTGCGGGCGCGGGCAGAAGGGTCAGAAGTCGCGCTCCGGGGGCGGCGTGGCGGCCGGGTTCGAAGGCGGCCAGATGCCCCTGCAGCGGCGTCTTCCGAAGCTCGGGTTCACGTCGCGCAAGGCGCCGTTCAACGACGAGGTCAAGGTCGGATCGCTGGCCCGGCTGGACGGAGACGAGGTGAATCCGGAACGGCTCAAGGCGGCGGGGCTCGTCAAGCGGCGCGCGAAGCGGATCAAGATCATCGCCGGCGGTGAGGCCGGCCGGGCGTTCACCGTGAACGGCGTCGGGGTGACCGCCGGGGCGCGGGCCGTCCTCGAGGCGGCCGGTGGAACGGTGAACGCCTGATGGCCCGGCGCGCGCTCGAGTCCGCGCGCGGCCGCCCGTCCCTCGGGGGCGGGAAGATGTCGGAGCTGCGCCACCGGCTGCTGTTCGTCCTCGGGGCGATCCTCATCTTCCGGATCGGCTCCTTCATTCCCGTGCCCGGCATCGA
>JAJDXW010000151.1 GCA_022823045.1 Gammaproteobacteria bacterium
GGGGAGCGAGGTCGGGCCCGCCCTCGGCGCCGCCCGCCTCGCGCGCCTCGCGGCGACCGGCGAGAGCCCGGACGAGGTTTGCACCCCGCCGCCCGTCGAGCGGCTGGTCGAGCCGGAGGCGGAGCTCGCCAAACGCCTCGCCCCGCGCCTCGAACGCTGGCGCGCCCTCTACCGCGTCCTCCGCCCCGAGATGCGCCGCTTCGACCGCCCCTGAACGGGGGGAGGGTCAGGCGGGGCGGACGAGGGCGTGGCGCTTGCGCCCGGCGGAGAGCTTGATGGCGCCCTCGGCGGTGAGGTCGTCCGGCCCGACGGTCCCGGTCTCGTCCCGGACCGGCTCGTCGTTGACCCGCGCCCCGCCGCCCCGGATGAGCCGGCGAGCCTCCGAGTTGCTCTTGACGAGCCCCGCCTCGCGTATGAGGTCACAGACCGCGACCCTCTCGTCGAGGCGCGCCCGCGGGATCTCGATGGTCGGGAGCCCGGCCGCGAGCCCGCCCGCGCCCGCTTCGGGTCCGAACGTTCGCCGCGCCGTCTCCGCCGCCTCCCCGGCCGCCTCTCCCCCGTGGCAGAGGGCGGTCGCCTCGGTGGCGAGGATCGCCTTCGCCTCGTTGATCTCCGCCCCTTCGAGCAATTCGAGCCGGGCGACCTCGTCGAGGGGAAGCTCCGTGAAGAGGCGAAGGAAGCGTCCCACGTCCGCGTCCTCGGTATTCCGCCAGTACTGCCAGTACTCGTAGGGTGAGAAGCGGTCCGGGTTGAGCCACACCGCCCCCGCCGCGGTCTTCCCCATCTTCGCCCCGCTCGCGAGGGTGAGGAGCGGGGAGGTGAGGCCGAAGAGCTCGAGGCCGGTGGCCCGGCGCCCGAGCTCCACCCCGCACACGATGTTGCCCCACTGGTCGGAGCCGCCCATCTGCAGGCGGCAGTCGTAGCGGCGTCCGAGCTCCAGGAAATCGTAGGCCTGGAGGACCATGTAGTTGAACTCGAGGAACGAGAGCGGCTGCTCGCGGTCGAGGCGAAGCTTCACCGACTCGAACCCGAGCATCCGGTTGACCGAGAAATGCCGCCCGTACTCGCGCAGGAACGGGATGTAGTGCAGGGCGTCGAGCCAGTCCGAGTTGTCGACCATGAGGGCCGCGTCGGCGTCGAAATCGAGGAAGCGCTCGAACACCCGCCGGATCCCCGCGATGTTGGAATCGATACGCTGCTGCGACAGGAGCTGCCGGCCCGTGTCCCGGCCGGACGGGTCGCCGACCTTGGTGGTGCCGCCCCCCATGAGGACGATGGGGCGGTGGCCGGTGCGCTGCATGTGCCGGAGCAGCATGATCTGGACGAGGCTCCCGACGTGCAGGGAGTCGGCCGTCGCGTCGAACCCGATGTAGCCGGTAATCCGGCCGGAGACGGCGGCCGCGTCCAGCGCTTCGAGGTCGGTGCACTGGTGGACGTAGCCGCGCTCCACGAGGGTGCGCAGGAACTCGGATTGGAGCGATGCGGGTGCGAGCGAGGGTGCGGTGGTCATGGCGAAGGGGCGGTCTTGAATGCCGGCGTGCGGAGATTCGGAATCGCGGAGAACGGAAGGAAACAGTATAAGGTGCCGCGGCGCCCGTCATTGCCGCTTCGGAGCGATGGTTCCCCCGTGCTTGTCACGGGGGGATCCGGGACACGGCCCGGGGGGACATGCCCGTCCCCGGCGGTGGCCGGCTCGACCTCGGACCGGGCGCCGCCCGAAAAATGCGGAAGGCAGCAGTGGAAGACGTCGACGCAGCCCGAGCGAAGGAGGCTCCCCCGGCCCGCCCGGATCGCCCGGCCCGTCCCCGGCTCACCCTCCTCGTGGTGGCCCTCGGGATCTCCGCGGGGCCGCTCGACACTTCCGTCAACATCGCGTTCCCCGCCATCACCGAGGCCTTCGACAACGACGTCTCCGCCATCCAGTGGGTGATCATCTGCAACGTCCTCACCTACGCGAGCCTCATGCCCGGGCTCGGGCGCCTCGCCGACATCGTGGGCCACAAGCGGGTGTTCGTGGCGGGGCTCCTGTGGAGCGCGGTCGCCCTCGTCCTCTGCGGCCTCGCGTCGTCCTTCGGCTGGCTGCTCGCGGCCCGCGTCCTTCAGGGAGCGGGGATCGCGTTCCTCCTGAGCTGCGGCCCCGCCCTCGCGACCCTCTCGTTTCCGGAGCGGGACCGGAGCCGGGTCCTCGGCTGGTACACCACCGGCTTCGCGGCCGCCCTCATGCTCGGGCCGATCATCGGGGGGACCCTCGTCGACCTCTGGGGCTGGCCGGCCGTATTCTGGTTCCGGCTGCCGCTCGTGCTGATCGTGGCCGTGCTGGTCGTCTTCCTGGTGCCCGACCCGGGCCACGCGACGCCCGGCGAACCCTTCGACCTTCGCGGCGCCCTCGGGCTCGGCGCCACCCTCGCCGCCACCCTCCTCGCCCTCAACCAGGGGCCCCACCTCGGCTGGGCCGCGGTTCTCGTCGTCGCGGGAGCCGCTCTCGTCGCGGTGTGGTTCGTGCGCCACGAGCTCCGCACCCGGCACCCCGTCATCGACGTCCGTCTCTTCCGGATCCGCCGGTTCGCGGCCGCCAACGTCGCTCACGTGCTCATGAACCTCGGGAGCTTCACCGTCTTTCTACTGACGCCCTACTACCTCGTCCGGGTTCTCGGGGCGGGGACGGCGGTCGCGGGGCTCCTCCTCGCCGCCTCGCCGCTCGGGATGATCGTGGCGTCTCCGATTGCCGGCCACCTCCTGCGCTTCACCGGCTCGTTCCGGCTCGGCGTCGCGGGCCTCGCGCTCCTCGGAGCGGCGCTCTGCGCGATCGCGATGCTGCCCGACGAGGCCGGGGCGGCGGTTCTCGTCGCCGTCCTCTTCGCCCATGGCTGCGGCCAGGGGTTCTTCCAGGTCGCCAGCATCGACTTCGTCATGGGCAGCATTCCGCGCCGCCGGCAAGGCGTCGCGGGGAGCATCAACATGGTGACCCGGACCGTCGGGGTGGTGACGGTGGCGAGCACGGGGACGCTCCTCTTCGCCGCGCTCGGGGGCGAGTCCGGAGGCGACGAGGCGTTTCTCTACGCCTACCGGATTACGTTCCTCGCCGCCGCCGCGACCGTCATCCTCGCGATCGCGGTCCTCGGCACGGTACGGGCGGGCCCCCCGCGACGCCCGGTCAGCCGCTAAGATCGCGCCTCCGGCGCATCCCCCCCGATGCCGGCCGCTTCCAACCGGAAAGGAACATGACCAGCGACCTCGACGCCACCACCTCGAAGGGCCTTCGCAACCGCTACGCGATCTGCGGGGTCGGCGAGACGCCCTACATGCGGGGATCGAAGTACACCACGCGCTCGCTCGCGACCTGGGCGATCAAGAACGCGATGGAGGACGCCGGGCTCGCCGCGGCGGACATCGACGGCATGCTCTCGTACTCGGGGAACGACTCGACGTTCTCGACCTTCGTTGCCGGGGACCTCGGGATCCGCCTCAACTTCTACATGGACGTGCACGGGGGCGGGTCGAGCACCGAGGCGCTCGTCGGGATCGCGATGGGGGTCATCGAGGCCGGGATGTGCAACACGGTCGCCATATTCCGGGCCATGAACGGCTACTCGCAGGTGCGGATCGGCGGCACCGGCGCGCGCTCCGCCGTCCCCATCTCGGGCGACCAGATCCACATGCGCGCCTACGGGTGGCAGAGCGCGGGCCAGATGTTCGCCCCGACCTTCATGCGCCACCTCCACGACTACGGCACCACCCCCGCCCAGGTCGCGGCGGTCAAGGTCGCGCACAGCAAGCACGCCTCCAACAACCCGAAGGCGTTCTACCGGAAGCGCTACACGGTCGAGGACGTGCTCGCGAGCCGCATGATCTGCAAGCCCCTCCATCTCCTCGACTGCTGCGTGGAGACGGACAACGCGACCTGCATCATCGTGACCCGGACCGAGCATGCCCGCGACCTCCGCCCCCGGCCCGCCCTCATCCGCGGGGTGGTCGGACGCTGCTGCAAACCGCGCGCGGACAGCTACTACCAGCACGGGCCGCTCTCGACCGTCGCGGAGCCGCTGAAGTTGAAGCCGGAGCCCCCGGTGGAGCCCGTCGCGGGCTGCGTGCTGGTCGGAGCCCTGGAACCGCCGGAGTTACTCGAACTCTAGCGAGAAAGAAAAATACATCGAATTAGATCAGACCGAGTGAAACGTAGGAGTTTGTATTTAGCACCTTTAGGCTTAATTCACACCTGCGATTT
>JAJDXW010000198.1 GCA_022823045.1 Gammaproteobacteria bacterium
ATGGACTGGTCGTCGTCGCCCACCATGAAGAGCCGCCCCCGGTCTCCGGCAAGGAGCGAGATCCACGCGTACTGAAGGGCGTTCGTGTCCTGGAACTCGTCCACGAGCAGGTGCGCGAACCGCTCCTGGTACTCGGCGAGCAGCCCGGGATGCTCGCGCAGCACCTCCCACGCCCGGAGGAGCAGCTCCGCGAAGTCGACGAGCCCGCTCGCCGCGCACGCCGCCTCGTAGGTCCGGTACACCTCGGACATCCGCCGTTCCCAGAGATCACCCGGCTCGGGGAGATGGCGGGCGCGCACCCCGTTCTCCTTCCGGCCGTTGATGAACCCCTGCGCCTGCCGGGGCGGCCAGCTCCCCTCGTCGAGGTTCATCTCCCGCATGAGGCGGCGCACCAGCCGGAACTGGTCGTCGCTGTCGGCGATCTGGAACGACTCCCCGAACCCCGCCTCCTCCCGGTGGGCGCGGAGGAAGCGGTGGGCGATGCCGTGGAAGGTGCCGACCCACATCCCCCCGATGGGGCGCTCGAGGATCGCCTCGATGCGCGCCCGCATCTCGCGCGCCGCCTTGTTGGTGAAGGTGACGGCGAGGATCCCGGAGGGACGCGCCTGCCCGGTCGCGACGAGCCACGCGACGCGGTGGGCGAGCACCCGGGTCTTCCCGCTTCCCGCGCCGGCAAGCACCAGCGCGTGGCCGGTCTCGGCGGTCACCGCGGCGCGCTGCTCGTCGTTGAGCGGCTCGATGATGTGCGTGACGTCGTCCATGTTTCACCGGTCCGGGCAAGTGGCGCATTCTACCGGCAGCCCCCGGGGGAAGCGGAGGCGGCGGAAAGCTAGAATCGGCCGGAGCATGGAGACGAACGTGACCGGGTCGCACTCATCCGCCACCGCCCCTGCACCAATTCTCGCGGTCGAGGACCTCACCCGTCGCTTCGGGGGGCTGACCGCGGTGGAGGGGTGCTCGTTCCGGGTCGACGCGGGCCGGATTACCGGGATCATCGGGCCCAACGGGGCGGGGAAGACGACCATCTTCAACATGGTGGCGGGGGCGCTGCCTCCGTCGTCGGGTCGGATCCTCTTCGACGGCGCGGACATCGCCGGCCTCCCGACCCACGAGATGTTCCACCGCGGGATCGTCCGCACCTTCCAGATCCCCCACGAGTTCAGCCGGCTGACGGTGCTGGAGAACCTGATGGTGGTGCCCGCCGTCCAGCCGGGGGAGCGGCTGTGGCGGGTGTGGACCTCTCCCGCCCGGGTGCGGCGGGGCGAGCGCGAGGTACGGGAGCGGGCGGAGGAGGCGCTACGGTTCCTCACCCTGTGGGAGGTGCGGGACGAGCTCGCCGCGAATCTCTCCGGGGGGCAGAAGAAGCTCCTGGAGCTCGGGAGGGCGATGATGACCGAGCCGCGGCTGGTCCTTCTCGACGAGCCCGGCGCGGGCGTCAACCCGACCCTGCTCCTCAAGCTCCGCGACATGATCCGCCACCTCAACCGGCAGCTCGGGTACACCTTCGTCATCATCGAGCACGACATGGACCTCATCGCCTCGCTCTGCGAGCGCGTCATCGTGCTCGCCGAGGGGTCGGTGCTGACCGAGGGGCCAATGGGCGCGGTTCGCCGCGACCCGCGAGTGATCGACGCGTACCTCGGGGGCGGTGAAGAGGACGGCCAGGCCTCCCCGCCCCCGTCCGGACGCGGGCGGCGGCCCGATTCCGGCGATGCAGGCGATGGCGGCGCTTCCGGGAATGGCCGCGGCTTTCCCGACAGCGGCTCTCCCGATGGCGGCTGAACGGCCGGTCCTCGAGCTCGAACGGGTGACCGGCGGCTACGGCGGGGCCGAGGTCATCCACGACGTCTCGATCACCCTCGGCCGGGGCGAGATCGTGACCCTCATCGGCCCCAACGGAGCCGGGAAGTCGAGCGTGATGAACGCGGTGCTCGGGATCCTCGCAATCGGCGGCGGACGGGTCCTGCTACAGGGCGAGGACGTCACCGGCACTCCCCCCGAACGGGTGGTTCGCATGGGACTCAGCTACGTCCCGCAGACCGCCAACGTGTTCCCCAACCTCACGGTGAACGAGAACCTCGAGATGGGGGCCTACATCCGGAGCGACGATTTCCGACCCCGGACGGAGGAGATGTACGCGCTCTTCCCGCCCCTCGTGGAGCGCCGGCGCGACCCGGCCGGCTCGCTTTCGGGCGGGCAGAGGCAGATGGTCGCGATCGCCAAGGCGCTCATGGTCGATCCCGTCGTGCTCCTCCTCGACGAACCGACGGCGGGGCTCTCGCCCCGGTTCCGGGGCGAGATCTTCGAAGTCGTGCGAAGGATCAACGCGGGCGGGACCCCGATCCTCATGGTGGAGCAGAACGCCCGGCAGGCGCTCGGGATCGCCGATCGCGGATACGTTCTCGTGGACGGCCGGAACCGCATGGACGGAACCGGCATCGGGCTCCTCGCAGACCCGGACGTGGGGGCGATGTTCCTCGGTGGCGAGCGCGGCGGCACGCCGCCCGAACCGGGTTCGGACCGCGCCCCCGACGGGGCGTCCGCCGAGGCGGTGGAGGCGGCGGACGCGGCGGGCCGACCTTCGGGGGGAAGCAGGCGATGATGGAGCGCGTCAACTTCCGTCGCGCGCGGGAAGCCTGCGCTCGAAGGGCGCCTCGCGGGGCAAGGCGGCGGTGATCGAGTTCGTCAACTTCCACCTCATTCCGGGCCTGGTGCTCGGCAGCATCTATGCGCTCGGCGCGATCGGGGTCACCCTCACCTTCGGGATCCTTCGCTTCGCGAACTTCGCGCACGGCGAGACGATGACCCTCGGCGCCTACCTGACCCTGACCCTGGTGCTGCTCACCGGGTGGCACGCCCTCCTCTTCCTGCCGGTCGCCCTCGCCCTCACCGCTCTCGCCGTGCTCGGGATGGACCGGTTGTTCTTTCGCCCCCTCCGCCACGCGCCGACCATCATCCTCGTCATCGCCTCGTTCGGGCTGATGCTGATGGTGCGCTCCCTCATCCAGGTCTTCTGGGGGACCGAGCTCCAGGGGTTCAGCAAGGGAATCGTGCTCCCCTGGGTCCTCTTCGACTCGCTCCGCATCTTCCCCAAGCACGTCGTCATCATCGCGGCCGCCCTCGCCCTGATGCTGGCCGTGCACGTGCTCCTTCGCCACACCCGGACCGGGAAGGCGATGCGGGCGATGTCCGATTCGCCGGAGCTCGCCCGCCTCACCGGCATCGACACCGAGCGCGTCGTCCGGGGGACCTGGATTGTGGGGGCGGGGCTCGCGGCGGCGGCGGGGATCTTCCTCGCCTTCGACTCCCACGTGGAAACCCTGATGGGCTTCAAGATGCTGCTTCCGGTCTTCGCTTCCGCCCTCCTCGGCGGCCTTGGCCGGCCCTACGGGGCGATGGCCGGTGGGCTCGTCATCGGAATGGTCGAGGAGCTCTCCACCTACGCGTGGATCGGCACCGAACCCCTGCTCCCCCCCGGCTACAAGGCGGGGGTCGCCTTCGCGATCATGGTCGCCATCCTCATCTGGCGGCCGAGCGGGCTGTTCCGGGGCCGGGTGTTCTGAGCGGGGCGAGGCGGGGCGGAGCGGACACAGGCATGGAGCAGCTCTACGGCATCTTCCTCTACGCGGTGTTCCTGCTCACCATGGGCGGGATCTACGCGGTGCTCACCCTCGGGCTCAACATCCAGTGGGGGTTCACCGGGCTCTTCAACGCAGGGGTCGCCGGGTTCTTCGCGGTCGGAGCCTATACCTCGGCCTTCCTCACCACCGCCGCCTCCGAGCGCCACCTCGGCGGGTTCAGCCTCCCGGCCGGAGCGGGGATGGCGGCCGCGATGGTCGCAAGCGCCCTCATCGCGTGGGGGGTGGCCCGGATCTGCATCCGCCTTCGCAGCGACTACCTCGCCATCGCGACCCTCGGGATCGCCGAGATCCTGCGGCTCGTGCTCAAGAACGAGACCTGGGCGACCAATGGGGCGCGCGGCGTGTCCCTCATCCCGAAGCCGTTCGAGCATCTGCCGGAGCCGTGGAACCAGGTCGCGATGCTGATGCTGGTGTTCGCGATCGTGCTCGTGCTCTACGCCTTGCTCGAGCGGGCCCAGCGCGCCCCGTGGGGCCGGGTCATGTCCGCCATCCGCGAGAACGAGGCGGCGGCGCGGGCGGCGGGAAAGGACGTCGAGAAGCTCCGCGTCGAGGCATTCATCCTCGGCGGGGCGGTGATGGGCCTCGGCGGCGCGCTCATGGCCCACCACATCAAGTTCATCGACCCCAACATGGCCGAGCCGGTGTCCGCCACGTTCCTCGTCTGGGTCATGCTGGTCATCGGGGGCAGCGCCAACAACCGGGGGGCCATCCTGGGGGCGCTCCTGGTCTGGACTATCTGGTCGACGACGGAAATAATCACGACAAGGCTACCGACGGAGTGGGCGCTCAAGGCGGCGTATCTGCGAATCTTTCTCGTGGGCCTCGCGTTGCAGTTCATCCTGCAGCGGTACCCGGGAGGGATCTTCCGCGAGCGCCGTCTGCGAACCACTGCCACAGCATCCAGTCAGAGAGGAGGTTCTCAACCATGAAGCACGCCAGACTCCTTGCCGCGTCGGCGGCGCTCCTGGCCGCGGGCGGCACCGCCGCGATGGCGGCCGACGTCAAGGTCGGCTCCGCCGCGGGGATCACCGGACCCATCGAAGGGCTGGTGCCCCCCATCCTCGCCGGCCGCGACCTCGCGGCGGCCCACGTGAACGAGCAGGGAGGCATCCTCGGCGGCAGCAACTACGTGCTCGTGCCGGGCGACTCCCAGTGCAATCCGAAGGCCGCGGTGGACGCGGGAACGAAGCTCGTCAACGTCGAGCAGGTGGTGGCGATCATCGGCCCGAGCTGCTCCGGGGCCACGAACGGCATGGTCCAGTCGGTCAACATTCCGGCCGGCGTGGTGACCCTGTCGGACACCGCGACCGCGCCGATGATCTCCTACCTCGAGGACAACGACCTCGTGTTCCGGGCCGCTCCGTCGGACGGCTACCAGAGCGCCGCGCTCGCGCAGCACGTCTACGACCGGGGCCTTCGCAAGATCGCGGTCACCTACGCGAACGACGACTACAACGCGGGGCTCGGCGAGGCGTTCATCGCCGCCTTCGAGCACGTTGGGGGGACCATCACCGGCAAGCAGGCCCACGAGCCGGACCGGCAGTCGTACCGCTCCGAGCTCTCCACCCTCGCCGGCGGCGGGGCGGAGGCGCTCGCGGTCTTCGCCTACTACGGGTCGAGCGGGATCACGATCCTGCGCAACAGCCTCGAGAACGCCCTCTTCGACCAGTTCCTGGGGGCGGACGGCATGATGGACAACTCGGTCATCGACCAGCTCGGGGCGGATACCCTCCGTGGGAAAGTCACCCTCTCGCAACCGGCCCCGGCGGCGGAGGGCGATTCCGGACCCGACGAGTCGTACGCCGCATTCGCCGAGGCGTTCAAGGCGACGGGCAACGACCCGGAGGCCCCCTTCGTCTCGCACGGCTATGACGTGTCGTTCCTGATGGCGCTCGCGATCGAGAAGGCGGGGGCCGCGGACCGGGGGATGATCTCCGCCGCGCTGCGCGAGGTGGCCAACGCTCCGGGGATGGTGATCCGGCCGGGCGAGTGGGCGAAGGCGAGGGAAGCCATCGCCGGCGGCGAGGACATCAACTACGAGGGTGCCTCGGGGGCAATCGAGTTCGACGAGAACGGAGATGTCGCGGGGGCGACCTACACCTTCAACGGCGTCGGCGACGACGGGACCTGGACGCCCATGCAGTAGGCGGAAGCAACTTCACGACGAATCGGCGCGCTCCCGGCCACCCGGGACGCGCCGCCCAACCGGCCCGAAGCGGCGTCCCCGCCGCCTCGGGCCATTTCTTTCCTGCCGGCTACGCGGAAAGGATCCGTTCCGTCCGGGCTTCGAGCAGTTTCCGGGCGACATCGCGTGCGATCTCCAACGTCT
>JAJDXW010000298.1 GCA_022823045.1 Gammaproteobacteria bacterium
CGGAGCGACCGCGCGGGATTTCAGCAAATCCATCGAATATTGATATCGATCGACAAGATCGTGTGCCATCTCGGGGGGCCATTCCTCCGCTTCGACCAACCACCTGCCCAGAAGCTCGGTATCGAGCCGGGTGTTCGCGGCGTGAGCCGCAAACAGAAATTCGAACCATCGCATCCTGTCCTTGGGGTGCCCCGTCCCGGTCGACTTGTTGGCGCATACCGAAAATGTGTGAAGCGCGGAGGCGACTTCGTCGGAGGTCCAGTCGGTAATCGATTGCTTGCGTGGCGTGACACTTACATCGAATTCGAGCTCCCGAGAAGCAGGACCGACAACCCGATCGATGAAGTCGTTGAGGACGTCATTGTACCCGGATATGCCAAGCTCGCCGGCCTCGAGGGGAACGATGTTGACAACCTCATACCCGTCCTCCCGCCCGCAGAGCGTCAGGCCGGATGTGGCAAGATCGTCTCCGGGCGCGCGTTGGAAAGCCAGGAATTCGGACGACGTGCTCGGGAACTCCCGTTCCCTTTCCTCGGCATGGTGCCAAGGGGCCGTGGCGCTTCTGCGCAGCGCATTGCGGAGTGCCGAGCGCTGACCATCGCGGGATATCAGGGTCAGATCCTGGAAGACTTCGATGGAGATGGCCTGATCACCACGCATGACGCTGTCCTGTGCTCGCTGCCGAAATTGGCGGTTGCCCATGATCGGCAGTCTACTCCCGCCATACGGGTCGTTCAACGAGAGGGGGGTGGAAAAGGGGCGCGGAGTCCGGAGCTCACACGTCCCGCGCGTGACCGCCCGCGCCCCGGCCGGCTCCCCGGCCTGACGGACCGCTTACGGAACGTGAACCTCGGCCTTCGCCACGCCAACGTCAACTACGCGGGCGAGTTCGGCAAGCTCACCATCGGCCAAGGCTCGGAAGCGGGCGACGGCTCCGCGTACAAGGGTGGTGTGGGGACGTTCGGGGTCGGCCACGGGCAGGAGAAGGGAAGCGCCTTCACGCTCGGCTCCTACTTCGGCTCCCTCGACGCGGGTGGCCGGACGAACAACATCCGCTACGACACGCCGTCCATCGGTCCGGTCGGGGCCGCGGTGTCGATCGGGAACCCGCGTCAAGTTCTAGTCGGTCTCGACACCTCCCACCTTTCACAGGCCCTCCCCCTCCCCGGGGGAGGGCCTCCTTCTTTGGGGTCCCTGACCGGGGCTGGCCGGCACCCGGAACGCACGGCGGCCCGCGTCCCCGGCGAGCCCGCGGGGCTGTTCCGACCAGACAGTTCGACGCCATGGCGATCGCCTGGCGCGCGCTCACATTTCGTAGCCGGCGTCCCTTGCGGCCTTTCTCGTTGTCCTGACTCGTCGAAGCTCGGTTTCGCGAGACTGGCGCGGGAGCCGATCGCGGGCTTGTTCGATGAGCTCGGCGGGGTTGTCAAGGGTTTCCCATTCATCGAGCGCCCAGCTTGCGCAGCCGCGCGCGTGGGTCGCGGTGAGTTGATTGAGGAAGGTCGTGATCGCCCGCACGTCGCGCTCGACGCCCCGATCGGCGTCGGGCAGCGTTGCCCCAAGCACGGCTCTCAGCGAGGCGGATCGTTCATCGCCCGGGTGCAGCTCCTTCAATGCGTCTTCGACGGTCATGATGAGGGGCCGATCGATGAGCCCCTGGTCGGTGAGCCATGCGTTGGTTGGTTCGCGCTTCACCGTGTCGAGGTTGCCGGTCGCGAGCAGCGTGTAGCCGAGCGCGATGGCTTCGCCGACAATTTGCCGGTCCGCGCGTTGATTCGGGTGGTCTGGTCGCCGAAAGCATCTGCGCGGGATCTGCGGCGCGATTTGAATTGCCCGCAGGGCTTGTTCCAGCGTCGGGTCGGCAGCGGAGATCCCGCCCTGTCCTTCGGTGGCAAGCTCTTTCATGATCCACTGTCCGGCAGCGTCGCTCGTTGCGTTCACGATTCGTCGGTATGTCGCATGGTCGTAGCGCCGGTTGCGGTTCCGTGCGTCGTAGGTGAGGGTATTGACCCAGTGTCTGCGTTCTGACTGGCGGACGTTCCCGACGAGTTCGTCGGCGACCGTGGGAGTTACCTTGATGGTTCCGCCCGCCAGCTCCCACAGGCTCATGATGAAGCGTCGGCAGTAGGGATCTCCGAGAAGCTCCGTGTCGGCGGTAGCGAGGCTGACGTTCATCGTCACACGCTGCTCCAGGTCAAGCGCGCGAGCTGCGCGCGACCCTTTGCGGTTTCGATCAGGCGCTCGGCTCGTTCCGTGGCGCTGGGCGTGTCGTCCGGGCAGTGTTCGGTGCGCCGGAGCGTCTCGCCAAGCTCGATGAGGCGTCGTGCATCGTCCACCCCCACGATGTCGGCCACTGCCGTCTCGATTGCAAGGCGCTCGCGCTCGATGGTCGCGCGCGTGCGTTTCGGCATTGGTTGGCGCATGGTGATCGGACCTGCGAGTCGGCTCGAAGTCCAGCCGTGCGGACAGCCCGTGGCCAGGTCGAGTCTCGTGTACCGGGCGCTCAATTCTACCCCCGGACGCGGCTCGGTCCACGACTTCATCGACCACGAGCTCGGCGAGGCGGATCCCCTGCGGGGTCTTGCCGCACCGGCAGGAACGTGGGCCGTACCGGCTTGCGACGAGGCAACGGCCAACTCGCACGTCCGGCGCGTGACCGCCAGCGTTCCCGGCGAATACACGGCGAAATCCGCGGGATTGTATTGACCAGTCTGGCCAGATAGATTGAGACCATGGCGCTCACCTATTCGATCTACGAAGCGAAGGCGCGCTTCTCCGAGGTCATCCGGCTCGTGCGCAACGGAAAGACGGTCACCGTCTCGTGCCGAGGGGAGCCGGTCGCCGAGATCCGTTCCATCTCGCCGCGGGAGAGCCCGACCCTGGACGAGCGGCTGCAGGAACTCGAACGGCGCGGCGCCCTGGTTGGCTCGGCCATAGCGAGGCGGACGTTCGAGCCCGCCGCGCGCCGTCCCGGGGCGCTCTCGCGCTTTCTCGCCGAGCGCGACGATTGAGCGTCGCCTACGTCGACACCTCGGTGTTGATGGCCATCGCGTTCGACGAACCGGGTGCGGCAGCCTTGGCCAGGCGGCTGGACGAGTTCACCCGCCTCGTGTCGTCCAACCTTCTCGAAGCCGAGCTGCGGGCGGCGTTCGCGCGCGAGGAAGGGGCCTTTCCGGAGGGCGCGTTCGCCGGGATCGACTGGATCCTGCCGGACCGCCCCCTTGCCCCCGAGCTCGCGGCCGCACTCGAAGCCGGATACCTCTGGGGCGCGGATCTGTGGCACGCCGCGAGCGCTCCCTATACGCCGCCTCTCGCCCCGAGAGCCTGTCGTTCACCACCCTCGACCTCCGCCAAGGCGCGGTGGCGGAGGCCCTGGGCTTCCCGATCCTCGGGTAGTCGGCGGGTTCCCGAGCGCCGGAACCCGTCCCTCCGACCCCCGGAGGAGGGGCTGGGGCGGCAGACGACGGAACGTTGCCGCGGCAGGTACCGCACCGAACACTGGAGGATGCAGCACGAGGAGGACAAGGAAGCGTCGTAGCGAGGGCATCGACCGGGGCGGCGGAGCGTTCGCCGCGTCCCGGCCCCCCTGACCCGACGCGACCATTCCCACCTTCACCGCCAACTCCTCCTCCGCCCGCGACGATCCCCGGAGGCACGGGACCATTCTGGTCCTCTCGCGTTGCCCTGACGATGGCTCCATGCACCGCGCCGGCGCTCCGTTGCGACACTCCCAGCGCCCGCCGCCCCATCTGGACCGCGCCGCCCTCGGGCGAGTCCGGCTCTTCGGCCACGCCGGCAACGCGACGCGTCCGATGTCTGACGGCCGGAGGCCGGAATGCCCCGTCGGATCCGTCCTCGATCCTGACGGAGATCGAGCCGAATCCCCCATTGCCCGAATTGAGGGCGGGGCTACAATGACCCCATGGCGCGGCCGAATCCCACTCCTTTCGATACGCACCGCTTCGTCAAGCGCATGACCGAGGCGGGGATGCCGGCTGCCCAAGCCGAAGCGCTCGCCGACGAGCAGGTCACCCGGCTCGACAGCCAGCTCGCCACCAAGCAGGATGTCACCGAGCTGACCGCGCGGCAAGGGACCTTGGCTACCAAGGAGAGCGTCGCCGAACTCGCCGCACGGGTGGAGACCTTGGCTACCAAGGAGAGCGTCGCGGAGCTCGCCGCACGATTGGATGTGGTCGCCGCCCGGCAGGATGGCCTCGCCACCAAGGAGAGTGTCACCGAGCTTGCTGCCCGACAGGAGACCCTGGCTAGCAGGGAGAGTGTCGCGGAGCTGGCCGCGCATGTGGAAACCCTTGCCACCAAAGCCGAGGTTGCCAAACTCGGGACGGAAGTCGCGGTGCTCAAGGCAAGGTTCGGGCTCATGCTCTGGCTCATCTCGTCCGTCGGCGGGGGCGTCGCGTTCCTGGTCGTCCGGACCGTCTGGACGGGCTGAAATCGGCACCCCGAACGACGTACCGTATGCCTCGCCGGAGTGGTGAGAACCTGCGCGGCGGAAAAGAAAAAAGGCCCTCCCCCGGGGAGGGGGAGGGCCTGGAACGGTGGGAGTCGTCGAACCGGGCCAAGGCGGCCGGGACGCGAAGAACGCTCCGGCGCCCCGGTCGATGCCCTTGCTACGACGCTTCCTTGTCCTCTTCGGACATCTCCTCTTCCGGCTTGGGCTCGGGCTCGATCTCGAGGATCATCGCCGGCGCCTTGTCCGCGATCGAGAAGCCAACGGACGCCTCGCCGACCGTGACGGAGCCCGCCATGTCCCAGCTATGCCACGCACGGTACGTGTGCCTGACCTCGCCCGAGACCGCGAAGGCGCATCCTTCGTCCTCCGCCTCGCCGGCTTCGGCCATCTCGGCCGAGTCTTCGCCTTCCTTCATCTCCTCCTTGGCCTCGGCCATCTCGGCGTCTTCTTCCATCGAGGCCGCCGCCTCGACCATGAAGGGACCGGCGCACGCGACCGAGCTCATCGTCTCGGTCATGTTGCCTTCGTCGTCCTTCGAGACCTCGGTGCTGACGATCGCGACGTTCTCGACGACCATGCCGTTGCTGCCGCTCGCCGACGGGCTCGCGACGATCTGCAATGTCACGCCGGGCGCCTCCTCGCCGGGCTCGCTGAGAACCGCGCTCCATACGCGCATCTCCGGCGCCTCGGCTTGGTCCATTGCGGCGTTCGCGGCGCTGATTGCGACCAGCGGTGCGAGTGCCGCGAGAGCCATGCTTCGCTTGTTCATCGTGCCGTATCCTCCAGTGTTTCGGTGCGGTACCTGCTGCGACAACGTTCCGTCTTCTGCCGCCTCAAGGGCCCCTCTTCCGCCCGGAAGAGGGGCCCTTTTGAGGCGGCGGATGTCGCGCAGGACTAGAACGTGACGAGGGTCCCGAGCTGGAACACCGTCTCGTCCAGCTTCGGCATCATCGGCCGATCCACCTCGTAGTTCTGCACGGACACGTGAATCGTGGCCCCAACCTTGCGGAGAGCGTGACTCGCACCGACGCCGAAGGCAGTTCCTTCCGAGCCCTTCATCACGAAGTCCTCGGAGTTGTACCAGCTTGCCGCGACGGTGGTGTCGCCGAAGGTGTAGCCGATCCCCGCCCGGAAGTAGCTCGGATCGACCATGGTCGCGGTTGTCGCTTGGCTGTACGGAACCTGAGTGCATGCACTTCCGGCGGCGGCCACTGTCGCGCCATCCGCGGCCACAGCGTCCAGCACCGAGTCGTTGCAGAGGTTGTCGTCGACGAACTCTCGGTACGCAGTCCGCTGATCGTCCGTCAAGTCGTCGATCACGACGCTGTCTGCAATGCCAGTGCCGGCAGGGGGAGCTGCGTTCAAAGCGGTCCGGAAGGCCGCCCCGTTCTCGTAGCCGACCCACTTGGTAACGGCCGCCCTCGCGGGCATCCCCAAGTGATCGTTGCCCCTGCCCCACGCGCCGCCGACGGCGAGGCCGCTCGGCAGGGTGATGCCGAAGGAAGCGCTGGTGGTATCCATGGGCCCCTTCGCCATGTGGCTGGCCACCTTCGCGGCGAAGACCGTCCCGTTGAAGTCGCTGTTCAGAGCAAGCTGCCCCGAAACGCTGTCACCGTTGCCCACCGACACGGCGGCGCTCAGCGGGCCGATGGCGGGGGTGTCGTAGCGCACCATGTTGGTCCGTCCGCCGCCGTCGAGCGAGCCGAAGAAGGCTCCACCGAGCGTCATCGGCAACCCCTCCGCGCCGAGATACGTCGTCGTGCTCGTGCCGTCCTGGCCCGCGCCGATCCCGGTCACACCGGGCCCGAGGCTCGCGGATCCGTCACCAGCCTCGGAGCCCTGGCCGAAGGTGATGCGTCCCGCAACGTCGTTGGTGAACTGGACGTTCGCATGACGGAGCGTGACCGCCGCGTCCACCGCGTACTCGAACTGGATGCCGACGGTGCTGCCGTCGTCGATCTCGCTGCTTCCATTGGCACGGACGCGCGTGGCGCCGTTGTTGTCACGGATCGTCCCGTCGGTGCTCATGTCCGAGTCGTTGACGAAGAGCGTCCGGCTGACCTGGCCGGAGAGGGTGAAGTCCACGGCCTGAGCGGCCATCGGGGCCGCGAGGGCGCCGGCAATGGCTACTGTAAGTGCCTTCCTCGACCCGCGGCGAAGGGGAGGGGGCGGGTGGAGCCGCCTTTTCCGTTTTTCCGGGCGGCCCGGGCGGGGCTTCCGCAAGGCCCCCGCTTCCGGAAGCATGCCGCAAGCGCTGCCGTCTCCGCTTCCGGGTCCGATTCGAAGGTCGCCCTGCCTCCCGGAGGGGCGAGCCTCGGCGCTCAGGCCCTCCCGCCGGATACCCGAAGACCGGGAAAGCCTAAGGCCTCTGCCACTGTACCTCGGCGGGCGTCGAGGGTGGCGAAGGACAGGTTCTCCGGGCGCGGAGTGCCGTGGAGGGCGTTCGTGACTCGACACCATGACCGTGATGGCGGAGAGTTGGAGCCGCGCACCGGCCGGATGATCTCGGAATCCGGGTGTGGGATCACTACATCCCCCAAACCGTGACCGAGGTGCCGCCCTCGGTCTCGTCGCGGCGGAAGATCTTCTCCTTCCACGGTTTTCCCTCGGTCCGGTCGAAGACCACCAGGTGCCCCTCCGACGCTCCGCTGCGGTCCATGTAGGCCCGGGTCTGATCGAGACCATCGCGCAAGGTGCGCTGGAGCCCCCGGTGAAGCACCTTGCACTCGATGACCACCCGTTGCGTCTCCCGGCTCTCCCCGGCCAGCGCCTGCCCGCGGACCCCGCCCACCGGCCACACGAGCAGAAGGTCCGTTCGCATCCGGCCGAGGCCATACTCGCGTTCGAGCCGCCCCCCGCCGTTGACGATGCGCTGGAGGAACGCCTGCAGCAGCAATTGCGGCCCGGCCTCCCGGTACTGGAAACGCTCCACCCAGTGCTCCGAATGCTCGCGGAAGAACGTCTGGAACGCGGCCAGCAGTTCGCCGGTCCGCAACGTGCCTTCGCCGCTCACATACCAGGCCGGGTCGTGGTGGATCGACATCGCCTGGGTCGTGTACGTGAGGTCGCGAGGGATGACCTCGCGATAGATGGCATTGGCGATGGCGACCGATCCGCTCCGGGTGACGAGGCCGAGGTCGCGAACGTACTCGAGATCGTCGAGGGCGATTGAGGTGGCGGCTTCGGCGCCGCTGAGCAGCGGTTCGATCACCCGGCGCACCCGCTCCTCCTGAAGCTTGTCGGTGAGCTGATCCAGGTGCGTCTCCCGGCGGAGGATGAGCTGCTCGCGAGCGTCCTGGACCGCGTCGCCGGTAATCGCCCGGCTGCGGTCGCGTCCCGCGCGATTCCTGAAACACGCTTCGTAGGCGAGGGCGTTGACGAGCCACGGCTGGCCCTGGGTCAGCTCCCGGACGGCCGAGCGGGCCTTCCTCGTGAACGTCTGGCCGGTCTCCCGGGTGTGCTGGGCAAGCAGGGATTCAATCTCTTGCGGCGAGAAGTCACCGAGCCGCAGGGACTCGGCGCGGACATTGAAGGCGCTCCCGCCGGCGACGATCGCGTTCTCCCTGGAAGACCGGATGCGGTAGTCGCGCACGTCGCGCACCCCGCACAGGATCACGCTCTGCGGGAATCGTCCCGGGCGCTCGGGGTAGCCGGCCCGAAGCTGGCGCAGCACCGCAAGCAGAGTGTCGCCAATGAGTGCGTCGATCTCGTCGAGCATGAGCACGAGCGGCGTCGCATCCGATTCGGCCCAACCTGCAAGCGCCTCGCGCAGCGCATCGTGGGGGCCGGCCGCATCGAGGATGCCGAGCCAGACCTCGCCGAGGAACGAATCGTCGAGCGTCTCGCGCCCGGCGCGCGAGAGCGCGCTCAGGATCGCGCGCATCGCCGCTCCCACGTCCTCGCGGGCGGACTGCCCCCCCTCGACGTTGACGTAAACGCATCGGAACTCGCCGCCGGCGTTCAGCTCGTCACGGAGCGCGAGTAGCGCGGACGTCTTCCCCGTCTGGCGCGGCGCGTGCAGGACGAAGTACTTCCGTTGCCGGATAAGCAGCAGGAGCTCGTCGACCTCGAGGCGCTCCAGGGGCGGCACACAATAATGGATGTCCGGAACGACGGGGCCCGGGTTGTTGAAGAAGCGCTTGGTCCGAGTATCGCCCGCGGCCGCGGCAGCGACGGCCCGGGGTCAACCCGCCCCCATGCAAGGCTCCGCATGGCCGGGACAACTCCCACCCGTGCAGCGGTGCTGCGCCATCAGCCGGGTGAGCTGCGACCGCGACAGCCCCGTCATCTTCCCAAGGTACGCCTTCACCGCGCCCTTGTCCGCTTTGCCCAGCGCCGAGTAGTCGAACTGCACCAAGGTGTGCCGAATGAAGTCGCAGGCCAACGCCCGGTCGGCCAGAGCGAAATCCACCGGCTCGTTGCCATCGGCGACGCGCCGCACCTGCTCCAGGGTCTGAACCCGTTGCGTCTGTAGCATCACGATCATCCTCCGATGATCCCCGATTCGCTCCCGCTACAGGCTCATCTGTCGTTGGGTCCAACCCCTCCCTTCAGGCTCACTTCTCATTGGACAAGCAGCGATTCTCATTTTGGCTTCCGAGGGTCGCGACACGGCGCGGGGTGAACGGATTGCGGGCGATTTCCAGCGGTGGCCCCTGCCCGAGCCCCGTCCGGGCGCCAAAATGAGAATCGCTGTTGGACAAGGCTGCGGCTTGCGCCGAGCCGCCTCCGGAGTGCAAGATTCGGCGCAACATGCTTGCGCATGAGAATCCGACACGAGGAGGAATCATCATGGCAACCGGGAAGACCTCGAATTCGGACGCTCCGGACCTCCACGAGTTCTTCGCAAGGGACCCCCTCTCGGCCGACCGCGCCTTCTTCGGCCGCGAGTCGGGCTCGGACCGGCGGGGGTTCCTGCGCGGGGCGGGCCTGGCGACCATGGCCGCGATGGTGGGTGCCGCGATCCCGTTCCACCGCAACATGCCGGCCGGGCTCATCCCCGCCGCGTTCGCGGACGAGAACGTGCTCGTGGGCAAGGACGGGCTCACCCTCCTCAACGACCGCCCGGTCAACGCGGAGACCCCGCCGCACCTCCTCGACGACGCGATCACCCCGACCGCCCGCCACTTCATCCGCAACAACGGGATCCCGCCGGCGGAGATGGATGCGGACGCGTGGACGCTCACCGTCGACGGTCTGGTCGACCGGCCCATGACCTACTCGATCGCCGATCTCCGGTCGAAGTTCGAGGTCGTCACCATGGCCCTCACCATCGAGTGCGGGGGGAACGGCCGGGCCTTCTTCAACCCGCCCGCGAAGGGCAACCAGTGGACCTACGGGGCAGTCGCGTGCTCGCGCTGGACGGGGGTGCGCCTCAAGGACGTGCTCGCGGCGGGCGGGGTTCCCTCCGGCGTGGTCTACACCGCGCACGTCGGGGCGGACGCCCATCTCTCGGGCAAGCCGGACAAGCTCCCCATCTCCCGGGGGGTGCCGATCGCGAAGGCGATGACCGGCAACGTGCTCATCGCCTTCGCCCAGAACGACGCCCCCATCCACCCCATGAACGGCGCGCCGCTCCGGCTCGTGGTGCCGGGCTGGCCGGGCTCGTGCTCGCAGAAGTGGCTGACGCGCATCTGGCTCCGGGACATCGTCCACGACGGTCCGAAGATGACCGGGACCGCGTATCGCGTGCCGGGCTACAAGGTGGAGCCGGGCGAGAAGGTCGACAAGAAGGACTTCCGCATCATCGAGCGGATGCCGGTCAAGTCGCTCGTCACGAACCCCGCGAACGGCGCGGGCAGCGGGCGCACCGTCGAGGTGCGGGGCCATGCCTGGTCGGGCGACCGGACGGTGGCGGCGGTCGACGTCTCGCACGACTTCGGGGCGACCTGGATGCGGGCGGAGCTCGACGCCCCGGTCGACGACGGCGCGTGGCAGAACTTCCGCGCGAACGTCGAGCTGCCGGGGGCCGGCTACTACGAGCTCTGGGCCCGGGCGACGGACAGCGAGGGGGAGATGCAGCCCCACGCCATCGACTGGAACCCGAAGGGCTACCTCAACAACACGATGCACCGGGTGGCCGTGCGCGTATCGTGAGGCGGAACCGGAACGGCGGGGCACGCCCGGCCCGGGGCGCCCCGCCGCCGCTCGGGCGGCGAGCGGCTCCGCCCTGTCCGCTCTACCCGGACGTGCGACGCGGACTCTCCCTCGTCGTGCTCGGCCTTGCTCTTGCGGGTGCCGCCACCGCGGCCGACGAGGTGCCGGTCAAGGAGCGGCTCGCCGACGGTTCGGCCGAACGGGGGCGCGCGGCGTTCCTGGTGTGTCGGGCCTGCCACACCATCGACCAGGGCGCGGCCCACACCATCGGGCCGAATCTGTGGGGGGTCGTGGGCCGCGAGGTCGCGAGTGCCGAAGGGTACGACCGCTACACCCCGGCCATGTCCTCGTACGGGGGCGTCTGGTCGCCCGAGCGCCTGGACCGCTACCTCCGCGAGCCGATGGCCCAGGTCGAGGGGACGACGATGGTCTTCCCGGGAGTCGCGGATGCGCGCGAGCGGGCCGATCTCGTCGCCTGGCTCAACCGCAACTCGCCGGCTCCGCTCGACCTCGGCGGAGGGCGGGCGGGCGGAACGCAAGCGCGGACGGAGGCTTCACCCCCCGCGCCGCCGCGCGACCTCGGCCTCTTCGTGGCGGGGGAGGGCGCGGTCGAGACCCACGCCTACTGCACCGCCTGCCACTCGGAGCGGATCGTCGCGCAGCAAGGGCTTGCCCGTTCCGGCTGGGATGAATTGCTCGCGCAGATGGTCGAGGAGCACGAGATGACGCCCATCGAGGAGCCGGACCGCGCCCGGGTGCTTGATTACCTCGCTGCCCACTACGGCCCGGAGCGACCCAATTTCCCCAGGCACTGAGAGCGGCAGCGGCGGCGTTCGGAGCGGGAGAGCACGCTCGGGCAGTGGCTGTGAGACCTTCTTTGCCGCGCGCTACGGGGGCGGTCGCATCGAGCTGGGTGAAGTGGATCACTCGGACGATCCGAGGTATCGCGAGTATCTGGCGGCCATGCCGGAGGAACCGCACTCGTCGGTGGCCGAGACCCTGTCGGCCCCCGAGGTCGCGGCCCTCGTCAATCGCCATTTCGAGATCGTTGCCGGCTGCATCGAGGCCGAGGACGGCACGGTCGACAAGTTCATCGGCGATTCGGTGATGGCCTTCCGGGGCGCACCGGAGGCCCAGGCCGATGCCGCCGGGCGGGCCTGCCGCGCCGCGTTGGCCATCGCGGACGGCATCCGGGCGGAGAACGTTCGGCGGCGGGCGCGGGGCGAGGCGCCGCTGGGGATCCGCATCGGCATCCATACCGGCAGCGCCACGGTCGGCAACATCGGCGCGCCGGGCCGCATCAACTACACGATCATCGGCGATGCCGTGAACGTCGGCCAGCGCCTCGAACAGCTCGGCAAGACGCTGTCTCCCGAAGGCGGTGAGACGACTGTCCTCGTCAGCGGTGCGACGGCGGCGGAGCTCGGCCCGGACTTCCATCCGGTGCCGGCAGGCAAGCACCCCGTCAAGGGCCGTAGCGGCGAAGTCGACGTCTTCAGGCTGACTTAGCCCGGGTCCTGCCCTGCGTTCCGGTTCCGAAATCTCGCCCGGGTTCGTGGCGTTCGGACAGCCCCGTTGCCACCTGGGCGGCGCGGCGGCCGGGTGCGGATCCCCCCACAGGGCAACGCGAAATTCGCGGCGGCGATGATGTGAAGGGACGACCGAGGGTAGGGTGCGAAGGGCGACCCGGGCGAAGTGAAGATGTTGACGGAGAAAGAAAAAAGGCCCTCCCCCGGGGAGGGGGAGGGCCTGTGAAAGGTGGGAGGTGTCGAGACCGACTAGAACTTGACGCGGGTTCCGACCACGAGCACCGTCTCGTCGGTGTCGAGGGGCATCCCCATCGCGTCCATTGCCATCCTGTCCTCGGCGTCGTAGCCCTGCACGGCCGCGTACACCTGCGCCCCGACCTTGGGCATGTTGTGGTTCACGCCGATGCCGATCGCGGTTCCCTCCGAGCCCTTGTTCTTGAAGTCCTCGGAGCTGTACCAGCTCGCCGAGACGGTGGTGTCGCCGAACGTGTAGGCGAGCGCCGCCTGGAAGTAGCTCGGGTCGGTTCCCATCATCGCCGGCGTGGCGTCCGACATGTAGTAGCCCAAGCTGTTCCCGCTGCCGCAGTTCATGACGTCGGCGTTTGCCGTGTGTGCCACCATTTCCGTCATCTCGCCGCTGCTGTCGCCGAAGCAGCCCATCATCTCTTCGCTGGCCTTCGCGGCCGTGCTGCCGTGGTTGTCGCCGCGCGCCCAGGCGCCGGAGATGCCGAGGCCGTTCGCCATGGACACCCCGAACGACGCGCCGATGGTCTCCTGGGCCTTGCCCATCACGTTGCTGTCCTCGCGGAGCGAGGCGACCATCGCGTTGAACGAGGAGCCGGAGAACTCGGTGCTGAGGGTGGCGGCGAGCGAGATGCGGTCGTTGTTCCCCACCGACAACGCAGCCCCGACCGGGCCGATGGACGGCGTGTCGTAGCGGATCATGTTGGTCCGGGTGCCCGCGTCGAGGGAGCCGAAGTAGGAGCCGAGCGTGAAGGCGCTTCCCTTCTCCTGCCCGTGGCCGACCCCGAACGTCCCCACGCCGCCCTTGTACGCGGAGCCGTCGCCCGCCTCCGAGCCTTGGCCGATGGTCACCTTGCCGAACTCGCCGGCGTAGTTGACGTTGGCGTGGCGAAGGCCGAGGCTCCCGTCTCCGGTCTCCTGATACTCGACCTGGATGCCGACGGAGTTCCCGCCCATCATCTCGCTCGATCCGGTCCAGCGGATCCGGGTGCTCGAGCTGCCGTTGTTCACCACCTCGGCCTTCGAGCTGTCCTTGTCATCGGACTCCACGACGACGAGAGCCCGGTTCACGTGGCCGGAGATGGTGAAGTCCACCGCCTGAGCCGCCATCGGGGCCGCGAGGGCGCCCGCAATGGCTACGGTAAGTGCCTTCTTGTGCATGGTGTATTCCCTTTGAATAACCTGATTTCGATTCCCTCGGCCCGTGCCGCGCTCCGCGGCGGGGGCCAGAAGGCGTTGCGCAACGCCCCTTTTCGGAAGGAGCGGGGCGCACGCTAACATCGCTTTGTGCGACATGCAACACCTTGTGCGAAAAAAATTACGGTGTTGCAGAAATGACACAAACCCGCCCCGGAGAAGGCCCTTCGCGCTCCCCCCCGCAGGGCTCGCGGAAGCGCGCGAAGGGGGGCTTCGACGGTGTCGAAGCGCCGATCCGGGGGAGGGGTCAGTCGCCGGTGGCCCCTTCAAGCCGGGACTGCCGTTCGGCGAGGCGCTGCATCTCGGTCCGGAACGTGTCCATCGACGCTTGCAGGGCCCGCCGGTCCGCGGCGCCCTCGGACTGGACCCGGTCGATCCTCGAGGTGGCGCGCAGGATGAGGACCGCGAGCGAGATCCCGACCGCGACAACGGAGCCGATGATGGTGTATAGCTGGTCGGGAGTCATGTCGTCGGATCCTCATGCTCCGTCGTGGCAGGTGGCGAGTCAGGCTGATCCCGGTCCGGTCCCGATCCCGGAGGGTTCAGCTTCCGGTCAGCCGCAGCCCTGCGAAGAGCACCGCCTGGGACGCGATCAGCAGGGTGAGGAATCGCACGGACATCTCTCGGAGGCTCCGTTCGAGCCTCGTCTCCATCTCCGCGAGCTCGGTTCTGAGCTCGGCCAGCGCGGTCGTCATGTCCACCTTGAATTCGGCGACATTGGCGTTGACCCCGGCGATGTCCGCCTTGGTTGCCCCTTCGGGTGCGTGCACCACGCTCTCCGCAGCTTCCTTCGCCCGTTCCTCGCTCGCGCCCGCCTCGACGAGCGCGCGATAAAGTGCCGTTCCGTTCATTTCGGTCCCTCCGTGGAGCGCCTCCCTCGTCGCTGCCCCACCATCCGTTGCCGCAGGCGTGAGAGGGTAGCACGGGGCGCGGCCCGCGGCTGCTACGATGCGCGCGGCCCAGGACGAGGAGGCGGCCATGGCCACCACCGGGGACGGGGGTGCCGCGAAGGCGACGGCGAGGTGGCGCGGAGCGCTCGCCCGGATGCTCCGCGAGCGCTTCGGCGCGGAGGGCGGGGCCTCGCTCGGCCGCCGCTACGTGCCGGTGCTCGGCTCGGGCTACCGCGGCCGCTACGGCCCGGAGGCGGCCCTCCGGGACGTCGCGCTCACCGCGGCCCTCGTGGGGCGGAGGGCTCTCGTCTTCACTGCGTGACGGCGTCGACGCTATCGAGCGGGCGCTACTCTTCTGGTTGCGGATCCTGCCTTGAAGCCGCGATCAATGATGCCCAATCGTCGGGTGGACCGCCCTGCGCGAGCATTTTGGCGAAGACCGTGTACGGATCGGTCTTGCTGCCCGAGGACCGCAACGTTCGTTCGTCATTCATCCATGCGTAGACGATCACCTTCGCCTTCGCGTCGTAGCGGAAGAACACCCGGAATCGCCTGCCGATCCTGGCGCGTCGCCAGTGCCGGTAGTGTCTTCCGAGCGTATTGCCTTGCCGGTATCGGGCCCGGGATGGGTCCCGCGGGATGACTTCCGACGTCACTCGGTCGAGTGCCCGCAATAGCTTGACGTTCGAATTCGATGCAAACCCTTGAGGGTCCTTCTGCCGGGCGCGCTCGGCTGCAGCCTTGAGCTTGCCGTGCTGCCTGCTGAATTCGGTGTAAAACAGCAGCCTCCATCCGTGTCGTTCCACTACAGGTCCACGTCGCCCTCGATGGGCTCATCGAGATCGATGTCCAGCCTGGCGTGTTCGAGCATCTCGTGCGCTACGTCGCCGGAGATTTCCTCCACCCCTCGTCCGGCCTCGATCTCCTTCTCGATCAGGTTGAGAAATGCCCCGATGGCCGGATCTTCATGCTCGGCGTCGGCGCGGCTCACGACGACCTGCCCGTTTTCGTGCAGTTCGAACGTCACTTTGGTTCCGGCGTGCGCGTCAAGTGCCTGGCGGATCGGCTTCGGCACCGTGATCTGGCCTTTGGCGGTCATCGTGGCGACTTCGTGGATGATGGACATGTCCGACCCTCCCCCATGTGTTGTGCGACACCGTAAGGAGGTCCCCTTACTTCGTCAACTGGACGTGGCCGCGGATGCGCGTGAAGGAGGGCTTCGATCGCGTCGATGCGCCGATCCCGGGGGGGTCAGCTTCCGGTCAGCCGCAGTCCCGCGAAGAGCACCGCCTGGGACGCGATCAGCAGGGTGAGGAATCGCACGGACATCTCCCGGAGGCTCCGTTCGAGCCTCGTCTCCATCTCCGCGAGCTCGGTCCTGACGCCGGCGAGATTGGCGTTGACGCCGGCGATCTCGATCCTGACGCCGGCGATGTCCGATCGGGTTGCCGCTTCCGGCAGGTGCACCACGCTCTCGGCCGCTTCCTTCGCCCGTTCCTCGCTCGCGCCCGCCTCGACGAGCGCGCGATAAAGTGCCGTTCCGTTCATTCCGGTCCCTCCGTGGAGCGCCTCCCTCGTCGCTGCCCCACCATCCGTTGCCGCAGGAATGAAAGGGTAGCACGGGGCGCGGCCCGCGGCGGCCCGCGGCTGCTACGATGCGCGCGGCCCAGGACGAGGAGGCGGCCATGGCCACCACCGGGGACGGGGGTGCCGCGAAGGCGACCGCGAGGTGGCGCGAGGCGCTCGCCCGGATGCTCCGCGAGCGCTTCGGTGCGGAGGACGGGGCATCGCTCGCCCGCCGGTACGTGCCGGTGCTCGGCTCGGGCTACCGCGGCCGCTACGGCCCGGAGGCGGCCCTGCGGGACGTCGCGCTCACCGCGGCCCTCGTGGGGCGGGACGACGCGGGAGGCGGGGGCGTGCCGGCCGCCGCCGCCGCTCCGGCGGGGGAGAGCGCGCCGCCCCGCGGCTCCCTCGCGATGGACCTCCTCCGCCCGCCCGGGGCGGACCCGCGCGCCTTTCGCTTCAAGCTCTTTCACCTCGGGGGGCCGGTCCACCTCTCGGACTCCCTACCGATGCTCGAGAACATGGGCCTTCGGGTCGAGGACGAGCACCCGCGCGAGCTGCCGGGACGCGAGGGCGGCCCTCCCGTCTGGCTCCACGACTTCGGGCTCCGGCAGCGGCCCGGGTCCCCTCCCGCGGACCTCGACGCGGCGGGCGAGGCGTTCAAGGGGTGCTTCGCCCGGGTGTGGTCGGGCGAGGCGGAGGACGACGGCTTCAACCGCCTCGCCCTCTCCCCCGGTCTCGACTGGCGGGAGGTCGCGATGCTCCGCGCCTACGCGAAGTACCTCCGCCAGGTCCGCTTCAGCCTGAGCCAGGCCTACATGGAGGACACCCTGAGCGCCCACCCGGCCCTCGTCCTCGACCTCGTGCGCCTCTTCCACGCCCGCTTCGATCCCGGCCGGGTCGGTGGCGCGGGAGGGGGCGCCGCAGGAGCGGCGGGGGCGGCGCCCGTCGCCGCGCCGCGCCCCGGGGAGGGCGCGCCCCCCGAGGGCGAGCCGGCCTACGCGATCGCGGAGCGGATCCTCGCCGGCCTCGAGGCGGTCTCGAGCCTCGACGAGGACCGGATCCTCCGCGCCTTCTTCGATCTCATCGACGGGACCCTTCGCACCAACTACCACCAGCGGGCGCCGGACGGCGGCCACCGCCGGTGCCTCGCCCTCAAGATTGACCCGTCGTGCGTGCACGAGATGCCGGAGCCGAAGCCGCGCTTCGAGATCTTCGTCCACTCGCCCCGGCTCGAGGGGGTGCACCTTCGCGGCGGCCCGATCGCGCGGGGCGGGATCCGCTGGTCGGATCGCCGCGAGGACTTCCGCACCGAGGTGCTGGGGCTCCTCAAGACCCAGATGGTGAAGAACGCGGTCATCGTCCCCGTCGGCTCCAAGGGCGGCTTCGTGCTCAAGCGCCCCCCGGCGGACCGGGCCGCCCTCGCCGGGGAGGGGCTCGCCTGCTACCGCGAGTTCATCTCCGCCCTCCTCGAGCTCACCGACAACTACGTGGAGAACGGGGCGGAGGCCGGGGTCGGCGCGGGAGCCGGAGAGGGGGCGGGGGCCGGGGCCGGGACCGGGGCGGGGATCGCGCCCCCGCCCGACACCGTCCGCCACGACGGCGACGACCCCTACCTCGTGGTCGCGGCCGACAAGGGCACCGCGACCTTCTCGGACCCCGCGAACGAGCTCTCCGCCGCGGCCGGGTTCTGGCTC
>JAJDXW010000344.1 GCA_022823045.1 Gammaproteobacteria bacterium
GCTTACGGATCGGCTGATCATGCTGGTCTCGGTGTTCTCGCTCAGCATGCCGGCGTACTGGCTCGGGCTGGTCTTCATCTTTCTGTTCTCGGTCACCCTCGGCTGGCTGCCGACGGGCGGGATGCGTTCGTTCATGGGGGAGAAATCCAACCTTGACGTGCTCGAGCACATGATCATGCCGGGGGTCGTCGCCGGCCTCACTCCGGCCGCGATCATCGCCCGGGTGACTCGCGCGGCGATGCTGGAGGGCATGCGGCTCGACTACATGACCGCGCTGAGAGCGAAGGGCCTTTCGGAGCGGGCGGTCATCCTCCGCCACGCGCTGCGCAACGCGCTACCGACGATCGTCAACATGACCGGGCTCCAGATCGGCTACCTCATTCTCGGCGCCGCCCTCTTCGTGGAGATCATCTTCAGTTGGCCCGGCCTGGGATACGAGATCTACAAGTCGGTGATCGGCCGCGACATGCCGATGATGCTCGGTCTGGTGCTGTTCAGCACGATCGTGTTCGTGCTGCTGAACCTGGTCGTGGACGTGCTCTACCGGATCATCAATCCGAGAGTGCGGGCCGAATAGGAGGCCGCAGTGGACCGGGCGGAAAACGAACCGATTCCGGACGCCGCCCCACCGCGCGGTTCGGGGGAAAGCCGGTGGACGCGCCTGCGGCCGGCGGTACGGAGCCACCAGGGAATCGCGGTCGGAGCGATCATAGTGGCCGTCGTGGTCCTGGTCGCGGCGCTCGCGCCCATCGTCAGCCCCTACGATCCGAACGAGATTCACCCCATCGATCGGCTCAAGGGGATCGGGACTCCAGGCTATCTCCTCGGTACCGACATCCAGGGCCGGGACATGTTGAGCCGCCTTGCGTGGGGTTCGCGCACCTCTCTCGCCATCGCGGTCGTACCGCTCGCGATCGCGGGGGTCATCGGTCTCCTGTTCGGCTCGTTCGCGGCCTACGGAGGCGGGCTCCCGGAGACCCTGATCATGCGCGGGATGGACGTGGTCTTCGGCCTCCCTCCGATCCTGCTCGCGATCGCGGTGGCCGCAACCCTCGGGCCGGGGCTCTTCAATCTCATCGTCAGCCTGACCATCGTGCTGATCCCGCCCATGACTCGAGTCACCGCCCAGGTCGTCGCAATCCTCCGCGAGCAGACCTTCGTCGAGGCCGCCCGCGCGAGCGGCGCCCGCGATCTGCAGATCATCTTCCACCATATCCTTCCGAACAGCGTGGCCCCGGTGCTCGCCTATGCGACCTCGCTCGCCGGGGCGATGGTGGTCTTCGGGGCCGGGATCAGCTTCATCGGCCTCGGAATCCAGCCTCCGCAGGCGGACTGGGGGCGCATGATCAACGACGGCCGCGAGGTGCTCGACCTCATGCCGCACGTTTCCACGTTGCCCGGGATCGCAATCGTCGTGCTCGCGGCCGGCTTCAACTTCCTCGGCGACGGCCTGCGGGATCTGCTCGACCCGCGCATGAAGGTGTAGCGAAGCGGCGCCGCGGACGGACGAGACATGCTCGAAGCCAGCCGATTTCCCGCGAATTCGTCGTGCGCCTTGCCGGGAGCGGCCTCGCACCCTTCGTCCACGAGACCGCCATGCCGACTTCGCTCACCGGCGACGATGACGGCGCGGCAGGGATGCTAGGCCGCGCGGCGTCCGGCACGGAGGGTTCGACGGGCATGGAACACGCGGAACTGCTGAGGGTCGAAGGGCTCAAGACCTGGTTCTATTCACGCCACGGGGTGGCGAAGGCGGTCGACGGGATCGACTTCTCGATTGGCGAGGGAGAGCACCTCGGACTGGTGGGTGAGTCGGGAAGCGGCAAGAGCGTGACCGCACTCTCGATCCTGCGATTGGTGCGCGACCCGCCCGGCCGCATCGTGGACGGCCGGATACTGTTCGAGGGCCAGGATCTTCTTTCCCTGACGGACGAGGAGATGCGTCGGATTCGGGGCCGGCGCATCTCGATGGTGTTTCAGGACCCGGCGAGCCATCTCGATCCGGTGATGAAGGTCGGGGACTGGATCGCGGAGGCGATCGCGCTTCACAAGGGAACGAACCGGAAGGAAGCCATCGCCGAGGCGGTCCGATTGCTGCAGGTGCTCAAGGTGCCGTCGCCGCGCGACGTGTTGCATGCCTACCCCTTCCAGTTGAGCGGCGGGATGTGCCAGCGGATCCTCATCGCCACCGCCATCGCCACCGAGCCGGTGCTGATCATCGCGGACGAGGCGACGAGCGCGCTGGACGTCACCGTCCAGGCGAGCATCCTTCGTACCCTAGGGGAGCTCACCGAGACCATCGGAACGGCCGTCCTGCTGACGACCCACAACATGCGCGTGGTGCAGAAGGCATGTTCGCGCGTCATGGTGATGTACGCGGGGCGCGTCGTCGAGACCTGCCGCACCGAGCATCTGTTCGAGCGGCCGATGCACCCCTATACCGTCGGACTGCTCAACGCGGTGCCGTCGCTCGATCGCATCGGCCGCCCCCTCATTCCGATGCTCGGCGAGCCTCCCCTCCCGACCGCGACCCCGCCGGGGTGCGCGTTCTACGCTAGATGCCCCATTCGCCGCCCGGTCTGCGAGGCGAGCAGGCCGCCGCTTCTCGAGGTTGCGCCGGGCCGGCTGAGCGCCTGCCTGTTCCCGGAGGAAGCCGGTGGCGGACGGTAGCCTGCTCCGCGTCGAAGGCCTGCGGAAGCACTTTGAGGCGCGGGGGAACGCCTTCATCCGGTCGACGACCCTCCCGGTCCGGGCCGTCGACGACGTGAGCTTCTCGGTCGAGCCGGGCGAGGTGGTCGCGGTGGTCGGCGAGTCGGGGTGCGGGAAGTCGACCCTGGGAAGGGTCGTCATCCGTCTGCTCGAGCCGACCGCCGGCACCATCACGTTCAACGGCGTCGACATCACCCGCGTCGATGGCGAAGAGCTCCGCCGGACCCGTCTGCTCATGCAGATCGTGTTCCAGGATCCGTTCAGCTCCCTCAATCCGCGGATGACGGTCGGCGATGCGGTCGCCTACCCGCTGCGAGTCCACGGTCTCGACAACGACCGGGAAAGGACGGTGGCGGGTCTCCTCGAGCGGGTGGGCCTCAGCGCGATGCACTCCCGGCGACTTCCCCACGAGCTGAGCGGCGGTCAACGGCAACGGATCGGGATCGCGCGCGCGATCGCCGTCAACCCCCGTCTCGTCGTCCTCGACGAGCCGGTCGCGGCCCTCGATCTGTCCGCCCAGGCCCACGTCCTCAACCTGTTCAAGGAGCTCCAGCGAGACATGGGGATGGCGTACCTGTTCATCACCCACGACCTCAGCGTCGCCGAGTTCATGGCGGATCGCATCCTCGTCATGTACGCGGGGAAGCTCATGGAGCTCGGCGACCGCAAGAGTCTCTTCGAGAGCCCCCGACACCCCTACACGGAGGCCCTGCTCTCCGCGGCGGTGCTCGGGAGCTGGGGTGACGCGGTCAGGGAGACCGTTCTCGAAGGCGATCCTCCGAGCCCGATATCTCCTCCCTCGGGGTGCCGGTTTCATCCGCGATGTCCGTACGCGGAACCGGTCTGCGCGTCGGAGGAGCCTTCGCTGATGCGACTCGACAACGACCAGATGGCGGCCTGCCACCGGCTGACGGGAAAGCTCGGCCGGGCCGCCGCCGCGACCGCCTGACCCCGCGGGCTCAGGCGGCGGCCTGCTCGACCAGCTTCTCGAGGCGGTCGATGCGCGTCGCGAGCATCTCCACCGTGCCGCGCCAGAAGTCGGGCCGGGTGAGGTCGACGTCCAGGTGCTTCGCGGCGAGGTCTTCCGCGGTCATCCTTCCGGTGTCCCGCAGCAGCGCCTCGTAGCGCGGGAAGAACTCGTCGCCGAGCTCGTCGCGGCGGGCGTACACCCCGAGGCTGAAGAGGTATCCGAAGAGAT
>JAJDXW010000093.1 GCA_022823045.1 Gammaproteobacteria bacterium
CCTCCGCAATCCGACTGTCATGCTCAGCGCAAGCGTGTTGATCCTGATGTCGCTCATGGCCGGGTTCGCGCCCTACCTCGCGTCGGACCCGATGGCGCTCGACCCGGCGGTGCGCCTCAAGCCCCCCTGCATGATGGAGGCGGCCGGCGTCGAGTTCCGCACTCCCTGCCGGGGCTGGTTCGGCACGGACCACCTCGGTCGCGACGTGTACGCCCGGACCGTGTTCGGGGCGCGGATCTCCCTCACCGTGGGGCTCGCGGTGGCTGCCTTCAGCACCGCCCTCGGGCTCGTCATCGGATTGCTCGCGGGCTACATCCGGCTGGTCGACGCGATCGTGATGCGGGTCATGGACGGGCTCATGGCGATCCCGAGCATCCTCCTCGCGATCGCCCTCATGGCCCTCTTCGGGTCAAGCGTGCAGAACGTCATCATCGCGATCTCGATCCCGGAGATCCCGCGGGTGGTCCGTCTCGTGCGGGCGGTCGTGCTGACGATCCGGGAGATGCCCTACGTGGAAGCGGCGGTGTCGTCGGGGACGCGGCTGCCGAAGATCCTCTTCCGCCACATCCTCCCCAACACGTTCGCGCCCCTCATGGTGCAGGCGACCTACGTCTGCGCGGCGGCGGTCATCGTGGAGGCGTTGCTCAGCTTCCTCGGGGCGGGCACCCCGCCCGAGATCCCGAGTTGGGGCAACATGATGGCCGAGGGCCGGGTCTACTTTCAGATCAAGCCCTGGATGCTGTTCTACCCCGGGATCTGCCTCGCCGTCATGGTGCTCTTCGTGAATCTCCTCGGCGACGGGCTCCGCGACACCCTCGACCCCCGGATCGCGCGCCGGATGCGTTGACCCGACGGCGCCCCGGGAGCGAATCGTCCGGGCGCCCCCAACCGCCCGGCGAGACCGCCCGCCCCCGTCCGCTGTGCTACCCTCGCCCGCCCTTCACTTCTACTCGGGAGACTACCCTCATGAACGTTCGCAGATTTCGATCGGCAGCCGTCGCCCTCGGGGTCGCGGCCGGTCTGGCTTTCGCCTCCGGGCCGGCCCAGGCGGAGAAGGTCCTGCGGATCGTCCCGCACGCGGACCTCAAGAACATCGATCCGATCTGGACCACCGCCTACATCACCCGCAACCACGGGTACATGGTGTACGACACCCTGTTCGCGTCGGACGAGAACCTCGAGATCCAGCCGCAGATGGTCGGTGACTGGTCGGTGAGCGACGATGGCCTCACCTACACCTTCACCCTGCGCGATGGCCTCATGTGGCACGACGGGGATCCGGTGACCGCCGCGGACTGCGTCGCCTCCATCAAGCGCTGGGGCACGAAGGACGGAATGGGCCAGAAGCTCATCCAGTTCACCAAGGAGCTCGCGGTCGTCGACGACAAGACGTTCACCCTCACCCTGAACGAGCCCTACGGCCTCGTGCTCGCCTCGCTCGGCAAGATCAGCTCCAACACGCCCTTCATGATGAAGAAGGAGCATGCCGAGCTCGAGTCGTCGGTGCAGGTGCCGGAGGTCATCGGCTCCGGACCCTTCAAGTTCGTGAAGGACGAGTGGGTGCCCGGGTCGAAGGTCGTCTACGTCAAGAACGAGGACTACGTGCCCCGCTCCGAGCCCGCGAGCGCGGCGGCGGGCGGCAAGGTGGTCAAGGTGGACCGGGTGGAGTGGATCTACATCCCCGACCCCGCCACCACCATGAACGCCCTGGTAAACGGCGAGGTCGATCTCTGGGAGACCCCAGCCGTGGACATGGTGCCGCTCCTTGAGCAGCATGAAGGCGTCGAGCTCGCGGTCATCGACCCCCTCGGGACCCAGGGTTGGCTCCGCCCGAACCACCTCCACTTCCCGTTCAACCATCCGAGCGCGCGCAAGGCCCTTCTCTACGCGGTGAACCAGGAGGACTACCTCCGGGCCATCGTCGGCGACCCGAAGCTCTATCGGGTCTGCGCCGCGTACTTCATCTGCGGCACTCCGAACGAGAGCTCGGTCGGCGTGGAGGCCCTCGAGACGGTCGATCACGACAAGGCGCGGGCGCTCCTCAAGGAGGCGGGCTACAACGGGGAGACGATCATCCTCATGCAGCCGACCGACATTCCGGTCCTCAACAACGCCTCGCTCGTGACCGCGCAGGTCCTCCGCGACATCGGCATGGACGTCGAGGTGCAGGCGATGGACTGGTCCACCCTCACCTCCCGACGGGCGGAGGACAAGGCGCCCGAGGACGGTGGATGGAACATCTTCCACACCTACTCGACGGGCGCGGACGTGACCTCCCCGATCGCCAACATCGGCGTCTCGGGCGGGGGCCGGGAGTCGGCCTGGTTCGGCTGGCCGACCGACGCCCGGACCGAGGAGCTTCGCGACATGTACGCCCGCGAGGCGGACCCCGCGAAGCAGAAGGCGATCATCGACGAGCTCCAGGGGCGTCTCTTCGACGAGGTGGTTCCCTACGTCAACTACGGGCAGTGGTTCCAGCCGGTGGCGTGGCGCAAGGAGCTCTCCGGAGTTCTCGTGTCGCCGGTGCCGTTCTTCTGGAATATCGAGAAGAACTGACCGGCCGCGCCTGAAGCGCATCGTGCGCCGGGCGGGGGGCGAAATGACGCCGCCCCCGGCCCGGCGCGGTTCTTCTCCGGGTTTGCCGCGTGTACGCGTACATCGTCCATCGGATCCTTGCCACGATCCCCGTCATGGGGGTGGTCGGGGTCGCGGTGTTCATGCTGCTGCACCTCACCCCCGGGGACCCCGCCGCGGTCATCGCCGGCGACTACGCACGGCCGGAGGACATCGCCCGCATCCGGGCGCAGCTCGGCCTCGACCGCCCCGTCCACGTCCAGTTCCTCACCTGGGTCGGATCGATCCTCTCGGGGGACCTCGGCGTCTCGATCTTCTCCGACCTGCCGGTGTCGCATCTCATCGGCCAGCGTCTCGAGCCGACTTTCGCCCTTGCTGCCGCCACCCTCATCTTCTCCGTCGTCATCGCCATCCCGATGGGGGTCCTCGCCGCGTGGAAGGCGGGGACCTGGACGGACCGGATCGTCATGATCTTCGCGGTGCTCGGCTTCTCGGTGCCCGTCTTCGTGATCGCCTACGCGTTCATGTGGGTGTTCTCTCTCAAGCTCGGCTGGTTCCCCGTGCAGGGCTACAAGTCGATCTTCGACGGCTTCGGGCCGTTCCTGCACTCGATCACCCTGCCGACGGTCGCCCTCGGGGTCATCTACGTGGCCCTGATGGCCCGGATCACCCGGGCGAGCATGCTGGAGACCCTCCAGGAGGACTACATCCGGACCGCCCGGGCGAAGGGGGTCGACAACCGGACGGTCCTCATCCGCCACGCGCTCCGGAACGCGTCGGTGCCCATCGTGACGATCATCGGGATCGGGATCGCGCTCCTCATCGGCGGGGTCGTGGTGACGGAGAGCGTGTTCAACATCCCCGGTCTCGGGCGCCTCACCATCGACGCGGTGCTGCGCCGCGACTACCCGGTCATCCAGGGGGTGATCCTCGTCTTCTCCGCCGCCTACGTCATCGTGAACCTTCTCATCGACCTCTCGTACACGGTGCTCGACCCGAGGATCCGCTACTGATGGCGGCAACGCCCCAACCCGCGTCACCCGGCTTCGGCGGGCCGGCCGCTCCGGCCCCGCCGGACGGAGCCTTCGAAATGCGCCGGGGCGCGATCGCGGCGAAGCTCCGGGACTACGGCCGGCGCTATCCGACCGCGGTGGCGGGAGCCATCATTCTCGTCCTCCTCGCCCTCGTCGCGGTCATCGCGCCGCTCATCGCGCCGGATCCGGTGCGTCTCAATCCCATCAACCGCCTGAAGCCCCCGAGCGGCGACTTCTGGTTCGGGGCCGACTTCCTCGGCCGCGACATCTATGCGCGCGTCATCTACGGCACGCGGATCTCGCTCACCGTCGGCCTCGCGGTGGCCGCGGTCAGCGTCGCGGCGGGGCTCGCGATCGGGCTCCTCGCGGGGTACGTGCGCTGGGTCGACACGGTGGTGATGCGGGTGATGGACGGGGTGATGGCGATCCCCGGCGTGCTCCTCGCGATCGCCCTCATCTCGCTCACCGGCGCGGGCGTCGGCAACGTCATCATCGCGATCACGGTGCCGGAAATCCCGCGGGTGGTCCGCCTGGTGCGGTCCGTCGTGCTCTCGATCCGCGAGCAGCCCTACGTCGAGGCGGCCGTCGCCGGGGGGACCCGGCTCCCCAAGATCCTGTGGATGCACATCCTCCCCAACACGGTGGCGCCCCTCATCGTGCAGGCGACCTATGTCTGCGCCTCGGCGATCGTCATCGAGGCGATCCTGTCGTTCCTCGGGGCGGGCACTCCGCCCGAGATTCCGAGCTGGGGGAACATCATGGCCGAGGGCCGGGTCTATGTGCAGGTGGCCCCGTGGATGATATTTTTCCCTGGTGTGTTCCTCGCGGTCGCGGTCCTTGCCGTCAACATCCTGGGCGACGGGCTCCGCGACTCGCTCGACCCTCGCATCGCCCGGCGGATGTAGATACATGACCCAGTCGAACGCTTCCCCACTCCTCGAAATCGAAGATCTCAGCATCCGGTTCTTCACCCGTGACGGGGTGGTGCGCGCGGTGGAGCGGCTGTCCCTGCACGTCGACCCCGGCGAGACCCTGTCGATCGTCGGGGAGTCCGGGTGCGGCAAGAGCGTCACCGCGATGTCGGTCCTCCGGCTCCTCCCGACCCCGCCCGCGAAGATCGCGGGATCAATCCGGTTCGAGGGCGAGGAGCTGCTCGAAGCGAGCGAGGAGCGGATGCGCGACGTCCGGGGCAACCGGATCTCGATGGTGTTCCAGGAGCCGATGACCTCGCTCAACCCGGTGATGACGGTCGGGCGCCAGATCGCCGAGTCGCTCGAGCTGCACCGGAATCTCTCGCAGCGGGCCGCGAAGTCCGAGGCGGTCGCGATGCTCGACCTGGTGCAGATCCCGGAGCCGCGGCGCCGGGCGGACGAGTATCCCCACCAGATGTCGGGAGGGATGCGCCAGCGGGTGATGATCGCGATGGCCCTCGCCTGCGATCCGTCGATCCTCATCGCCGACGAGCCGACCACCGCCCTCGACGTCACCATCCAGGCCCAGATCCTCGATCTCATGCTCCAGCTCAAGGAGAAGATCGG
>JAJDXW010000185.1 GCA_022823045.1 Gammaproteobacteria bacterium
CCTCGGACAACCAAGTCGTGACCGGAAACTCTACCGGATCGATCCGCGTGCGCTTCGTCGCCGGGTTGTACTGCGACGACCACAGCCGCGTGTCCGGCGGGAACACGCCTCCAGCGTGCAGGATGAGCCACACCGCGTGCATGGCCGGCGTGCCGGGAGAGACGTTGACGTGCACCGGCCCGCGTCCGTGCAGATGGGACACCACGCGGTCGCGCACCGCCTCGTAGACCTCCGCATGCCGGGTCGGGTCCTCGACCGACAGATCCAGGAGCTCGATGGCGGGCAGATGCGATGCCCGCGGGACCTCGGGCGCGTGCCCCTCCTGCACCAGATAGAGTACCTGCGCGATCCGAATTCGGCGGTTGCAAAGCGCATTGAGGGCGCGTTCGAGCACCTCGAACCCGGCCCGCTCGGAGTGCCAGCAGACCAGGATCGGCTCGGTGCGTTTCGTCGGATCCGAGATCGAGCCCGGCTCGAAGCAGTTCTGCCAGTGGGCCGGCTTCGCGCGTTTCATCGGGCCCCAGGCTCCGTTCGGACGACGATCGCCGCCGCCCCGACGTCCGCCATGATTCGGCGGGCGCCCGGTAGCTCTTCCGGGGATCGGACCGCCACGACGCGCCTTCCGCCGGGCTCCTCGAACATGGAAGGCTCGTGTGGAGCCGGCTTTGCACGCTTGCCGGCAGCAGGCGGGGAGACTTCCTTCGTCCTCGATTCCGCAACCCGAATGACCCCGGCGTCGATGGCTCTCTGCAACGGCGTGACGGGCCGTGTGACCTCGGTTGCCTTCGGATGCAGCCGGGGCGGCTGAACGAGCCACCGGCACTCGAGCTCGTGGGCGGCGTGATCAGGGTGAAGGAGTCCATCGACGCACGGCGCCTCGGGCTCCTCCGGAGCAATTAGTGCGTCCGCGGATGCCGCCGTGAAGACGCCGAGATCGACCGGTCGTCGAGGCTTCACGTCGAGCTCGACCAGTCCGCCTTCGTGCCGGACACGCACGACTCCGGTCAACTCGCCCAATGCAGGCGCTGGACGGAGTTCCCATGCCGCCTGATCCGACCATCGATTTAGGCGCTTCCGGAGCTCTGCGGCCCGCTTGCCCGCGAGCCGCACGCCCAGCTCGAAGCCACTATCGAGCCCATGCGTCTCCAGGTTTGCCGACATGACCAGCCCCCTGCCCGAGTCGCCCCACAACGCCTTGGCGTGCAGCCAGCGGAAGCCGAGCACCCGGGCGCCGGCCTCCGCGAGCGCGACGAGGGCCGGCATGGTGCGCGGGCGGACCCGGGCCAGCACCGTGAGCGAGACGCCCTGGCGAGCCCGCGCGCAGAGAAGCTCGACCACCGGATGGCCGGCGCCCCATCCGAAGCTGGCCACGATGAGTTCACCGGCCGCGGTGTCGATGAGCTCGACGGCCTCCTCACGGATCTGCGTGGCGGAAGCCGTGGTAGCCAGGATGTGCGGTGCCGGCAGGGGATGAGCGACGCGGTCGAGGGGTTTCACCGGAAGAAAAGTCCTTGGATCCACAAGCTCGTGCTCCGCGCTCTCCCACAGCGCCCATCGAACGATTGCGGCCGCCTCCTTCACTTCGTCCGGCATGAGCTCGACGGCCAGCTCCTCGTTCCGCTCCAGCGCCTCCCGCGTGAGATTGGCCGTCAGCAGGAGCCCCGCAGGTCTCGCGTGAGGATCGACCAGGATCAGCTTGGCGTGGAAGTGCGGCGCCGACCGGATGAACACGTGACCACCGAGACGCTGCAACATGTCCTTGTGCTCGGCGAGCACACGCCGTTCGAACTCGCCGTCGCCTGGCTCGCGGTCGAGGCGAGCCTCCGATGCCAGCAGGGTATACACCCGGACTCCGCGCCCGGCTGCGTCGAGGAGCGCATCTTCGACCTCACCGTCGGCGAGCAGGAAGCTGGAGACGACGGCCATGCGCTCGGCCGTGGCGAGCAGCGTGACGATCCGCTTCGCCACTGCCCTGTTCGGTCCGGAGACGTGGACCGCTCGACCCTCTTCCGTCTCGCCGCCGCGCGTTCGATTGCGAGAGGCGCCCGGGGACGCGATGGTCGCGGGGTGCGTGCCCCGCTCCGTCTCGCCACTACGCCCCCCTTCGCGGGGGACCCACGTGGGAGGCAATCGACAGGACCGCTGGTCGATCACGCGGGTGTACTCCTTCGTCCAGTTATCCATCACAGGCTCCAATCCTCGGCGGCGACGAGATGCCAGGTCCACGGCTCGGGCCGGTCCGTCACCTGTTGCCAGCATCCGCGCGCAAGGTGAGCACGGGCCGGAAGCTCGACCTCGTACCGGTCGAAGGGAGCCGCCGCCTCCGCACACCAGTCCGCGTAGCGTTCGGACGTAGCGTAGTCGCGAATTCGTGCCCGCAGGCGCCACTGCGCCCACGATTGCGCGTCCATCTCGGATTCGGCGGTGATTCCGACGTTGGGAACGGTGAGTGGCTCGAACGTCCCGTAACGGGGCAGGTACGGTGACTCGATCTTCAGGTCACGGGACATGGCCTCCCGCTCGGTGTCGCCGGTCTCGTCGAAGCGCACATGGAGCACCTGCCGTTCTTCGTCCCACTGTTCCCGGAGTCCTTCGTTGTCGAGCAGCGTGCGCCAGACTTCGTTGGGTGGCGCGCGTGGCGCCTCCAGCTCGGTCTCCACGTGCTTCGTATTCCCTTCCTGCCGTCCGCCCAGGCTCCCGCTGAGCTGCAGACGACCGTCGCCGACGTTCCAGCGCAGATGAAGCGCGCCATGGGTGTTGACCGCCTCGGCGTTGTCGTCGAGGTGGTCGATGCGGACGGCCGCGGCACTTCCGGCGGCCGGTATGAGCGGTGTCCCGATGATGTTTTGCAGCCAGGCCGGGAGGGCCTCACTCCGGCGCTTCCTTGCGCTCTCCCGCTGCTTGCCCTTGATTTCGTCGTATGCGGTGGGCTCGTTCCACGGCTCGATTCGCAGCACCGGCGAGGGGAGAGCGGGGTCGTCGCTCGCCCATATGGTCCAGGCCCCGTCCTCCGGTACGAACACCTCTTCGGTGTCGATGGCCTCCTTCCCGGCCTCGGTCAGTGTGAATGCTTGGCCGTCCTCGTCAAGGAGTCCATAGGCGGCTCCGATGCGCAGGAGCCGCTCGGCCACGACGCGCCGTGAACGTGGCTCGAAGAACAGGTGCCCGGCCACGTCCTGCCCGTTCGTCCCGCCGGTCTCCTGCGCCCGGACGAGCACCGGCAGGAGCTCGACCCGCCTCCCGGCCTTGGCGACCTGCCCGACGGTGCGCCAGCAACCGACGTTCACCGGCCGTTCCAGAATGATGCGTCTGCTCATCGTCGCTCCCTCTCGATGTCCTGCCCCCACGGTTCTTTCTCGGCCAATGCCGCCAGCAAGGTCCCCCGCGCCCGACGCATCGCCTGGCGGTCACCGATGACGACGCGCTGATAGCGCGCTCTGGTCAGGGCGACGTTCAGGCGGTTCGGGCTCTCCAGGAAGCTCGTCGGGTGGGGCCGGGCGAAGCTGACCAGCACGATGTCGGCCTCGTGCCCCTGAAAGCGGTCGACGGTGCACAGCTCGACAAGGAGGTGGGACCGATTCTTCGGGCCCCGCGCGAAGTGGCGCATCGCGCGATCCCGCCCGGTCCAACGCCGAAAATGGCGCCGCACTTCGCGCTCCTGTCCCCGGTAGAACGTCAACACTGCCGCCTCCCACGGGCGGCCGTCGTCCCGCGGGTTCGTGCGTGCCCACTCGTCGAAGCGGCGAAGCTCGCCCGCCACCACGCGGGCCTCGTCCTCGTTGCAGTTGAAGCGCCGGTTGAAGCGGCCGCGAACGTCGAGCCAGGCGGAGCGGTGGGCGTAGCGGGAATAGCTCCACATGCGCTCGGCCGCCAAATACTGCGGTGTTCGAAGCGCGGCGCCTTCGTAGATGTGGTCATGGGAGAACGCCGCAATCTCGGGATGCATGCGGTGCTGCGTGCTCAGTAGCACGTGCCGAGCATCCAGCACGCGCTCCGGCAGGCCGTCCGAAAGTGCGGACCCGGTTCGCTGAGCCTGGTTGCGCTCGAACCCGTGACGCAACGATTCGAGAACGGACGGGAGGGCGACCCGGCGCACACGATCGATCTGCTGCCGGATGGGCCCGGGCTCTGCGCCGGTTCCGGCGACCGGGAGCAACTCTTCCACCTGTCGGCGCAGGCGCTCCCCGGTCGTGTGCCGGTCGGCATCAGGGTCGCCGGAGCCATCGCCGATACGCTGCTCGTACAGACTGGCAAGGCGCCATCCCACCTCGGATGCCCACTCCGGCCGGTCTTCGCGGGGACGTCCGATGAGGCGAAGCCACGCATCCGCACGCCGATGCAGGAGATGCAGTGCGTTCTTCGGGCCGCGCACGGTCGCGATGTCGAGCGGCAGTTCGTCCGCCTTCCGTTCCAGCGCGAGCGGCGTTCCGATCACGAGATCCGCGGTCGGGAGTTCGTGCTCGTCGCGGTCCGCGTCGGCGAGCGTTACGTCGCGGGCGGCGCACTGCCCGAGGTAGGCGCGGCGAGTCCCTTCGTCCTCCACAACGACCGCGGCGGTGCGCCGTCGCCGGGAATTGGCACGCCCGGCCATGAACGCGTCGATGCAGGCGTCTCGAATCCGCGTGTCCGGAAGGCACGCCTCGACGTTCACCGCCATCGCTTGCTCGTCGACGTACGGGGAGAGCTGCCTCGGATCTCCCACGATGACCCACCGCTTCGCGAGCAACGCGGGGACGAGGAACTCCTGGAAGGGGGTCTTGGATGCCTCGTCGATGATGAGCATGTCGAAGGTGGGACTTGTACGGCCACTCGATCTGGCCTCCGCCTTGATGTCCGGATGCTGGAGAATTCCGATCGTGGTGCCACACACGAGGTTGGCGGCGTCCAGGACCAGACGCTCGACCACCGAGGGGCCTCGCCGTAGCGCTTCGAGCAATGCCTCCTGCGACGGTGTGAGAGAGCGCCGCCGTTCGAGGTCCAGGAGCTTCCCGAGCAGGCGCTCCCTCTCGGTGCGAACGAAGCGTTCGAGCTGCCACCGGCGTGCCTTCTCGGAGACGTTCCTCCGGTCCCCGATGCGAACCGGGATCACCAGGTCACAGTGCGGATTCGACTCGTCCATCACGCGCTCCAGAACGTTGTCCACCGCGACGTGCGTCGAAGCCGAGAGCAACACCCGCTTCCCGCGTTTTGCGAGCTGCAATACCAACTCGCAGATCGCGGTGGTCTTTCCCGAGCCGGGCGGCCCTTCGAGGAACGCGAAGTCCGGTGTCCCGAGTGCCCGCTCGACGAATCTGCGCTGTTCGTCGGTTCCGGGCCGGTCGGCGTCCGACAGCACCATCCAGCTCCCGCCCGACGCCACGGGGATTGCCCGGTAGCGGAGCCCAAGCACATCGCGCTCCGACTGCACCCGCCAGCCTGACACCTCGATGGATACCCGCTCGACAGTCGGCCAGGAAGCGTGATCGGCACCTTCGAAGAGCCGCAGCAGCGGGAGGTGAACGCGTGAAGGGGTGTTCTGGAGTGCATGTACCGCCCGGATCTGGCAGTGGATCGGCCAAGTGTTGGGTCGGATGAGGAGTTCCGGCAACCGCGGACTTCGCTCGAGCCGCAACTGGAAGGTTTCCGGGTCCCGGTCGAGCACCGCGATCTTGCGCTCGACCCCGAAGTCGAGCCGGTCGCCGCGACGTGCATCCGGCGTCTCGCGTTCGGCCGAGGGATCGGCCTCATAGACCTCCTTCACGTTCTCGTCGAGGAATGCCCGAAAGGTGGCCTCGGGCTCGTTCGGCCGATACGATGGCTCGGTGAGCTCGATCCACACGCCGGCATCGGTCGCTTCGCCCGACCCGGTACCGTGGTCGCCGTTGGCCGGCGTTTCGCCGGGGCGCCAAGCGACCCGCTTCACGGCTGCGTCGCTCTCCAGGTAGTCCCGCGTCCGCTTGAGGAAGTCGTAGAATATCCTGAGCTCGCCGAACGCCCGGCGCATCAGGATGTCGGGGCGGTGGACTCCAAGGTTCTGGTAGTAGAGCAGCGCCATCGTTCCTGTACCTTCGCTCCTGACCCTGGCCTCATGGCGCCACCCGCTGGACGCCTGTCGGCAGATATGAAAGCTAAAGCCAAAACCGTGCCAAGTGGTCTTCAGGCGTGGAATTTCTTTTGAGAACAGCGCGCGCAGCCATCCATGGATGCTCGAAGCATGGGTGTATCGATCCGCTATCGGGCGATTCTACCCGTAGAGCTTCGATGCGAGTTTCCGCGAGTCAGGCGTGTCCGAGCCAAGGATGCACGGGTGCCCTGCACCTCACGCCGACCTCCTCTTCAAGGTCGTCACCCGCTGGTACCTCAACTTGCCCGTCCTCATCACAGCGAACCCTTCGGGAAGACGGCCCTCTCCGACGTGCTTCCGTGAGTAAGGTCGCATCACTTGTACACATTGCCCGGACCACCGTCCACGGCAAGGAAGTAGCAGGCGATGGTGCCGCCCGTCGCCGTGTTGTCTCCATGGCTTGGCGATGGAAGGAGCGGGGTGTCAGGCGGCGGCGGCTTCGGAGAGCTGCGGGAATTCGGTGCAGAGGGCGTCGAAGGCGCGGCGCACCTCCGAGCCGTCGCCGTGCCGTTCATCCGGGTCCGCCCGCTCGACGGTGGCGAAGATCCGGTGCTTGGCGTAGAACCGCCAGTGGACGGGGAGGCGCGCGAGACACTCGGTGAGCGCGGCGTAGTTCTCCTCCGTCCAGACCTCCTCGAAGGCCCGCCGCTCGGCGCCGACGTCGTAGAAGCTCCCGTTCCCGCCGTTCCCGCCGTTCGCCCCGTTGCTCCCGTTCGCCCGGGCGGCGCGAAGGGCGCCCGTCGAGGCCCGGTCCACCACCCCGTCCGCGATCACCACCCCGTAGGCATCGCGGGCGTGCTCGGTCGTCACCCAGCCCCGGCGCCAGTCGAGGAGCACGGTGTCCGGCTCGCGCTCGAGGGGGTCCCCCCAGCCGCCGGCGCCGCCGCAGGTGACGTGAATCACGTCGCCCGGACCAATGGTGAGGATGTCCGTATTCGCGAGGTCGACCTCCCGGTTGGTGCCGGGGTTCAGGGTGAACCGGGACGGCGCACCCGCGCGGCCGCCCGCGATGCCCCAGCCGGTGAAGCGGGTGCGATCGCGGTTCCGCGCGGTGACCCGCGTGTTGGGCGAGAACGCCTGGAAGGTCATCTCGGTGGCGAGCCCTCCCCGGTGCAGCCCCGGCCCGGCGCTGTCCGGGGCGAGGCCGTAGCGAAGGACCTTGATGCCCGCCTCCGCCTCGTTGATCTCGGTGGGGGTGTTCTTTAGGAAGCCCTGGTTGGCGCCGGAGGCGTCCAGGCCGTCCTCGTCCGCACGCCCGCCCGCGCCGCCCGTCATCGGGTTGACGGCGGCCATGATGCGCCGCCCGGTGCGGTTGTCGGTGGTGTTGACGTTCATGATCGGCCCGCCCGATCCCGGCGCTCCGGCGAGCCGCTCCGGGGCGGCGGGGGCGAAGGCGCCGAAGATGAGCCCCTGGAGCCGGCTGCACGAGAGGGTCCGCATTCCGACCGCGGCCGGGAACTTCGGGTTCACGATGGTCCCCGACGGCAGGATGCAGCGGCACACCCGCCCTACTCCCGAGTTGAGGTAGAGCGAAGGGTCGAGCGAGTAGAGGACGTAGGTCATGCCGACCATGAGGAGGGTGTGGCGCTCGTCGCCGCCCGTCGGCATGTTGAGCGAGCTCTCGAGCTGCGGGTCGGACCCCGTGAAGTCGAAGACGAGCTCGTCGCCGTCGATGACGAGGGTGAGCTTGAGGCGGCAGGGCCAGCCGTCGACCGCGTCCTCGTCCATGTAGTCCGCGAAGGGGTAGGTTCCGTCCGGGAGGGCACGGACGATGGCCCGCGCCTGCGCCTCGGCGTAGTCGAGGAGGTCCGCCACCCCGTCGCGAAAGACCTCCACCCCGAACCGGGCGATCATCTCGCGGACCTTGCGTTCGCCGGTGTTGCAGGCGGCGATCTGGGCCTTGAGGTCCCCCCAGTTCTGCTCCGGCGCCCGGACGTTGGTGAGGAAGAAGTCGAGCACCTGGCGGTCGAGCTCGCCCTCCACGAGGATCTTCGAGGGCGGCACCCGCACCCCTTCCTGGTGGATCTCGCTAAGGGTGCGCGAGAGCGAGGCCGGCACCGCCCCGCCGACGTCGGTGTTGTGGATGTGCCCGACCGAGAACGCGACGATCTCGTCCCCGTGGAAAATCGGCTTCCAGATGTGCATGTCCGGGGTGTGGGTGCAGACGAACCCGGAATAGGGGTCGTTGGTGAGCGCGATGTCGCCCGGGCGGTAGTCGTCGATCATCTCGATCACCCGCCCGTAGTTGAGCCCCACGAACCAGGTCGCCCCGAGCTCGGTCGGGGTCGCGAACGTCTCCCCGGCGGGGGTGGTGAGCCCGGTGGTGAAGTCCTCGGTCTCCTTGACGAAGGTCGAGTGGGCGGTGCGATAGAGGGTGAAGGCCATGCTCTCGGCGGCCGCCCTCGTGTGGTTCTTGAGGACCTCGAGGGTGATGGGGTCGATGCGCATGATGCTCACGCCTCCTCCGGTTCGATGACGAGGTTCCCCCACCCGTCGACGCGGGCCGCGAATCCGGGGGGAACGATCGAGGTGCAGTCGTCCTGGGCGACGATCGCGGGCCCCGCGAAGTGCTGGCCCGGCGAGAGCGCCGCACGGTCGTGCAGGGCGGCGCGGCGCTCGGCGCCGTCGAGGTGGATCATCGTTTCGCCCTTCGGCCGCGCGGGGCCCGGGGCAAGTGGCCGTTCGGCGAGCTCCGGCTTGGGCGCGCTCCCGCTCACGACGAGGCGAAGGTTCACCACCTGGACCGGGGCCTCGGTGTCCGCATGGTCGTAGACCCGCGCGTGCGCGGCATGGAAGGCGTCGGCGAGGGGGGCGGCGCGCCCGGCCGCGATGTCGCGCCGGTCGATCACGGTCTCGATCTCGTAGGACTGCCCGAGATAACGCATGTCCGCGGACCACACGAGCCGCGCCTCGCCCCCGAACCCCTGCTCGTCGCGAAGCCACGCGAGGGCCCGGGCTTCGAGCTCCCCGGCATGGGCCTCCAGGGTGGCCAGCCCCGGCGCGTCGAGCTCGACGAACGCGGTGCGGATGAAGTCGTTGCGGATGTCCGCAATGAGCCCCCCGTACGCGGAAAGCACGCCGGGCGTAGGGGGAATGACGGTCCGCCGGATGCGCAGATCGCGGGCGAGCAGACAGCCGGTCATCGGGCCGGCCCCGCCGAAGGCGAGGAGGGTGAACGAGCGCGGATCCGCCCCGTGGCGCGACAGGAGCTTCGAGACCTCGAGGTACATCCCCGAGATCGCGACCCGGATGACGCTCTCGGCCGCCTCCGGGAGGGAGAGCCCGAGGGGCTCGGCGAGGGTCGCGACGGCCCGCTCCGCCGCGCCGCGATCGAGGGCGACCGCTCCGTAGCCGAGCTCTCCCGCCCCGAGGAGGTTCAGGACCGCAAACGCGTCGGTGATCGTCGGGAGGGTCCCGCCGCCGCCGTAGCAGGCGGGGCCGGGACGCGCGCTGGCGCTCTCCGGCCCCACCTTGAGGACCCCGAACTCGTCGACTCGCGCGATCGAGCCGCCCCCCGCCCCGATCGAGGTGACGGAGACGGTCGGGACGTAGATCGGAAACTCGCCCACCATCTCGCCGGTGCCGAAGGCAGGCTTGCCGTCCTGGATCACCGCGACGTCCGCCGACGTCCCCCCGACGTCGAAGCTGAGCACCTCCGAGGCGCCGACCCGGGCTGCCACGTCCGCGGCTCCGATGACCCCGGAGGCGGTCCCCGAGAGCAGCATCGCGATTGGGTCCGTCTTGCCGAGCTCCGCGGCCATGATCCCGCCGTTCGACTTGGTGATCATCGGCGGGGCGGGCACTCCCGCGTCCCGAAGCGCATTCTGAAGCGAGCCGATGTACGCCGCGACCCGGCGCTGCACGTAGCCGGCGACGGTCGCGGTCACCGTGCGCTCGTACTCGCGGATGACCGGCCACACGTCGGAGGAGAGGGTCACCGCCAGGTCCGGGGCGGCGGCGCGGACCGCGTCCCGCACCGCCCGCTCGTTGGCCGGGTTGACGTAGGCGTGGAGCAGGGCGACGACGATGGTGTCGGCCCCGTCCGCGCGAGCCCGCAGGGCCGCCGCGCCGACCTCCCCGGGGTCCGCCGCGGTTTCGACGCTGCCGTCCTTCAGGGTCCGCTCGCCGATCCCGTAGACCCGCTCGCGAGGCGCGAGGGGCGGCGGCCGGCGCGAGAAGAGGTCGTAAGGGTCCGGGACCTTGAGCCGCGCGATCTCGAGGACGTCCTCGAATCCGCGGGTGGTGAAGAGGGCGAGCGCCGCCCCCCGGCGCTGGATCACCGTGTTCACCCCCACGGTGGTGCCGTGCGTGAAATGGCGGATCGCGTCCGGCGGCCATCCGTGACGGCTCGCGAGCTCTTCGATGCCGTTCATCACCTCGGCGCCGGGGGTCTCCGGCGTCGAGAGGGTCTTGTGGGTGCGCACCGATCCCGTCGTCTCGTCGAACACGCAGAAGTCGGTAAAGGTCCCTCCGATGTCGACGCCGAGGCGAAGACCGGTGGCAGGCTCGTCCATATCCGCTTGACTCGGCTCCCGTCTCACAAGTTCGAGGAGCCGACTCGTCTCGTTGCCCGACCGTGCTCCGCTCGCTTCACGCCATCGTACCGCGTTCCCTGCCTCCGCGTCGCATCGAATACGCCAATGGCGTATGCTATGCCCCATGATCTTCATCGAGGCGCCACCGTTCGAGCGGGTAAGACAGGAGTACCTTGACGATGACCGATACCGCCTGATGCAGTCCACGCTGATGGCCAACCCGACGGCGGGAGACCTCATTCGTGGATCGGGCGGAATTCGCAAGCTCCGCTGGGCAGCGGCGGGAACCGGGAAGCGCGGGGGTCTGCGGGTGATCTACTACTGCATCACCGAGCGTGAGCGCATTCTTCTACTGACCGTGTACCGCAAGTCGGAGGTGTCCGACCTGAATCCTGCGGAGGTGAAAGCCTTGCGCGCTCTGGTGGAAACTCTTGGGGAGGGCGAGAAGTGACGAAAGAGCGAAATCTTTTCGACGAAATCCGGGAAGGGCTTGAAGCCTGGCGCGATCGGCCCGATGCGCTGCCCCGGCGCGAGCTGTCCGCCCCGGACGTGAAGGCGGTTCGGGAGCAGTTCGGCCTTTCACAGTCGCAGATGGCGGCGTTCCTGAACGTGAGCAAGCGCACGCTTGAGAACTGGGAGCAGGGGCGCCGCACTCCGACCGGACCGGCCCAAACCCTGCTCCGGATCATGGAGCTTGAACCGGGCGCGGTAAGGCGCGCGCTTGGCTGAACGTGATTCCCGGCCCGACAGGACGGAGAAGCCTCGCCGTTGCCGGACGGTGGGCGGCGATGCGCCCGTCCCCGCCGCAGGGTTGGAGCCATCCGGGGTTGCACGGATAATGTCGCCGGCGCGGGCCGCCGCCGGCCCGCGAGGTCCACGGCCCGAGAGGAGGAATCGAGTGTCGGAGCCCAAGAAGGTCACGTTTCCCGTGGAAGCGACGCACATCATGATGTTCGCGCGCTCCATCGGGGACACCAACCCCGTCTACCACGACGCCGCGGCGGCGAAGAAGACCGGGGCGGGGGGCATCGTCGCGCCGCCGACCTTCGCCCAGGCGGTGGCGCAGTTCGACCCCGATCACGCCACCCGCCCCAAGTGGGGCGAGAAGTGGTTCGGCTCGGGCGCGACCCCGAGCGGGATCGACGGCGACCCGCCCTCCTCGGGCGGGCTCCACGCCGAGCAGCACTTCGAGTTCCGCCGCCCCCTCCGGCCGGGCGACGTGCTGACCGCAACCTACCGCGTCGGGGAGTCGTGGGAGAAGCAGAGCCGGCGCGCCGGAAAGCTCTCGTTCTCGGAGCGCCTCATCGACTACCACGACCAGAGCGGGGAGCTCGTGTGCCGGGCGCGGGGCGTCGTGGTCAACACCGAGCGTCCGGTGGACCAGGGCTGAAACGGAGACCGTGACGGCGATGACAGCGAAAGACTTCAAGGTCGGCGACCTCCACGAGGAGGTGCTCGTCGAGGATCTGACCCGCACCCAGCTCGTGATGTACTCGGGCGCCTCCGGCGACTACAACCCGATCCACACCGACGAGCTCTACACCCGCGAGGCGGCCGGCTACCCGGGGGTGTTCGCCCACGGCATGCTGACGATGGGGATGACGGGGCGGGCGATCACCAACCTCGTCGGCGCGGAGAACGTGCGCAAGTTCGGTGTGCGGTTCACGAGCCAGGTGTGGCCGGGCGACACCCTGACCGCCGCCACCCGGGTGGAGGCGGTCCGCGAGGAAGGCGGCGAGCGCCTCGTCGACCTCTCGGTCACCACCACCAACCAGAAAGGGGAGACCGTCCTCACCGGGACGGCGACCGCGGTCGCGGCCGGCGCCTGAGGCCGGGACGTGTGTCAGTCCTGGGCGGCGGTGCGGCGGGCCTGCCGCTCGCTCTCCGTGCGCTCCCCGTCGAGGCGGTCGTCGGCTCCGACGACCACCCCGTAGTCGGCCCGGGCCCGCTCGGCCGAGACGAGGCCGTTCCGCACGTCGCCGGCCACCCGCTCGGGGTCCCGCTCGAGGGGGTCGCCAAGCCCTCCCCCGCCCGGCATCTCGAGCACGAGGCGGTCCCCCCGCGGGATGGTCTGGCGCCCCTTTCCCCGGAACTCGGCCGCCCCCGACTTGAGGTAGATCCGCCCCGTCTCGCCGGAGGCGCCGCCATTCCGGCCGCGTGGGGGGTGGATTACCCGGTCGAACATCGAGTTGATCGCGAACGCGTTGTCGCCCGCGTGGGCGATCTCCATGATCTGCCCCGTGCCGCCGCGGAACCTCCCGGCCCCTCCCGAGTCCTCCCGGTACTCCTTGCGCCAGAAGACGAGCGGCGCGATGGTCTCGTTCACCTCGACCGGGGTGTTCCGCACCCCGGAGGGGAACGCGGTCGCGTCGAGCCCGTCCTTCCCGGGACGCCCCCCCGTCCCTCCGGTGTGGAACGTGTTCATCGCGAACTCGGGGCCGCCGCTCTCGTCGAGGTCGTCCCCGGTCATGCCGTGCCCACCGAGGAGGACCGGGTTCCACAGGCACGAGGTCCCCTCGGCCGGGACCCGGTCGGGAATGACCTGGCCGAGACACCCGAGCACCACGTCCGGCAGCATCTGGCCGATGACGTGGCGCCCGGTCACCGCGCACGGGTGCGGGGCGTTGAGGATCGTGCCGACCGGAGCGGTCACCCGCACCGGGGCGAGCGAGCCCGCGTTGTTCGGAATGCGCGAGCCGATGACGCAGCGAACGCCGAAGCTCGCATATGCCTCGGTGTAGGTGATGGGGACGTTGATCCCGTAGGTCGACACGGCCGAGGTGCCGTCGAAGTCGACCGACATCCCGGTATCGTCGATGGTCACCGCGGCAACGAGGTCGAGCTCGCGCTCGTAGCCGTCGATCCGCATCGTGTTTCGGTACGTGCCGTGCGGCAGGGCGCGGATCTCGGCCAGCATCCCCTCGCGCGAGGCGTCGATGACGTAGCGGGCGAGGTCGTCGAGGTCGGCGAGGCCGAACTCGTCCATCATCTCCACGAGGCGCCGCCCTCCGACCTCGTTGCACGCCGCGAGGGAGTAGAGGTCCCCCTCGACCTCGACCGGATTGCGGACGTTCGCGCGCACGATCTCGAACACCAGGGAGTTGAACTCGCCGCGCTTCGCGAGGGGGAGGATCGGGATGTTGAGCCCCTCCTCGTAGACCTGCCGCCCGTCCGGCCCGAAGCCCCGCCCGCCGATGTCGACCACGTGGGTCGTGGACGCGAAGAGGGCCACGATGCGGCCCTCGTGGAAGGTAGGGGTGACGGCGGTGAAGTCGTTGAGGTGGCCGGTGCCGAGCCAGGGATCGTTGGTGAGGAAAACGTCCCCGTCCTCCATGGTCTCGAGCGGGTACTTCTCGAGGAAGCTCCTCACCGACGCGGCCATCGCGTTCACGTGCCCCGGGGTGCCGGTCACCGCCTGCGCGAGCATCCGGCCGTCGGTATCGAAGGCGCCGGCGGAGATGTCACCCGCCTCGCGGGCCGAGGTGCTGAACGCGGTGCGGACCAGGGTCTGGGCCTGCTCCTCGACCACCGAGAGGAGCCGGTTCCACTGGATCTGCATCCGGATCCGGTCAAGCGCGGTCATGTTGCTCATTCGCGTTCCTCCTCGTTGACCTTCAGGCGCTCGGGTCCACCCGGTCGAGCACCAGGTAGCCGAGCGGGTCGACGGTGGCCCGGAAGCCCTCCGGAACCACGGTGGTGGTCTGATCCTCGACGATCACGGCCGGCCCCGCCAGCGCGTCTTCGGGGGCAAGCCGTTCGCGGCGGTGGACCGCCGCCGCCGCATAGTCGGCGAGGATCGGGTCGAACAGCCGCCGGGTCGGTGGCTGTGCGGTCGCAGAGTCGTCGCCCATCCGCCCGGTCCCGGTCTCAGTCCCGGCCCCGGCCCCGGTGCCGGTGCCGGTGTCCGACCCGCCGGTCTCCGGTTCCGGCGGCGGGCTCACCTCGCCCTCCTCCGAAGGCGGAAGCGGACAGGGGGTCGGCGGGAGCGAGGGCTTCCGGGCGGTGACGGTGAGGGTCCAGCTCAGGATCTCCCGCTCCTGGCCGGGAATGGTGCGGCCGTAGAGGCGGGCGTACTCGGCATCGAACGCCTCGGCGAGGGTCTCCCGGTCACCCGCCGCGAGGGGCCGGACGGGGAGAGGCACCACGATCTCGTGCCCCTGGCCGACGTAACGCATGTAGGCGTGCCGCGCGTCGTCGAGCCCGCCGCCCTTTTCGGCCCCGTCCCCGGCTCCGGCCACCACCACCGCCCGCGCCTCCTCGTGCATCTCCGCGAGCAGGGCGTTGACTGCCCCGGGGTCAAAGTCGGCGAGGCGAAGGTAGCGGCTTCGCACCACCTCGTAGGACACCGCGGCGCGCAGCATCCCGATCGCGGACCCGACCCCCGCTCCGGTCGGCACGATCACGCGGCTCACGTCGAGCTTCTGGGCGAGGCGGGCCGCATGCAGGGGAGCCGCGCCGCCGAACGCGATCATCGTCCGGGCGGAAATGTCCTTCCCCCACTCGACGGCGTGGACCCGGGCCGCGTTCGCCATGTTCTCGTCGACCATCTCGGAGACGGAGAGGGCGGCGAGGGGGTCGGTGAGATCGAGGGGCGCCCCGACCGCCCCGCGGATCGTCCGGGCCGCCCGCTCCGGGGCGAGCCTGACCGAACCCCCCGCGAACTCTGCCGGGTCGATGCGCCCGAGCACGACGTCGGCGTCCGTCACCGTCGGTCGCTCGCCGCCCCGGTCGTAGCAGGCGGGGCCGGGGTCGGCCCCCGCGCTCGCCGGACCGACGTTGAGCCGGCCCATCCCGTCCACCCCCGCGATGGACCCTCCGCCGGCCCCGATCTCCACCATCTCGATGGCCGGTATGCGGACCGGGAGGCCGCTCCCCTTGAGGTTCCGGTAGGCCCGGGCCACCTCGAAGGTGCGGGTCATCTGGGGTTCGCAGCCGTCGATGAGGCAGATCTTGGCCGTGGTCCCGCCCATGTCGAATGAGACCGCGTCGTCGCCGCCGCACTCGCGCGCGATCTCGGTGGCGAGGATCGCGCCGCCCGCCGGCCCCGACTCGACGAGCCGGATGGGGAAGCGGGTCGCGTTGTCGAGGGT
>JAJDXW010000089.1 GCA_022823045.1 Gammaproteobacteria bacterium
CGAAGCGACCGAGACGTCCGGCCCGAGCATCGATGGCCAATCACGCGATACCCCAGCATCCGGGCCTCATCGGCGCCACCCCCGGGCGGGGCGTCCCGTGGAGGCACGGCGACGTACGGGGCGCAGAGGCGGAATCGGGGCGGGACGAGCCGGCGGCGGGCGCCCGCGCCCGACGCGGCGAGCCGGGGGGGCACCCCGGCTGGCTGGTCGCCCCCGCCGCCATCTGGCTCCTCCTCTTCCTGCTGGTGCCGCTCGCGAGCATCGTCGTCTTCAGCTTCTTCAGCTCGACCGGCCACGGGATGGCCCCCGACCCGACCATCAAGAACTACGTGGACTACTACGAGGTCGAAGGCTTCTTCGACCCCGAGTCGCGCAAGTTCCTCACCCCGAGCGTGTTTCTCAAGACCCTCGGCACCACCTTCCGGTTCGCCCTCACCGTGATGGTGCTCTGCCTCCTCGTCGGCTATCCGATCGCCTACTTCCTCGCCCTCCAGGTGCAGTCGTTCAAGTGGCAGCTCGCCCTGTTCCTGCTCTGCATGGTCCCGTTCTGGACCAGCTACCTCATCCGCGCCGTCGCCTGGCTGCCGATGCTCGGCCGGCGGGGGCTCCTCAACCGGGCGCTCGTCGAGTTCGGCATCGTGGACAAGCCGGTCTCGTTCCTGCTCTACTCCGAGTTCGGGTACACGATGGCCCTCGTGCAGCTCTACGTGGTGCTCTGCGTCGGCCCCATCTTCTTCTCGCTCGCGAAGATCGACCGGCAGGTGCTGGAGGCGGCGCGCGACATGGGGGCGAACGCGTTCCAGATCTTCCGCGAGATCATCGTGCCCCTCTCCCTGCCGGGGGTCGCGATCGGGATGATCTTCATCTTCGTGATGCTGATGGGAGAGTTCGCGAGCGCGGTCGTGGTGTACGGCGGCAAGATCTCGACGGTCGGCACCGTCATCCTCAACTACTACACGTTCGCGAACTATCCGTTCGCGGCCGTCAACGCCCTCATGCTGATGGTCGCGATGATGATCGGGGTGGTCATCATCCTGCGAATCGTCGACATCCGGAAGCAGCTCTAGGGACGCCGATGGCCGTGAAGCGCCGCAAGTCCGCCGAGGCACGCCGCCGGACGCTCGTCAAGTCCGGCTTCGGGGTCTACTTCGTCATCTTCCTCATCTTCATCTATGGGCCGATGTTCGCGATGTTCATCCTCTCGTTCCAGGGGAAGCGCGGCGGCACGAGCTTCCCGATGCGCGGGGTGAGCCTGTACTGGTGGGAGAAGCTGATCGAGCCCTCGACGGTCGGCGACATGAAGGGGGCGCTCCTTCGCTCCATCATCCTCGCCCTCATCGTGATGGTGATCACCGCCCTTTTCTCGACCATGCTGGGGATGGCCTTCCGGCGACCCTTCCGCGGCTCGGGAACCCTCTTCTACACCATCATGGCGGGGCTCATGGTGCCGGGGATCCTCCTCAGCCTCGGGCTTGCGACCCTGCTGAAGCAGGTCGGCATCCCTCCCGACTGGTGGTCCTCCGGGCTCGGGGTGCACGTGGTGTGGACCCTGCCGTTCGGGTTCCTGGTGATGATGGCCGTCTTCAACCGCTTCGACTCGAGCCTGGAGGAGGCGGCGCGCGACATGGGGGCGAGCGAGTGGACCGTGTTCCGGGAGGTGACCCTGCCCCTCATCCTGCCCGGGATCGTGGCCGCGGGGCTCTTCGGCTTCACCCTCTCCTACGACGAGTTCGCCCGGACGACGCTCCTCGCCGGCGAGCTCAACACCCTCCCCCTCGACATCAACGCCTCGATGACGCAGCGGATCCGGCCAACCCTGTTCGCCCTCGGGACCGCATCCACCCTGTTCTCGCTGTTGATGATCGGCCTCTTCCTCGTCGTCTACACCCTCATCTACCGCCGCACCCACTGAACCCGGTTGCGGCCGTGGCCCGCTGGCCCGGGCCGGCTATGCGGGCGGGTTGCGCTCGGCCTGGAGGGCGTCGTCCCGCTCGGTGGCCTTCCGCCAGGCGTCGCGAGCGACGAGGCGCGCCCAGTAGTCCTCGAAGGCGGCGCGCTTCTCGATCGACTGCATCTGGAGCCCCCAGCCGATGTGCGATCCGACGTAGACGTCGGCGGCGGTGAATCGGTCACCCGCCACGTACCCGCCGCCGGACACCGCGCCTTCGAGGGCGTCCATCACCTGCGCGAAGGTGCCGTAGCCGATCATCGCCTCCATGTCCCCGGGAACCTCGAAGCCGAGAAAGCGGTTGCTCACCGCCGCCTCGACCGGGCCGGCTGCGAAGAAGAGCCACCGGTAGTAGGGGCCGCGCTCGCCGGACGGCGGCGCCAGATCCGCCCCGGGGAAGGCGTCCGCGAGGTAGGCGCAGATCGCGGCCGCCTCCGTCACCACCACACTGCCGTGGCGGATTGCCGGAACCTTGCCCATGGGGTTGACGGCGAGGTACGCGGGCGCCTTCATCGTCGTGCCGTACTCGAGCACCTCGGTGCGATAGGAGACGCCGGTCTCCTCCAGCATCCAGCGCGCGATCCGGCCCCGCGACATGGGGTTGGTGTAGAAGATCAGCTCATCGGCCATCGTCCGGCTCCCTCGTGTTCCCCCGGTGGCGATGCAGGAAGATAGACCATCGCGGGGCCGCGCGCTGCACCGGCAGCGGGGCGTCCGTCCGGCGGATCAAGCGCGGAATCGGGCGGCGAGATGGAGAGCGGCGACCAGGGCCACCCCCGCGGCCGCGAGGAGCAGGGTCGTGGCGTCGAACGTATCGGGCCACTCCGGCGCCGAGCCACGACCGGTCGCGATCCGGTACGGCCAGAGGGACCAGAGCGAGCCCGCGACGAGCCCCGCGAGGGCGAAGAGGGTCGGGCGACGGTGCCGGCCGAGGAGCCACCCGAGGGCCCGGCTGAGCAGCATCAGCCCCGCCGCCACCCCCAGCCCGAACGGCACGAGCACCGCGAGGTCGAGGCGCCCGAGCGCGACCAGCACGTAGACGTACTTCTTGAGCAGCACGAGCACGTAGGCCCCGGAGACGCCGGGGAGGATCATGGCGGCGGCCGCGAGCGCTCCGGCCACGAACACGAACCACGCGGACTCGGGCGTCGACGCGGGCACCGCGACCGCGATTCCCCACCCGGCCGCGACCCCGCCCGCCGCGGCCGCGAAGTCCGTCCACCGGGGTGCGCGGCCACGCCCCGCTTCGCCGAGCAACACCCCGAGGGCCCCCGTGACGAGGCCGAAGAAGAATGCCTGCACCGCGATGCGGTGGCTCTCCATCAGATCCGCGAGCGACACCACGCGGGTGAAGAACACCGCCGCGAGCCCGACCCCGACGACGAGGGGAAACAGGAACCGGGCGTCGACGTGTCGGGCCGCGCCCGGCAGGTCGAGCCGCAGCGCCCGGCCCGCGAACGCGAGGTCGAAGGCGCGGACCGCGGCCACCAGGCGCTCGTAGATCCCGAGCACGATGGCGACCGTCGCGCCGCTCACCCCCGGCACGAGGTCGGCGGCTCCGACGAAAAAGCCGCGCGCGACCGTCGCGACCCAGGCGCGGGCGCCGCCGCCGTTCACGTCCCGGCCCTCCGCCGCGGCGTCGTT
>JAJDXW010000299.1 GCA_022823045.1 Gammaproteobacteria bacterium
TCCCTCCCATCGGCGCGTCGCGGCGGTCAGGCCGGGCGGCGGTCGATGCGGGCGGCGACCACGGCGGCCGCCTCGTCGAGGGGAACGAGCTCCGTCTCGCCGTCCCGCCGGCTCCGGTACTCGATCATGCCCTCGTCGAGCCGCCGCTCCCCGAGCACCAGACGGTGGGGGATGCCGATGAGGTCCATCTCCGATAACATGACCCCGGGCCGGACCGCCCGATCGTCCAGGAGCACCTCGACGCCGAGCGCGCGAAGCTCCTCGTGGAGCGCTTCCGAGCGATCGCGCACCCGGCCGGAGCGGTGCGCGTTCAGCGGGAGAAGCGCCACCTCGAACGGGGCGATGGCGTCCGGCCAGACGATGCCGTGCTCGTCGTGGTTCTGCTCGATGGCGGCGGCGGCGATGCGGCTCACCCCGATCCCGTAGCAGCCCATCTCGAGGGTGCGGGCCCGGCCGCCCTCGTCGAGGCACACCGCGTGCATCGAATCGCTGTACTTGCGGCCGAGCTGGAACACGTGGCCGACCTCGATTCCGCGGCGGATGGAGATGGTGCCCCGCCCGTCCGGGCTCGGATCGCCCTCGATGGCGTTGCGGAGGTCGGCGGTGGCGGGCCGGGGGAGGTCGCGCCCCCAGTTGACGCCGGCGAGGTGAGCCTCGTCGCGGTTCGCCCCGCACACGAAGTCCGCGGCCGCCGCCGCCCAATGGTCCACGACGACCGGCACCCCGAGCCCGATCGGGCCGACCGACCCCGCCCCCGCGCCGGTCGCCTCGCGCACCGCTTCCGGTGACGCGAGGGCGACCGGAGTCCGGACCCCCTCGAGGCGGCTCGCCTTGACCAGGTTCAGCTCGTGGTCGCCGCGAAGGACGAGCGCGATCGGGCCGTCGTCGCCCTCCACGAAGAGGGTCTTGAGGCACCGCTCGGGCGGCACGCCGAGAAGCTCGCTCACGTCCTCGATGGTGCGCACGTTCGGAGTCTTCACCTCGCGCATCGTCTCCGTCGCGGCGGGGGGCGCGGGCGGCGAAGGGGCGGGGGTGAGCTCCAGGTTCGCGGCGTAGGTCCCCTCGTCGTTGAAGGCGATATCGTCCTCGCCGGACTCCGCGAGCACGTGGAACTCCTCGGAGCGGCTGCCCCCGATGGCCCCCGAATCCGCCTCCACCACCCGGAAGTCGAGGCCCGTGCGAGAGAAGATGCGCCGGTAGGCGTCGCGCATCGTCTCGTAGCTCCGGCGGCTCCCCGCCTCGTCGAGGTCGAAGGAGTAGGCGTCCTTCATGATGAACTCGCGCGCCCGCATGACCCCGAAGCGGGGCCGGACCTCGTCCCGGAACTTGGTCTGGATCTGGTAGAGGTTGAGGGGAAGCTGGCGGTAGCTCCGGACCTCGCGGCGGACGATGTCGGTAATGACCTCCTCGTGGGTCGGTCCGACGCAGAAGTCACGCTCGTGCCGATCGCGAAGGCGCAGCAGCTCCGGCCCGAAGTGGTCCCAGCGACCCGACTCCATCCACAGCTCGGCGGGCTGCACCGCGGGCATGAGGACTTCCTGGGCGCCCGCCCGGTCCATCTCCTCGCGCACGATGTTCTCGATCTTGCGCAGCACCCGCAGGCCGAGCGGCAGCCAGGTGTAGAGCCCGGCCGCGAGCCGGCGGACGAGCCCGGCCCGGATCATGAGCCGGTGGCTCACGATCTCGGCGTCGGACGGATCTTCCCTTTCCGTGGCGAGCAGGATCCGGGAGGTTCTCATCGTCGAGGCGTTTCCGGTGCGGGCGGGCGCCGCGATCATATCCCGACCCGATCGCGCACGACGCTCAGGCGGGAATCGGGTGCATTCCGGCGGCACGGGCTTCTCGCGAGCGCGGCTTCCCGGAAGCGCGGGCTTCCCGCCGGTGCCCGGTCTGCGCCCGGGAGGTCGGCGGTCCGCGAGCGAGCCCGGCCGGCGTCAGCCGCGGTCCGGCCCGGTGTCGAGCGCGAGCAGCCGCTCGAAGGCGAGAAGGGTGTCGGGAGTCAGAGGGGCGATGCGGCCGGCCGCGATCTCCTCCACGGTACGGAACTCGACGCTCTCCACCTCCTCGGGCTGGAGGGAGAACGGACCCTCGTGCACACAGGTGAACACCCGGCCGAAGCAGCGGATGCAATCGTCCCCATAGTAGAAGTCGAACCGCGGCGCGAGAGCCGTGTCGCGGATGCCGAGCTCTTCGGCCGCCTCGCGTTCCGCGCACGTCTCGTAGGACTCGCCGGCCGCGACGACCCCGCCCGCCGCGAGGTCGAAAAAGCCCGGGCAGACGTCCTTGAGCGCGGTGCGGCGCTGGACGAGCACCCTTCCCTCGCGGTCGAAGACGAAGATGAACGTCGCCCGGTGGGGCAGGTTCTCGCCGCGCACGCGGTGGCGGGGAAGCTCCGCGACGGGGCGGTTCTCGCCATCGACCACGGTGACGATCTCGTCGCTCGATAGTGCGGGCATCGCTCTCTCGGTCCCGGGGGCGGGGGTCGCCCGATCCCCGGAATGCTGGCGCGCATATTTCACCGGTCTTCTGCTGCGGACGCCAATCTGCTCGCGGTGGCGGGCCGTACTCCCTCAAGCCGCTTCGACAGCGCGTAGCGCTAGTGTAGGCTACCTGCTGCGCTCCGCAGTCCCTGCTTCGCTTGCAGGCCGGGCAATCCATCCATGGATTGCCCGCTCGCCGGGACGAAGCGCCACCGGCGCTTCGTCTGTCTCCGGCTCGCCCTTCAGC
>JAJDXW010000302.1 GCA_022823045.1 Gammaproteobacteria bacterium
CCCCTCCCACCGGGGGGCGTGCTCCTCTCCCGCCTCGAACGCCCGCACGATGGGGGCGCACCCGGCGGCCTGGACCGCGACCATGCGCGGGAGGGGGCCTTCCAGCCAGCCGACGGCCCGGAGCTCGGCGAACGCCTTCCACATCCCGATGAGCCCGGTCCCGCCTCCCGTGGGGTAGACGATGACGTCGGGGAGCGTCCAGCCGAGCTGCTCGGCGAGCTCAAACCCCATCGTCTTCTTGCCCTCGATACGGTACGGCTCCTTGAGGGTGGATACGTCGAACCAGCCCTCCTCGTCCGCCCGCTCGCGGACGATGCGCCCGCAGTCGTCGATGAGGCCGTCCACCCGCCAGGTGACCGCGCCCTGGAGCTCGATCTCGGAGAGGTTGACCTCCGGCGTGTCGTCCGGGCAGTACACCACCGATTCGATCCCGGCCCGCGCCGCATAGGCCGCCAGGGCCGCACCCGCGTTGCCGTTGGTCGGCATCGCGAGCCGGCCGAGGCCGAGCTCCTTCGCCATCGAGACGGCGAGCGCGAGCCCGCGCGCCTTGAACGAGCCGGTGGGAAGCCGCCCCTCGTCCTTGACCAACAGCTCCCCCCCGTCCCCGACTTCCGGCGCGGCGAGGGCGACGAGCGGCGTCGTCACCTCCCCGAGCGACACCCGGTTCCGGGCCTCGCGCACGGGCAGGAACTCGCGGTACCGCCAGAACCCGTCCGGCCGGGCCGCAAGAGCCGCCCGATCGAAGTCCGCCGCGATCGCGTCGAGGTCGTAGCGAACGAGGAGGGGCCGGCCGGCCGCGGAGAGCCCGTGCACCTCTCCCGCGGGATACGACTGGCCGGTGAGAGAGCACTCGAGGTGAGTGACGTAGCTGGCGCTCATGGCGTCTCCGAATGGACGGCCCCGACCGGTCGGGCCGGAACGGATCGCTTCGATCCGGGCAATCCGGATGCGGGGAGATGCGTCGCCGCGCTCCCTCCCCGCCCCGGCGGTGTCAGGCGGACGGTCGCAGGACGACGCGGGCCGGCGGGACGGGAAGGCCCGGCACGTCGACCCGGATCCGGTAGATGGTCCCGGAATCGTCGCGGCCGGTGCCGGCGGTGCCGGTCACGACGTAGAGGTCCAGGAGATCCTCGCCTCCGAAGCATACACTGGTCGGCATCGGATGCGGGCAGGCGACCCGCTGCCGGAGGCCTCCCTCGGAGTCGAACCGGAGCACCTCGCCTCCATGCGCGGCGGCGACCCACACGGCCCCTTCCGCGTCCACCGCGAGGCCGTCCGGAATGCCGTTGTCGACGACCGCGAAATCTCGCCACTCCCCGATGTCTCCTCCACCCCGCACCTCGTAGGCCCCGACCCGGTGGCGGCCGGAGTCGGCGTGATAGAGGGTCTCCCCGCCGGGGGAGAACCCGAGCCCGTTGGTGAGCCGGATGCCGGTGGAGAGGACCCGGTGGGACCCGTCGAGATCGACGAGATGAAGGCAGCCGGTCTTCTTCCCCGCCTCCGGCCCGAAGGGGCTGGCTCCGAGCGAGCCGGCGTAGACCCGGCCCGCTTCGTCCGTCGTGAGATCGTTGAATCCGATGATGTCGTCGACGCAGGTCTCGGGAAGCAGCACCACCGTCGCGGGAGCGGCCGGCCCCTTGTAGGCGACGTTGCGGCCCCCGACCACGAACCCTCCCGCCTCGTGGCGCGCAATCCCGCCGATTCCGCGCCGGTGCTCCACCACCGTCTCGACCGAACCGCCCTCACCGAGCCGGTGGACCCCGCCGTTCGGAACGTCGCTGAAGACGAGTCCCCCGTCCCACACCGGCCCCTCGATGAGGCCGAATCCCGTCGCGAGCTCCTCCACTCCGGAACCTCGTGTCTGCACAGTCCGCGTGCGCCCCAATATAGCGGAAGAACGGCGCGGGTCAGACGAGCCCGCGAGGCGGGCGCTCCCGTTCGGAAGGGAGTAGCATCCACCGCCCCGGTTCGGGGCGGGCGGCCGATGAGGGGCCGGGCACGCCCCGCCGGTCGGCAGGAGCGCCGAGATGCCCTTCGTACCCGACATCGCCGCGATCATCGGGCTGCTTGCCACCCGGCCGGTGGGAAGGCTCGCAATGGTCGCCGCGGACGGGGGTGGGCCGTGGTTGACGCCGGTGGTCTTCGCCCCGGCCGGGGGGGCCGTATGGACTCCGATTGACGGGAAGCGCAAGACGGGCGGTCCGCTCGCGCGGCTCACCAATGCGACCGCCGATTCGCGCGCGGCCCTGCTCCTCGACGAGTACTCGGACGACTGGTCGCGCCTCTGGTGGGTCCGGATCGACGGCACGGTCCGGGTCCACCGGGTCGGACCGGAGCCGGAAGGCCCTACCGCGGAGGCAATCGCGGCACTTCGCGCGAAGTATCCCCAATACCGGGAGGTGCCGCTCTTCTCCGGCCCGGCAACTCTCCTCGAGCTCACAATGGACCGCACCCGCGGGTGGCAGGCGACGGAAGGCGGGGGGCCCTTCCCTTCGGCCGAAGAGGACTCGGCCGGGGGCGCGCCTAGCGGCGGTAGCCGACGAGGGCGAGCGCGCTGTTGACGACGCCGGGGAGGGCCCGTTCGTGGCCGCTGTCGATTTCGACCGTGGCGCTCATCCCCGCCCGCAGCTGCGGTGCTTCCGGACGCGGGAAGATCGCGATCCGCACCGGGATCCGCTGCACGACCTTCACCCAGTTGCCGGTCGCGTTCTGCGCGGGGAGAAGCGAGAACACTGCGCCGGTGCCCGCGCTCACGCCGGACACGGTTCCCTGCCAGCGTTCGTCGGGGTAGGCGTCGACGGAGATCGTGACGCTCTGGCCCTCACGCACGTGGGTGAGCTGGGTCTCCTTGAGGTTGGCCTCGATCCAGGGCGCGACGTCGGCGATGAGGCTGAAGACCGGCGCTCCCTCCTTCACGTACTCGCCCGCCTGGAGGTCGAGGTTGGCGATGCGGCCCGAGGCGGCGGCCCACACGGTCGCCCGCTCGAGATCGAGGGCGACCTTCGCGCGCTCGGCGTCGACGAGCCGGAAGCGGGGGTGGTCCTCCGCCGCGAGGTCGCGCTTTCCGCCGAGATTCGCGAGCATCAGCCGCACCTTCTCCTCGAGCTCCGGGATCCGCTGCCGGGCGAGCTGCCACTGGTGGCGGAACCTGTCGAGCTCGACCTTGGCGAGGGCCTTGCCGCCCCGAGCTTGGCGCGCCGTTCGTACTCCTTCTCGAGGAACGAAGCCTCCTTGCGGGCGCTCTTCAGCTCCGCCTCCGCCTGGCGGTGGGCGGCGCGGTAGGAGCCGATCTCGTAACGGATGGCATCGAGCTCGGCCTCGGCCTTCTCCCATTCGAGCCGGAACGGCATCGGGTCCACCTGGAAGAGGGGCTGGCCGCGCTCGACCTCCTGGTTGTCGTGGACGAACACCTCCGCCACCATCCCATCCACCGCGGGGGTGACGAGAATGTGCTCGGCCTGGACGTAGGCATTCTCGGTCGACACGATGCGCCCGCTGGTCGCATACCAGATGCCGCCCGCGGTCACCACCACGAGCGGTCCGAGGGCGAGGAAGAGGACCCGGGCGAGCCGGCGCAACCGGTACCGCAGGCGACTCATCCGCCGCCGGCGAAGACGCCGCTCGCTCGCGGGCTTCGGCGGGGCTTCCGCACCGGCCATCAGTCCGCTCCCGCCGCCATGCGTTGCGGTCCGGCGGCCTCCTCCACCGCAGCTCGCGTCTCCGCCTCCGGCCGGTCGGTGAGGTTTGCCCGAATGGTGAGCAGTTGCGCCTGGAGGCGTTCGCGCTCTTCGCGACTGAGCCCGGCGAGCGCCTCCCGGGTGGTGATCTCGACGAGATCGCCCATCTTCTCGAGCACCGGGGTGGCCTTCCCGGTCAGGTGCAGCCGCCATGCGCGCCGATCGGAGGGGTCCGGACGGCGTTCGATCCACCCCGTGTCCTCGAGGCGATCGAGGTGGCGGGCGAGGGTCGCCGGTTCGAGCTCCAGGATATCGGCGAGCCCTCCCTGGTGAATGCCCTCGTGCCGGGCGAGGTGGGCCAGCACGATCCACTGAGACTTGGTAAGGCCGATGTCGCGGGCGCGCCGATCGAAGCGCTTGCGCAACATCCGGGAGATGTCGTGCACAAGAAATCCGAAGACGGGATCGGGGCGGTTCCAGAGCATGCGGGAATTATGTTAGCAAGCTGACAATTTGTAAACCCATAATCGTCTCGGCGATAATCAGCATGACACCGGCAGCAGCACCGGATATTGTGATCGGAACCGGGAGGTGATGACCCGGATGGAGACAGCCCGCCGGGAGCGGGCGGGAGGAACACGCACGTGCAGGAGAACCAGGAATGACCGACCCGGCGGCGCTCCGGCTTCGGGAGGCGCTCGGAAACTTCGTGACCGGGGTCACGGTCGTCACCACCCGGCACGGGGACGAGCTTCACGGACTCACCGCGAACTCCTTCACGTCGGTGTCCCTGGACCCTCCCCTGGTCCTCTTCAGCCTCTCTCGCACGGCCGACTGCTTCGACGCCTTCGAGCGGTCGGACTACTTTGCAATCAACGTACTGCAGTCGGATCAGGAAGCTCTCTCGAACCGCTTCGCGACCAAGGACATCGACAAGTGGAGTGGTGTCCGATGGCGTCCCGGACACCTGGACTGCCCCCTTCTCGACGGCGCCATCGCGACCTTCGAGTGCCGGGTCACGACCCGGCACGAGGGCGGTGACCACATCATCTACGTGGGCGAGGTCCTCCGATTCGATCACGGTCCGGACGGCGAACCGCTCGCGTTCTTCCGCGGCCGCTACACCGCGGTCTCCGCCTGACCGGGGCACCGCCGGCCCCGGGGGCGAATCAGGCGAGGAACTCCTCGAGGCTCCGGTGGCACTCGATCCGGTGACCGCCCCCGAGGTCCCGGATGGGCGGGGTCTCGCGGTCGCAGGTGCCTTCGATGGCGAGCGGGCACCGCTCGAAGAAGGGGCAGCCGACATCGGTCAGCTCGACCACCCGGTCGATGCCCGCCTGCGCCTCCTGGGTCGCCATGGTCTCCTCCAGCCAGCCGATGCGAAGCTCCGGAACCGAGGCGATCAACAGCCGGGTGTAGGGGTGGTAAGGGGGCGAGAGCACCTCGTCCGTCGGCCCCTGCTCGACCACCCTTCCCGCGTAGAGGACGACGATCTCGTCCGCGAATGACGCGATGGTGGAGAGATCGTGGCTGATGAAGACGAACGAGACCCCGGTCTGCTTGCGAAGGCGCTTCAGGAGTTCGA
>JAJDXW010000008.1 GCA_022823045.1 Gammaproteobacteria bacterium
TCAAGCACCTCCACCACCGGCTGGGGGCGACCTTCGTCTACGTCACCCACGACCAGGCGGAGGCGATGACGATGGCGGATCGCATCGTGGTGATGCAGGGGGGGCGGGTCGAGCAGGTGGGGGCGCCGCTGGAGATCTACCGGCGCCCCGCGACGCGGTTCGTGGCCGGGTTCTTCGGGATCCCGACGATGAACTTCCTGGAAGGCGAGGTCGCGGCCGCGGCTGGCGGGGGTGACGGCCTCGAGTTCCGCTCCACGCGGGTGGCCCAGCCGCTCGCCGCTTCGACTCCGTCGGAGGCAGCGGGGGGCGCCATGACTCTCGGAGTGCGGGCGGAGCACGTCCGGGTCTCCCCGAGCGACGACGGAGCGGGCCGCGTCACCCTGACCGAGCCCCTCGGCGACGAGACCCTGGTCTTCTTCGAGTTCGGGGGCGCCGCTCCGCTCGTCGCCAAGGTCGATCCCGATTCTCCGCTCGGCCCCGGCGACCCGGTGGCGTTCGACTTCGACCGCGACTGGTGCCACCTCTTCGACGCGGGGAGCGGCGCCCGCCTCAACTGAAGCGCCGGCCTCGCCGGAGTTCCAATTGGCGTCGGAGCGGGGGGACCGACCCAGGGTAGTGCGGTCGCCGCCGACGTGGCACAATGCCCACGCCGTCGAGAGCGGGCGGCGGCGGCACGGGAACGGGTAGAGGCCATGGCGAAGAACGGACCGGACGAGAGCCTGGCGGTGCTGATCGATGCCGACAACACCAGCGCCCGCTATGCGCAGGCGATCTTCGAGGAGATCGTCAAGCTCGGCGAGGCCAACGTGCGGCGCATCTATGGCGACTTCTCGAACAACCGGCTCGCGGGGTGGGACGGCGCGATCAAGTCGCTCGCGATCCTCCAGCACCAGCAGCGCAGCAACACGACGGGCAAGAACGCGGCCGACATCGCGCTCGTCATCGACGCGATGGATCTCATGCACAAGGGCAAGCTCGACGGCTTCTGCCTCGTGAGCTCGGACAGCGACTTCACGCGGCTCGCGCAGCGCCTGCGCGAGGACGGGCTTCCGGTCTACGGCTTCGGCGAGCGCAAGACTCCGGAGGCGTTCAAGAACGCCTGCAACCGCTTCATCTACGTGGAGAACCTGGTCGCGGCGAGCCCTGACAAGGCGAGCGCGGCGGCGGGCGCGGGGTCGGAGAAGAAGGAGTCGCCGAAGAAGGCGGTGGCGCTCATCAAGAGAGCCATGGAGGACAGCGATGACGACGGCTGGGCACATCTCGGCACGGTGGGAAGCCGGATTCAGGGCGCGGTGCCGGACTTCGACCCGCGCACCTATGGCTGTCCCAATCTGAGCACCCTGGTCACGAAATCCGGCGGCTTCGAAGTGCGCAAGAGCGCGGGCGGAGGCATCCATATCCGCCCCAAGGCCGCGAGCAGGAAGGCAGCCCCCGCCAAGCCCAAGTAACCCGCCCCACCCCGCGATTCGCGGTTCGGCGTCCGAACCGGGCGATCAGGGGCGCCAGTCGAAGAAGTTTCTGAGGAGTTGGAGGCCGGGGCGCTGGCTCTTCTCCGGGTGGAACTGGACCGCGAAGACGTTGCCGGCCGCGAGGGCGGAGGTGAAACGGACCGCGTAGTCCGTGCTGCCGGCGACGAGGCCGGGGTCCGCGGGTTCCACGTAGTAGCTGTGGACGAAGTAGAACCGTTCGTCGTCCTCGATCCCGCGCCAGAGCGGGTGCGGAGTCGCCTGCCGGACCTGGTTCCAGCCCATGTGGGGCACCTTGAGCCGGCTCCCGGTCGCGGGGTCCCGGGGTGGGAAGCGGGTGACCCGGCCGCGGAACGCGGCGAGACCCCGCGTGCCGCCGTCCTCCTCGCTCTCCTCCATCAGGGCCTGGAGCCCGATGCAGATGCCGAGGAAGGGCTTCTCGCGGATCGCGCCCTGCACGCACGCTTCGAGGCCGTGGGCGGCAAGCTCGGCCATGCAGTCTCCGATGGCGCCCTGTCCGGGGAAGACGACCCGGTCCGCGGCCGCGACCCGCTCCGGCTCGGCGGTGACCAGCACGTCGACCGCATCGCCGCCGACGTACCGGACCGCCTTTTCGACGGAGCGGAGGTTCCCCATTCCGAAGTCGATGATCGCGACCTGCTGCATGGGGCTGGCGCTCCGATGTGGCCGGAACGATTCCCGGCCCGGCCGGAGGTCGCGGCTCAGAGCACGCCCTTGGTGGAGGGGATGGCGCCGGCGCGGCGCTCGTCCCGGGCGACGGCCATGCGAAGCGCCCGCCCGAACGCCTTGAACATCGTCTCCGCGACGTGGTGGGCGTTGCGTCCCTCGAGGTTGTCGACGTGCAGGGTCGTGCGCGCGGAGTTGGCGAATCCCTGGAAGAACTCGCGGACGAGATCGACATCGAAGTCGCCGATGCGGGGCCGGGAGAAGTCCACCCGGTACCAGAGGCCGGGCCGGCCGGAGAAGTCCAGGACCACCCGGCTGAGCGCCTCGTCGAGCGGAACGTAGGCGTGCCCGTAGCGCACGATGCCGCTCTTGTCCCCGAGCGCCTCCGCCACCGCCGCCCCGAGGACGATGCCGACATCCTCCACCGTGTGGTGGGCGTCGATTTCGAGATCCCCCTCGGCGCGGATCTCGAGATCCACGAGCCCGTGACGCGCGATCTGGTCCAGCATGTGCTCGAAGAACGGGATGCCGGTGGCGATGTCGCACGTGCCGGTGCCGTCGAGGTCGAGGGATACCTCGATCCGGGTCTCGACGGTCTCGCGCTTGATGGTGGCGCTTCGATTCTGCATGACGGAACTCGAACGGATCGGCGGCTCCGCCCGGGACGTTCCTCGCCGGCACGGCCGTCATGACGGGACCGCGCCGGGACGAAGAGCGGGGGAGGGCCGCGGGGCGCATAGGGTACCCGACCGGGTTGCCGCGCCGCCATCGGCCGGCTTCCGCGCGGGACCGTGAAGCCCGACCGCCGCCGCCCTTCCTTTCTGGCGACCCGCCGGCCGACGTGGAACAATCCGCGCCCATGGACGAGTCGAGCCAGGCATCGGCGGTCCCGCGGCGGCGGGTGGGACTCTTCGTCACCTGCCTGGTCGATCTCTACCGGCCGACCACCGGGTTCGCGGCGGTGCGCCTCCTCGAAGCGGCCGGCTGCGAGGTGGAGGTTCCGCCGGGACAGACCTGCTGCGGCCAGCCCGCCTTCAACACCGGCGACGCGGAAACGACCCGCGCCATCGCCCGCTCCGTCATCGAGCGCTTCGAGGGGTTCGACTACCTGGTCGCGCCCTCCGGCTCCTGCGCAGGGATGATCCGGTGCCACTTCCCCGAGCTGTTCGAGGACGACGCGACGTGGCGCGAACGGGCCGAGCGGCTCGCGAGCCGGGCGTGGGAGCTCACGAGCTTCCTGGTGGACATCTGCGGCGAGGCGCCGGCCGTCGAGGCCATCGGGGGCGCCAAGACCCCGGACGGGGTCCGCCGGGTGACCTACCACGACTCGTGCTCCGGGCTTCGCGAGCTCGGGATCCGCGAGCAGCCGCGCCGGCTCCTCGCCGGGGTCGAGGGGCTCGACCTCGTCGAGATGCCGGACTCGGACGTCTGCTGCGGCTTCGGCGGGACCTTCTGCGTGAAGTACCCCGGGATCTCCGGGCGCATGGCGAGCGAGAAGGTGGAGAACATCGCGTCCGCCGGGACCGACGCGGTGCTCGCGGGAGACCTCGGCTGCCTCCTCAACATCGCGGGAAGGATGGGGCGCGAGGGCCGCCCGGGGCGGGTGTTCCACATTGCCGAGGTGCTCGCCGGCATGGCGGACCGGGGCATCGGCGAACCGTCCGCCGGGAAGGAATGAAGGGGCGATGATCCCCGAGTCCCACCGATTTCCGGACCGGGCCGGCCTCGCCCTCGCCGATGAGGGCCTGCGCCTCGCCCTCGACCGCGCCCGCCAGGGCTTCATCGGCAACCGCCGAAAGGCGGTTGCTGCCCTGCCCGAGTTCCAGGACCTCCGCGAGGCGGCCCGCCGCATCAAGGACCACACCCTCTCGAACCTCGACCTCTACCTGGAGCGCTTCGAGGCGCGGGTCACCGCCTCGGGCGGGCAGGTGCACTGGGCGGCGGACGGGGCCGGGGCGCGGGCCCGCATCATCGACATCTGCCGGCGGGCGGGCGCCCGCACCGTCACCAAGGGCAAATCCATGGTGGGGGAGGAGGTCGCCCTCAACGAGGCGCTCGAGGAAGCGGATCTCGAGGTCGTCGAGACCGACCTCGGCGAGTACATCATCCAGCTCGCGGGCGAGACCCCGAGCCACATCGTCGCCCCCGCGATCCACAAGACCCGCGAGGAGATCCGCGACCTCTTCACCGAGCACCACGCTTCCCTCGGTCTCGGCGCGCCCGGCCTCGGGAACGCGGAGCTCGTCGCCCGGGCGCGCGAGGTGCTGCGGCGCGACTTCCTCCGCGCGGACGTCGGGATCACCGGGGCGAACTTCCTCATCGCGGAGTCGGGCTCGACGGTCATCGTGACCAACGAAGGGAACGGTGACCTCAGCAACACCCTCCCCCGGGTGCACGTCGTCATCGCCGGCATCGAGAAGGTCCTGCCCGGCCACGAGGACCTCTCGACCATCCTCCGGCTCCTCGCGCGAAGCGCCACCGGGCAGGAGATGTCCGTCTACACCACCGTCTCCACCGGGCCGCGCCGGAGCGAGGACCTCGACGGCCCCGACGAGTTCCACGTGGTGCTGGTCGATAACGGCCGCTCCGCGATGCTGGGGGGCGAGTTCCGCGAGATGCTGCGCTGCATCCGCTGCGGCGCGTGCCTCAACCACTGCCCGGTCTACCACGCGGTCGGCGGCCACGCCTACGGCTGGGTGTACACGGGGCCGATGGGATCGGTGCTGACCCCGCTCATCGTGGGGCTCGACGACGCCTGGCATCTGCCGAACGCCTGCACCCTCAATGGGCGCTGCGAGGAGATGTGCCCCATGAGCATCCCCTTGCCGTCCATGCTGCGAAAGCTCCGCACGCGCGGCTTCGAGCGCGGGCTCGGCAGCCGGACGACGCGTCTCGGGCTCGCCGCATGGGGGTTCCTGGCCCGTCGCCCGGCCCTCTACCGTCCCCTCACGGGGGCGGCAATGGGCGTCATGGGGTGGCTTGGACGGCGTCGCGGCGCATTCCGCCGACTGCCGCTCGCGGGGGGCTGGACGTCGGCGCGCGATCTCCCCGCGCCCGAAGGCGAGACCTTCCAGCGGGCGTGGCGCCGGCGGAGGGCGGGGCGGTGACGGAGGACGCGCGGGCGCGGGTCCTCGGCGCGGTCCGTTCCAGCCTCCGGGTCGATCCGGCCGAGGCCGAGTCCCGGAGGCAGGCGATCGAGGCGCGCCTTGCGGCCCACGAGGTGCACGTCCGTCCGCCCGTCGACGGCGACCTCGAGGCCCGGTTCGCGGAGAAGGTGGTGCTGGTCGCTTCGACGTTCGCGCCGGTGGAAGGGATCGAGGGGGTGTCCCGGGCCGTCGCCGACTACCTGGAGGAGCAGGAGCTCGAAAAGGACATCGTGGTCACCACGGACCCGCTCCTGGAGCGGGTTCGCTGGTCGAACGAGTTCGCGGTCGCGCGCCGCGCGGCCGACCCCGGCGACCGGGTGAGCGTGACCGGCGCCTTCGCCGGGATCGCGGAGACGGGGACCCTCGTCTTCGTCTCGGACCGCGCGACCCCGACGACCCTCAACTTCATGCCGGAGACCCATGTCGCGGTGCTCGCCCGGGACCGGCTCGTCGCCCATCTCGAGGACGTCTGGGCCATGCTCCGAGCCGAGCGCACCGGTCTTCCGCGCACCGTCAACCTCATCACCGGCCCGTCGCGCACGGGCGACATCGAGCTTCAGCTCGAGCTCGGCGCCCACGGTCCGCGCCGCCTCCACGTCCTCCTTGTCGACACCTGATCCGTCTTCTCCGCCACTCTCCACTTCCACTGCCGGCCGATTGCCCATGATTCCGTTCAGCACCATCGTGCGGGAGCTCCCCGCCACCCTTCCCTTCATCGGTCCGGAGGCGATCGAGCGCCGGATCGGCCGTCCCTTCGAAGCCCGGGTCGGCGCGAACGAGAGTGCCCTGGGGGTCTCGCCGAGCGTGGCCGAGGCGATGCGCGAGGCGCTCGGGCACATCTCCCTGTACGGAGATCCGGAGGGGTACGACCTGCGGGCGGCCCTCGCCGCGCATCACCGGGTGGAGCTGGAGGAGGTGTGCCTCGGGGCCGGAATCGACGAGCTGCTCGGGCTCGTCGTGCGGATGCTGACCGACCCGGGTGCGCCGGTGGTGACCTCGGCCGGCGCCTACCCGACCTTCAACTACCAGGTCGCGGGGCTCGGCGCGCGCCTGGTGACCGTGCCCTACCGCGACGACCACGAGGATCCGGACGCCCTCGCGGAGGCAGTCCGCGAGACCGGGGCACCGCTCGTCTACCTCGCCAACCCCGACAACCCGATGGGCACCTGGCACGGCGCGGCGCGGATCCGGAGGTTCGTCGAGTCCCTTCCCGAGAACGCCGTGCTCGCGCTCGACGAGGCATACCTCGAGTTCGCGCCGGAGGGCACCGACTGGCCGATGGAACCGGACGACCCGCGCGTGCTCCGCCTTCGCACCTTCTCCAAGGCGCACGGGTTGGCGGGGGCGCGCATCGGCTACTGCGTGGGTCACCGCGACCTCGTGACCGGGCTCAACAAGATCCGCAACCACTTCGGGGTGAGCCGGATTGCGCAGGTGGGGGCGCTCGCCTCGCTCCGCGACCCGGAGTTCGTGGCGCGGGTGGTCACGGAGGTGGCCACCGGCCGCGAGGAGTACGCCCGGCTCGCCGCCTCGCTCGGCCTCGTCGCGCTACCGTCCGCGACCAACTTCGTCGCCATCGACGTCGGCGGCGGAGATCGGGCCCGGGCGCTCCTCACCGAGCTCGAGGCGCGCGGCGTCTTCGTCCGCATGCCGCCGGTCCCGCCCCTCGACCGCTGCATCCGCATCACCGTCGGGACCGCGACCGAGCGCGCCGCCCTCGCCGCCATCCTCCCCGAGGCCCTCGCCGCCGTCGCCGCGTCAGGGGCCTGACCGGCGACTCTTGGGCCAAACTACCCTTGCTGAAACCAGGGACCGCAAAGATGGGTCATCCTTCCTGGACGGCGATCATCTCCCAGGACGAAGGTTGGTGGATTGGGTGGATTGCGGAGATTCCGGGGGTGAATGCCCAGGAACGAACCCGCGCGAAGCTGCTCGATACGTTGTCGGAGGTTCTGCGGGGAGCGCTCGAGATGAATCGCGAGGACGCCCTCGCCCATGCCCCCGACGGCTACGAGGAAGTCGCCGTCTCGCTCTGACGTGCTCAGCCGCGGCCGCCGGTCACGTCGACGTGGGAGCCGGTGCAGTAGCTCGCGCGGTCGGAGAGGAGCCACATCACCGCCTCGGCCACCTCCTCGGGGGAGGCGATGCGCTTCAGGGGGACCGTCGGGACGATCTTCTCGATGCGGCCCGGCCAGTGGATGTCGGTCTCGACCATGCCGGGGCGGACGGAGTTGCAGCGGATCCCCTGGCCGGCCGTCTCGAGGGCGAGCCCCTTGGTGAACGTGTCGACGGCGGCCTTCGACGCGCCGTAGTGCACCCAGTCGAAGGCGCCGGAGACGACGGAGGCGATCGAAGAGACGTTGACGATCAGGCCGCCCCGCCCACCCCGCGCGGTGGACATGCGCCGGATCGCCTCGCGCGCGCAGAGGAAGTAGCCCGCGACGTTGATCCGGAGCACCTCCTCGAGGGTCTCCGCGGTCACGTTCTCGATGAGGGAGTGGCCGCCCGAGATCCCGGCGTTGTTGACGAGGGCGTCGATGTAGCCGAGCTCCGCCTCCGCGGCCTCGAAGAGGCGAAGGATGTCGGCTTCGCGGCCGGTGTCCGCCTGGACCACGACGGCCCGTCGGCCGGCCGCGCGCACGTCGTCCGCCACCCCTTCCGCCGCCGCCTCGTCGCGTACGTAGTTGACGCACACGTCGAAGCCGTCCCGGGCCGCGGCCCGGGCGATCGCGGCCCCGATCCCGCGGCTCGACCCGGTTACAATCGCCGACTTCGACGCGCTCATCCGCCGTCTCCCCTGGTTCCGAACCCCGGATTCTCCCGGACACGTCCATGATAGCCGTGCCCGAAGCCCGTCTCGACAGCATCACCTTCGTCACCGCGGAGCATCGTGGCCGGGTGGTGGTCGCGGGGTCGCATGGCGGGCGCTACTGCGGATTCGTCGCCGCCAAGGCGGGGCTCCTCGGGGTCATCCTCAACGACGCGGCGGTCGGGCGCGACGATGCGGGCATCGGCTCGCTCGCCGTGCTCGCTCCCCTCGGCATTCCCGCCGCCACCGTGGCGCACGACTCGGCCCGGATTGGCGACGCCGAGGACATGCACGCGCGGGGGCGGATCAGCCACTGCAACGAGCCGGCGCGCGGCCTCGGCTGCGAGCCGGGGCAGACCTGCGCCGAGGCGGTGCGGCGGATGGCGGCGCGCCCCGCGCCGGACGTTCCCCCCGAGGCACCGGCCGGTGAGGAGGCGAGGTTCGTCCTTCGCCCGGCGGGGGACGGGCGGCCCGCGGTCATCGGTTGCGATTCCGCTTCTCTCGTCCGGCCCGAGGACGTCGACCATATCGTCATCACCGGCTCCCACTGCGGGGCCCTCCCCGGCCGGCCGGGGTACGGTCTCGGGGTTCGGGCGCACGGCGCCGTCTTCAACGACGCGGGCGGGGGAGCCGGCATCGCCCGCCTGCCGGTGCTCGACGCGCAGGGGATCCCGGGCGCCGCGGTCGCCGCCGCGAGCGCACGTATCGGCGAGGCGCGGTCCACTTGGGAGACGGGGGTCGTCTCGGCGGTGAACGAGCTCGCGGCGGAGCGCGGGATTCGTGTCGGCATGACTGTTCCCGAGCTGGCCGCCCGCCTCGGCTGAACCCGGATATTCGCTCCCCCGGAGTCCCGCCCGAGAATCCGGAGGAACGGCTCCGTGCCCGGTCTCGTTCCGGGGTGCACCGCCCTCCCGACCCCTGCTCCGTACCGGGCTGGTTCACGAAGGCGGGTGTTGCGCCGCCCGCCTCGCGCCCTGTACCGGCCGGCGGTCCGGCGTCGGGCGAACTCGCCTTTCTGCGACAATGCGGGGACCGATTGGAATGCGTGGCCGGAGACGGTCGCAAGGAATGGCTCGGCTTGGGTGAAGCACGTTCGGAGTTGAAGGTTTACGGGGATCTGGGCGGCCCTGCCGGACTGCCCATCGTCGGCAACATCTTCCAGGTCCGGCTCGAGACCCTCCACCGAACGCTCGAGGACTGGGCCGATCGCCATGGACCGCTTTACCGCGTGCGTTTCGGGACGATCAGGATGGTGGTGGTCTCCGATCCGGAAACGATTCGACGCATCCATCGCGAGCGGCCGGGCCGGTTTCGTCGTACCCGGGGCCTGGAGCTGGTTGCCGCGGAAATGGGCCTGAAAGGCGTATTCGTGGCGGAGGGCGATGACTGGCTGCGCCAGCGCAAGATGGTCGTGATGGCGCTCAACACCGCGCACCTGAAGTCCTTCTTCGAAAAGCTCGTGGTCATTGCCGGGCGCCTCCGGCGGCGATGGGAGCGCGCGGCCGATCGGGGGGAGCCGGTCGATCTGGGCCGGGATCTGATGCGCTTCACGGTCGACGTCACCGCCTGGCTCGCGCTCGGCGTCGACTTCAACACGTTGGAGACCCGCGGCCCGGTGATTCAGCAGAACCTCGACAAGGTGTTTCCGGCGTTGCACCGCCGCATCAACGCCCCCTTTCCCTACTGGCGATACTTCCGCCTTGCGGAGGATCGCGAGCTGGACCGCGCGCTCGGCGAGGTGCGCAAGCAGGTGGACGAGATCATCGGCGAAGCGCGCGCACGCCTGCGGGCCGACCCCGAGCGCCGCGCCGCGCCGGCCAACTTTCTGGAGGCGATCATCGCCGCCCAGGAAGTCAAGGGGGCCGATTTCTCCGACGCGGACATCTTCGCGAACGTCTGCACCCTGCTGCTCGCCGGCGAGGACACCACCGCGAACACGATCGCCTGGACGATCGACTACTTCCTGCAGCATCCGGAGCACTTCGCCCGCGCCCGCTCGGAGGCCGACGCCGTGCTTGCACCCGCCACGTCGATCGACCGGTTCGAGCAGACCGGTCGGCTCCCGTTCCTCGACGCCTTCTTCCACGAAGCGATGCGGCTCAAGCCGGTAGCACCGATCGCCAGCCTGCAGCCGACGGAAGACACCGAGATCCTCGGTTGCGCGATCCCGAAGAGCACGATCATCATGGCGTTGAATCGCCGGATCGCGACGCGCGACGAGAATTTCGGGGACGCGGCCCGCTTCGATCCGGAGCGCTGGCTGGTCGATGACGCGGAGCGAATTTGCCCTCACGATACCGGCGCCTTCCTGCCGTTCGGCGCCGGCCCCCGCTTCTGCCCGGGCCGAAATCTCGCCATGCTCCAGATCCGCACCGTGCTGGCGATGCTCTGCCGCAACTTCGACGTGGAGCGCGCCGAGCCCGGGCGGGCGTTCGAGGAGCGGCTCGCCTTCACCATGATGCCGACCAACCCGAGGGTGCGGATGAAGCGGCGCAACGCAACCGAAAGGTGAACAGATGACCGAGATCGCGAACGACCCGACCCGCCGCATGACCGGGGGCCGCGCCCTCGCGGAGATGCTCCGCATCCACGAATGCGGGCCCATGTTCGGGATGGGGGGGTTCCAGCTTCTCCCCTTCTACGACGCGGTCCGCGAGCTCGGGCTGAGCCACACCCTCATCAACGACGAGCGGTGCGGCGCCTTCGCGGCCGACGCGTTCGCCCGGATCACCGGTCGCCCCGGGGTCTGCGACGCGACCCTCGGCCCCGGCGCGACGAACCTCGCGACCGGGCTCGTCGAATCGCTCAACGCGGGGGTCCCCCTCATCGCGATCATCGGCAACACGAACCGCGCGCACTCGTGGAAGAACATGACCCAGGAGTCGCGCCAGGACGAGATCCTCGCCCCGGCCGCGAAGGAGCTCATCCGGGTCGAGGACGGGAACCGGATGCCGGAGCTCGTGCGCCGCGCCTACACCGTCGCCACCTCCGGACGCCCCGGGCCGGTGGTCCTCGACGTGCCGGAGGACGTGGCCCACGGCGAGTTCGACTATCCCCGGGACGAGCTGCGCGTCGACTCGGCCCGCATACCGGCCCTTCGCATCCGCCCTGGCCGTGCCGAGACGGAGGCGGCCGCGGACCTCCTCCGCCGCTCGCGCCGGCCCCTCATCCTCGCGGGGGGCGGGGTCCACCTCTCGGGAGCCTGGGCCGAGCTTCGTGCCTTCGCGGAGGCCGAGTCCATTCCCGTCGCCCACACCCTGAGCGGCAAGGGCGCGCTCCCCTGCGGCCACCCCTTGAGCGTCGGGCTCTTCGGGCGCTGGACGCGCATCGCGAACGACCTCATGGAGCACGCGGACTGCCTCGTCGCGGTCGGCTGCAAGATGGGCGAGATCTCGACCCGGCGCTTCGTCCTCCCGCCCGCCTCCATTCCCTTCATCCAGCTCGACATCGTCGCGGAGGAGATCGGGCGCTCGAACCGGGTGGACGCGAGGCTGTGGGGCGATGCGGCAGAGGGCCTCCGGGACCTCTCCGCTGCCCTCGCGGACGACGGCCCCGCCGCCCGCCGCACCGGGCGGGAGCCGTGGTTGGCGGACGCCGCCGCCCGCATGGCGAAGTGGAGGGAGGAGGCGGAGCCCCGCTATGCGTCCGAGGAGCGGCCGATCCACATGGCGCGGCTCATCCGGGAGCTCCAGGGGGTCATGCCGGAGGAGGGCATCCTGGTGGTGGACGGCGGTTTCGCGGCCCACTGGACGGGGCTCCTCTACGACAGCCCGCGGGCGGGGCGGTGCTACGTCGCGAACCGCGGCTTCGCCTCCATCGGGTACGGCCTTCCCGGGGCCATGGGTGCCCAGCTCGCGGCGCGCGCCGATCTCGACGATGCGCCGGTCGTCGGGATCACCGGAGACGGGGGCTTCAACATGGTGCTCGGCGAGCTCGAGACGGCCCGCCGCCTCGAGCTCGGAATCACCCTCGCCATCGTCAACAACGCGGCGAGCGGCTACGTCAAGGCGCTCCAGCACAGCCTTTTCGGCGGCAACTACCAGTCGGCGGACTTGAGCGAGACGGACTACGCGGGGGTCGCCCGTGCCCTCGGCTGCGAGGGGATCCGGGTGGAAGACCCGGCCGAGCTCGGCGCCGCGTTCCGGGCGGGCATGGCCTCGCGCGAGGTGCCGACCATCATCGACGTGGTGGTGACCCGCGACCCCGCGAAGATGCTCCCCGGAGTGGACAGCCGCGCCGCGCCGGTGCGGGCCGGAGACCGCCCCGCCTGAACAAGAAGGACTTGTATCCTTGGCTCGACGCGCGTGCAGACGGTGTGGAGCGGCAGCCCGAATCGGCGCGTCGTCAAGTTACGCCTTCGGCTAACCCGACCTGCCAAGAGGACGACGGTCCCTGGTAGGCCGGGCTAGCGAAGCGCAATCCGACAACAAGCTGTACGCAGGCGGGTCTCGCTTGACGGCTGTCATCTTCCTTCATGGAGCCGGACTGCTCCGGCCGGCCTATAATCGGTGCAGGTCCAATCCGGAGCCCATCCCATGAATCGACGCGAACTGCTGGCTGCGGCGGCCGCGCTCGCCTTCGTGGCCCCCGGCGCTCGGGCGGGCGGCAAGTCGCACGTCAGGTACAGCCGGGAGGCCTACGAGGCGGCGGTCGCGAGCGGGAAACCACTGCTTCTCGACTTCTACACCGAATGGTGAGGGGCCTGCCGCGCGCAAGGGCGCACCGTGAGTGCGTTGATGAAGGAGAACCCCGCTTACCAGGCGGTGACGGTGATGAAGGTCGACTGGGACGTGCATAGCGGCGGCGAGGTCGCGCAGGAGCACGGCGTGCGCCAGCGCGCCACCCTCGTGATGCTGAGCGGCGGGGAGGAGATCGGCCGGGTGAGCTGGAGCGCGAAGCGCGAGGACATCGAGCCCCTGTTCAAGGCCGCGATCTAGCCGCGGCGCATCGCGTGCCGTGCCGGCCCGGAAGCCTCTCCGGGCCGGCCGCGCGACTTCCGGGGCGCCATCGCGACAGGTCGCATCCCGCGCCGGAGCCTTGTCCGGAAACGGGGGCGGAACACGGCGCTTCCCGCGGTCCACCGGCGCGGGGTGTCGTCCGCCGAATCCCCGCGGGCATCGCCCGTCCGCAGGATCGGCTCAACCGATGATTGACCGCCGCCCCGATCGAGGAGAACGCGTCCGACAATGACCTACGTCTGGGCCTATGTCGCCGGCACGCTGACCCTCATCAATCCGTGCGTGCTGCCGCTCCTGCCCATCATCATCGCGGCCGCGTTCCAGGGGAGCCGGCTCGGACCGCTCATGCTGGCCCTCGGGCTCACGCTCTCCTTCGCGGTCATCGGCGTCGGGGTGACCGCGTTCGGCCACCTTGCGGGCATCGACGGGATGTCGATCAACCGGGCGGCCGCAGTGGCGATGGTGCTCTTTGGCGTCGTGCTGCTCGTGCCTCGCGCGCAGGAACTTCTGGCCCGGGCCGCGTCGCCGTTGGCGAGCCGCGCCAATGTCGGAATCGATCGGGTCCAGGGGGCCGGTGCCGCCGGCCAGTTCGCGGTCGGTGCGCTGCTCGGGGCGGTGTGGTCTCCTTGCGTCGGCCCCACCCTCGGCGGCGCCATCGGGCTCGCGGCGAGCGGCGAGAGCCTGGGGCAGGCGGGAGTCACCATGCTTGCCTTCGGCATTGGAGTCTCCACCGTCCTCCTCGCCCTCGCGTACGGATCGCGCGAGATCCTGAACGCCCGCCGCGAGCGGCTGATGTCCTGGATGCCGTGGGCGAAGCCGGTGATGGGGGCAACGCTCCTCGTCGTTGGCGTTTCAATCTTCTTCCATCTCGACCGGATGATCGAGAGCCGGCTGCTCGACCTCATGCCCGGATGGCTGATCGATTTCTCGGTCGCCGTCTAGGTGCCCGCCACGTCGGGACTCCGGAACCACCGGACGGTGCTCCCGCTGGCAGATCCCGAACGATGAACGGCGTCCCCTCCCTGGCGGCGAGCGTAATCCCCGGGGCCGCCCGCCGAGGCCCGAACCACCTATCCGAGTGAAGCGACGATGAGTGCGAACATTGCCTTGCCGAAGACCCCGAGCTTCCGCCTGGACGGCCGCCGCGCGCTCGTGACCGGGGCGGGGCGGGGGCTCGGGCTCGCGATGGCCGCCGCTCTCGCCGAGGCGGGCGCGGAGGTGGCCCTCGCCGCCCGGAGCGTCGCGGAGGTCGAGGCCGTCGCCGAAGCCATCCGCGACCGGGGCGAGCGAGCGAGCGCGTTCGCCCTCGACGTCACCGATACCGATCGGGCGAGGGCCGAGATCGCCGCCCGCGGCCCGTTCCAGGTGCTCGTGAACAACGCCGGCACGAACCGTCCGGCGCACTTCCTCGACATGACCGAGGAGGACTACCACACCGTCTCCGACCTCAACGTCCGGGCCGCCCTCTTCGTCGCGAAGGCGGTGGCCGAGGGGCTCATCGAGGCCGGGCTCCCGGGCTCGATCGTCAACGTGTCCTCCCAGATGGGCCACGTCGGCGGCCCGAAGCGCACCGTCTACTGCGCGACCAAGCACGCCCTCGAAGGCGCCACCAAGGCGATGGCCTGGGAGCTCGCCGAGCACGGCATCCGGGTCAACACCATCTGCCCCACCTTCATCGAGACGCCTCTGAGCCGGCCGATGCTGGAGAATGCGGAGTTTCGCGGCTTCGTCACCCGCCGCATCGCGTCGGGGACGGTCGGCCAGCCCGAGGACGTGATGGGGGCGGCCGTCTACCTCGCCTCCGACGCATCGTCCCTCGTGACCGGGTCGGCTCTCATGGTCGACGGCGGCTGGACCGCGGTCTGAGCGGCCCGGCCGCGACCCGGTATCCGGCCGAGCACGAGAGCGCTAGAGCGAACGGGAGTACGCGATGACGGGATTCGCCGAGTCGCTCGCCCTCTACTTCGAGCGGCGCATGGCCCGGATCTTCCTCCTTGGGATCATCAGCGGTTTCCCGTGGGTGCTCATTGGGAGCAGCCTCAGCCTCTGGCTCCAGGAGGACGGCCTCAGCCGCGGCACCATCGGCTGGGCCGGCCTCATCTTCGGCGTCTACGCCTTCAACTTCCTCTGGGCGCCGCTCATCGACCGGATCCGGCTTCCCTGGCTCTCGGAGCGGCTCGGGCACCGGCGCGCGTGGATCGTCACCTTGCAGGCGGTAATTCTCGTCTGCCTGGTCCTCTGGAGTACGGTCGAGCCGACCGCGAACCTCGCCGGGGTCGTCGCCATCGGCCTCGTCATCGCGATCGCGTCCGCGACCCAGGACATCACCATCGACGCCCTCCGGATCGAGCAGATCGGCCGCACCGAAGGCGAGTCGATGGCGGCCGGGGCGGCCACCGCCGTCGTCGGCTGGTGGACGGGGTACAAGCTCGGCGGGATCGTCGCGCTCGAGACCGCACAAGCTTTCGAGAACGCGGGAGTGGAGGACTACTGGCAGGCCACCTTCCTCGTGCTGGGGGTGGTGGTGGTCCTGTGCAACATCGGCCTCGCGTTCGTGCGCGAGTCGACGGCAGCGGAACGAATCGCCGCCCAAGCGGCGGACGATGAGCGGATCGCTTCGCGCCTCGCCGTCACGGGGCCGCTCGGCCGGGCCGCCGCCTGGCTCGGCGGCACCGTGGTCGGACCCCTGATGAGCTTCTTCCGGCAGAACGGTTTCGCGATAGCCATCGCGGTGCTCGGCTTCATCTTCCTGTTCAAGATCGGCGAGGCGTTCCTGGGACGGATGTCGGTCATCTTCTACAAGGAGATCGGGTTCACCAAGTCGGACATCGCCCTTTACTCCAAGGGACTCGGGTGGGTCACCACCGTCACCTTCACGGTGATCGGCGGGCTCTTCGCGATCCGGATCGGGCTCGTGCGGGCGATGTTCGTTTCCGGGATCGCGATGGCCCTCACCAACCTCCTCTTTGCCGTCCTCGCGTGGGCCGGCAAGTCGGAGGCGCTCTTCGCGGCCGCGGTGGTGATGGACGACCTCACGAGCTCCTTCGCGACTGTCACCTTCGTCGCCTTCATCTCGATGCTGGTGGACCGGACCTACACCGCCACCCAGTACGCGCTCCTCGCCTCGATCGGCACGGCGGGAAGGACCCTCTTCGCCGCCTCCTCGGGCGAGCTCGTCGATTGGCTGGAGGGCGACTGGGGGACGTTCTTCGTGATCACGACCCTGATGGTGATCCCGTCCCTCATCTGCCTCTTCGCGATCCGCGCGAAGCTTCGCGACATGCTGGCCGGCGCGCGGGTCCGCCTCTTCGGCAAGGAGGCGGAAGCCGCACCGGAAGGAGCCGCCTGATCCCGGGGTCGTTGCCCCCGGGGCCGCCCCCAGGGTCGTCCACCGCCGTCGCTGCCGGCGGGCGGAGCGACGGTCGGCGGGGAGTGGCCGGGGATATAATCCGGGTGGATTTCGGGCGTCTTGACCACCGGGGAATCATTCGATGTCGCTCAACATGTATCTCTTCTTCGATGGCAACTGTCGGGAGGCGTTCGAGTTCTATCGCTCGGTGTTCGGAGGCGAGTTCTCCGTCATCCAGACCTTCGGCGACGGGCCGCCGGACATGAACGTGCCGGAGGGGGAAAAGGACCGCATCATGCACGTGTCCCTCCCCATCGGGTCCGGGGTGCTGATGGGGAGCGACAGATGCTCGGCTTTCGGCCCGCCACCCGCGAGGGGCGACAACTTCGCCATTTCCATCGAGGGCGAGAGCCGGGAGCAGTGCGATGAAGTGTTCGCGAAGCTCTCGGAGGGGGGAACGGTCAAGATGCCGATGCAGGAGACATTCTGGGGTGCCTACTTCGGGAACTGGACGGATCGGTTCGGCATCGGCTGGATGATCAATTACGAGGTTCCGCGGTAGCAGGCTCGGCCGCGCGTTCCCGCGCTTCCGCCCGCCTTGACGCATCCCGGAACCCGAGCGGGCACCGGGGAAACGAAGCCGCCAATTTCGGACGCCGGGGTACACATGCCATGCACGGCTCGCCGACCATCACCCGCATCGAGCTCACTGCCTTCGAGATCACCGTGCCCGGGGTCGGCACGGACCGGGGCGGGCTCGGGATACGCTACGCGCCAGGCGCCGGCGAGCCGCAAGTCCGGTTCGCAATTCGCGTCCTCACCGACGAGGGGGTGAGCGGCGAGTACATCCCGCACCGGGGCCGGGCGAAGGTCGCGATGGCGGCCTGCGAGGCGCTCGGCTACCGGCTGCTTGGTGCCGCTGCCCTGGAGCGCGAGCGCCACTACTGGTCGATGCGGCGCGCGACGGTGCACATCGGGGAGCTCGGAATCGGCCCCCTCGACGTGGCCCTCTGGGACCTCGCCGGAAAGCACCAGGGCGTGTCCATCGCGACGATGCTCGGCGGCTGGCGGGAGCGGCTTCCCGCGTACGCGAGCACCCTCGGCGGGGACCGCCTGGAGGGCGGCCTCTCGAGCCCGGAGGCGTACGCGGATTTCGGGGAGCAGTGCCTGGAAATGGGCTACCCGGCATACAAGATGCACGGGTGGAACGAGGGCGACCCCGGGGAGGAGAGCGCCATGATCCGGGCCGTCGGCGAGCGGGTCGGCGGCCGCATGGAGGTGATGTACGACGCCGCCTGTCATCTCCGGTCCCTCGCCGACGCGATCCGGGTCGGTAGAGTCTGCGACGAGCACGGGCTCTTCTGGTACGAAGACCCCTACGCGGACGGCGGCATCTCGATCCACGGTCACCGCAGGCTCAAGGAGCACGTGCGGACCCCCATCCTCATCACCGAGCACGTGCGCAACCCCGAGACCACGACCGACATCCTCGTCGCGGGCGCCTCCGACTTCGCGCGCGTCGACCCCGACTACGACGGGGGCCTCACCGGAAGCTGGAAGGCGGCCCTCGCCGCCGAGGCGCTCGGGATCGACGTCGAGGTGCACGCCCTCGGCCCCGCGATGCGCCACCTCATGGCGAGCCTTCGCTCGAGCAACTACTACGAGGTGAACCTCGTGCACCCGCGGATCGGGAACGCGTGGTCGCTCCCGGTGTACGCCTGCGGCTACTCGGACGAGCTCGACGCGGTCGAGGCGGACGGCTGCGTGCCGGTGCCGTCAGGTCCCGGCCTCGGCGTTACCTACGATTGGGACTACGTGAACGCCCACGCCCTCGAGACCCGCATCCTCAAGTAACGGGACGGGTGCGGACGGCACCTGGCGGCTCGCGCTTTCGCAACGCGCCCGCCCGCCGGGCCGGACCTCGATCCGGGCCAGCCGTTCTCGAGCCGCGGGCCGCGGCAAGTCCGCTCGCCGCCGCCCCGCCCGAAACCGGCCGGGTCACTCTTTCATTGCGGGTAGCGGAACGCCGCCGCTCCCCCGGGGGAACCGCTACTGCTTGACTCCGCCGATGGTGAGGCCGGCCGTCAACTGCTTCTGGATGAGGAGCACGATGAAGAAGACGGGCAGGGTGACGAGGGTCGCCGCGGCCATCATCTGACCGCTCCCGCCCGCCTCGGGGTCCGCGTACTTGAAGACGGAGACCGGCGCGGTGCTCACGTCGAACCCCCCGAGCACCAGGGCGAGCTGGAAGTTGTTCCACGAGAAGATGAAGCAGAGGATCGCGGTCGCGACCATCCCCGGGGTGCTGAGCGGCAGCACGATGCGAAGAAACGCCTGGGTCTTCGAAGCCCCGTCGATCCACGCCGCCTCCTCGAGGTCCTTCGGGATGTCCTCGATGAACCCCATCATGATCCACACCCCGAAGGGGATGGTGATGACGAGGTGGGAGAGGATGATCCCGGCGTGCGTGTTGAGCAGCCCCACGTGCTTGTACACGATCCAGAACGGCACCAGCGCGGTGATGTAGGGGATCATCCGGGTCACGAGGATCGCCATCGCGAGCTTGCGAAGGTTGTAGCGGGCGACGGTGTACGCAGTGAGCAGGCCGCAGACGAGGCCGATGAACGTCGCCGCCGTCGAGATGATGAGGCTGTTGACGATATTGGGGACGAGGTCGCTGTACTCGATGACCTCGGTGTAGTTCGACCAGAGCGGCTCGAAGATCCACGTCCCCGGCTCGAAGAACAGGTAGTCGGGCTTGAGCGAGTTCCAGAACATGTAGAAGAAGATGAAGAAGAAGGGCGCCACGACCGCGATCATCACGATCTGGGTCCCGATCGCCTCCGCGAGCTCGTGCGTGCGCCGCGGCAGCAGCCGCTTCATCAGTAGGACCATTTGCGCTTCCGGAGCTTCACCAGGATCGACTGCACGCACAGGATGAACAGGAAGAAGAACACCCCCTTCGCCGCCGCCTCGCCCATGTACTGGTACTCGAAGGCGTTGAAGTAGATGTTGAGGTTCATGGTCTCGCTCGCGTAGCGGGGCCCGCCCTCGGTGATCGCGAGGATGGTGTCGAACTCCTTGACGCCGAAGATCGACCGCAGGATGAGCGCGACCATGATGTGGGTCTTGAGGAGCGGCAGGGTGATGTGGACGAGCATCTGCCAGCGCGACGCCCCGTCGATGCGCGCCGCCTCGAAGGGGTCCTGGGGCAGCGACTGGAGCCCCGCGAGCAGGATGAGGGTCATGAAGGGCGTGTGGTGCCAGATCCCGACGATGATGAGCGAGACGAGCGCCCACTCCGGGCTCGTGATCCACTCGATGCCGGAAAGGCCGAGGGCCTCCAGGCCGTAGTTGAGGATCCCGAACGCGTTGTCGAAGAAGAGGATCCACACGAGGCTGATGGCGACCGACATCGCCACCATCGGCATCATCCATACCGAGCGGTAGAACGCCTTGCCCGCGAAGCTGCGGTTGAAGAGCATCGCGGTCGCGAGCCCGAGGACGAACTGGCCGCCGACCGAGGCAATCGCATAGGCGAACGTGTGCCAGATGGCCCCGAGCCACCGCTCGTCGCCCCAGGGCTTCACGTAGTTTTCGAAGCCGACGAAGTCGGGGTCCGGCTTGGTGACGAGCTGCCAGTCGGTGAAGCTGGTGGCGATGACGAGGGCGATCGGCACCGCCACCAGGCCGAAGAGGAAGACGACGGTGGGGATGTTGAAGACGATGGGCATGTGGAGGTCGAGCCACTCGAGCACCCTCCACCCGAGCGACTCCCGGGCCCGACGGTCGTCGAGCCCGGAAGCCAGCACATTCTGCGTCACCGCCATTGCGTGTCGTCCGCCCCGTTGCCGCGCCGCGTCAGGTCACCCCGCGCCGCGCTGCACCGCTCCGTGCGCGGTACGGGTCGTCACATGCCGAACCTGTCCATCCCTTCGGCCCGGATCGGTGCCGCTTGCGTCTCCGCGTCGAGCATCTTCGCGAACTCGGGGATGACGCCCGCGAAGTTCATGCCCTCCTCGGTCTCCGCGACGAGCTTCGTCATGAACGCGGCCTGCTTCTTCGCCTCGGCCTCGATCGCCGCGCGGCTTCCGTCCCGGATCGCGACGTTGGCAATCTCGCCCGCCGCGTCACGCATCTGCCCGATGGCGATCGCCTGCGGCTTGGCGATGGCAATGCCGTAGTCGGCGGCGATCTTCGCCGACGAGCCCCATGCCGGCGTGGGGGCTTCGTAGGAAGGATCCTCCCACACCGACCGGCGGCACATGGGGACCGCCGCCTTCTGCCCGGGGAGCATGATGTGCTTCTGGGTCATCCACGCGATGTAGAGCCATGCCGCCTTCTTCTTCTCCGAATACTTGGAGATCGCGAGCGACGTGGTCGGCACGTTGGGGAAGCTCCCGCCGGCACCCGCCGGGACGAGGATCGTGGTGCTCTTGCCCGCGATGCGCGACTTCTTCGGGTTGTCCGCGAGTCCGTGCCAGAAGTTGAGCTCGGAGAGCATGGCCGCCTTGCCGGCCGCGTAGAGGGCCGCGTTCTGGGGCGGCTTGTTGCTGAGCGCGGACTTGGGCGCATAGTCGCGGATGAGGCGTCCGTAGTACTCGAAGGCGTCGATCGACTCCTTGGAGTCGAGGTTCGAGACCTTGGTCCCGTCGTCGAGCCGCTTGAACCACGACCCGCCGTGGTTGAAGAGGTAGGTCGCGAAGCTCGCGGTGGTGAGGCGGCCGTGGCCGCGCGAGAGGAACCCGTAGATCTCGGGCTTCCCGTCGCCGTCCTCGTCGATGGTGAGCTTCTTCGCCGCGTCCTCGAGCTCGGCCAGGGTCGTCGGGACCTTGACGTTGTGCTGCTCGAAGAGATCCCGGCGGATGTGCAGGGCCTGGGCCTGGGCCGACCACACGATGTTGTTGAGCGGCTGGCCGGTGATGACCCTTTCGGTGTTGAGGCAGCCGCCGAGCCAGTCGCCGGGGTAGTCGTAGTCGGCCGGGGTGAGGGTCGGGTCGTCGAGGTAGGGCTGGAGGTCCTCGAGGTGGCCTGCCGCGGTCAGCTTCCCGCCCCGGTTGTCCATCTGCAGCATGACGATGTCGAGCTGCGGGTCCTCGCCGGCGAGCATGATGTCCTGCTTCTTGCGGATTTGGCCTGCCTGCAGCACCTGCATCTGGACCTTGATCCCGGTCTCCTCCTGGAACTGCTTCGCCATCGGGCGGAACCAGGCGTCGATGTAGTTGGCGGTGAAGTAGGCGGCGTTGAGGGTCGTGCCCTCGAACTGGCGCCAGTCGACCTCGGCCCGCGCGGGGGCGGCGACGAACGCCGCGGCCACCGCGGCCGCGGCGAGAACCCGGAGTCGGCTCATCTCAATCTCCCTCGGTTGTCGGGACCGCTCTCCGGCGGGACGGGAACCCCATCCATCTTGGTTCCGCGAGCGGTCGGAGGCTTCACGCTAGCAGACCGATATCCCGGCTACAAGGCGGTTCGACCCGTCACCGGGTGGCGGAGCGGGCGGATCCCTGCCGGTCGCGCGAGGGTCCGCCGATGGCCCCGGGCGGCGACTTGCGGGAAATCGGGGGGGCTGTACGATCGGGCGCTTTCGCGTCCTGGCTCCTTGGGAGGACCTGCATGAGCGCCGCCGACCCCACGAACCTCCTCTTCATCTTCTCCGACCAGCACACCCGCCTCGCCCTCGGTTGCATGGGGCACCCGGTCGTGAAGACGCCCCATCTCGACGCGCTTGCGGAGCGGGGCACCCTCTTTCGAAACGCATATTGCAACGGCCCCATCTGCGTCCCGTCGCGCGCGAGCCTCGCCACCGGGCGCCACGTCTTCGACATCGAGAAGTGGGACAACTGCAAGCCCTACTTCGGCGAGGAGCCCTCCTGGGGGCACCGCCTGATGGACCGGGGACGGCGGGCCGCGTCGATCGGCAAGCTCCACTACCGGGACGCGGACGACCCGAACGGGTTCGACCCCGAGCTCGTGCCCATGCACATCATGGACGGGGTCGGCATGCTGTTCACCATCTGCCGCGACCCGATGCCGGTGTCGCGCAAGTTCGCCGACCTCGTGCACAAGGCGGGGGGCGGGGACTCCACGTACACCGACTACGACCGGGACATCACCGAGCGCAGCGTGCGGTGGATCCGCGAGGAGGCCACCCGCGAGGATGCCCCCTGGGCGCTCTTCGTCTCGCTCGTCTGCCCGCATCCTCCGTGGCTCGCTCCCGACGCCTTCTATTCGCTCTACCCGCTCGAGGACATCGACCTCCCGGTGGCCTACGGCCTCGACGAACGGCCGAGGCACCCGGGGCTCGAGGACTACCGGAAGTTCTTCGACATCGAGGGCGAGTTCGACGAGACGACCCTGCGCAGGGTCATCGCCGCCTACTACGGGATGGTGAGCTACCTCGACGACAACATCGGGAAGCTCGTCGCGGCGCTCGAGGAGACCGGCCTCGCCGCGAAGACCCGCATCCTCTACACCTCCGACCACGGCGAGTCGATGGGCCAAAAGGGGATGATGAGCAAGTGCAACATGTACGACGAGTCGGTCGGGGTGCCCATGATCCTCGCCGGGGCGGGCGTCACGCGCGCGAACGTGGTCGACACCCCCGCGCAGCTTCTCGACGCGTTCCCGACGATCCTCGAGGCGACCGGCACCGAGCCGACGGACGAGGATCGGGCGCTTCCCGGCACGTCCCTCTTCGAGCTCGCGGAGAGCGCCGAGCCCGAACGCGTCATCTTCTCCGAACAGCACTCCGGCGGCGCGAAGTCCGCCGTCTACATGCTCCGCCGCAACGGCCACAAGTACGTGCGCTACATGGAGGACTATCCGCCCCAGCTCTTCGACCTCGCGAAGGACCCGCTCGAGCTCAACGATCTCGCGGGGAAGGCCGAACACGCGGGCCTCGTCGCGGATTGCGAGGCGTCCCTCCGGGACCTTCTGGACCCCGAGGCGATCGACGCGAAGGCAAAGGACGACCAGCTTGAACGCATCGAGCGCGGCGGCGGCCAGGAGGCGATCGTCGCCCAGGGGAGCCTCGGCTATACCCCCGCCCCGGGCGAGGCGCCGCAGTACATGACGTGATCCGGCGGGTGGTCTGCGGAGGGGCGGGCGGGCGCGGGCCGGCCGCCGCCTCCGGGCACCGGGGTCGAGCTGCCCGAAGGGAGACGGAGCCCGTCGACGAGGTGACATGAATCCCGAGACTGGCGACTGCCGCGCGTTCGGAAGCACCGTCCCGCCCGAAATGGTGGGCGAGCTTCCCGACGTGTCGGCCCTGCTCGCCACCCCGGAGCGGCTGCGCGAGCGGCTCGCGACGCACGGCCACGCGTTCCTCAAGGGCGTGCTCGACGAGGACGAGGTCATGGCGGCTCGTCACGCCGTCTTCGAGCGGCTACACGAGGTCGGGGAGCTCCGCGCCCCCTCCCGGGAGGGCATCGCCACCGGGACCAGCCGGCGCCGCGAACTGGCCAGCGATCTCGGAGAGTTCTGGAAGTCGGTGGTCGACCTGCCCGCGCTCCGGCAGGTGACCAACGGCCCCGGCCTCGGCCGGGTCATGGAGGCGGTCTGGGGGGAGCCCGCCTGCGGCATGGACTACCTCTTCCTTCGCGCCGGCGCCCCGGGGAGCGCGACCGGGCTCCATTACGACTTCCCGTTCTTCACCCGGACGACCCCGCGGATGTACACCGTGTGGATCCCCATCGGACCGGTTCCGGTGGTCGAGGGGCCTCTCATGGTGGTGGAAGGATCTCGCGGCTTCGACGACATCCTGGAGCACCTTCGGGGCTTCGACATCGCCCTCGACGACACCCGCAAGGCCGAGGTGTCGCACGACCCGGTCGCGTTCGCGCTCGAGCGCGGCTGCCGCTTCCTCACCGCCGACTTCGAGGCCGGCGACATCCTCGTCTTCGACATGTTCACGCTGCACGGCTCGCTCGACAATCAGTCGCCGGCCGGCCGGGTGCGCCTCTCGTGCGACGTCCGCTACCAGCCGGCGTCGGATCCGCTCGACCCGCGCTACTTCGGGCCGGATCCGGGAGGCACCTTCGGCGGCGGCTACGGCGAGCTCAACGGCGCGAAACCCCTCGACGAGCCCTGGCACCGCCGCTGACCGCGTTACGAGAAGCCCGCACCGTGACTTCCGAAAGCGCGGACGGAGTCGTCGTCACCCGCAACGTGTGGAAGATCTTCGGCGAACGCGCCGATGAGGCCATGGCGGCGTGCCGGCGCGAGAATCTCTCCAAGGCGGAAGTCCTCGACCGGTTCGAAGCCGTCGTCGGGGTCCGCGACGTGTCCGTCAGCGTCGAGGAAGGCGAGATCTTCTGCATCTTACAGTCTCAGGCAATGCGAGCCAGAAACGGCCATGATCTCGCGCCCGAGCGTGGATGATATGGAGCCGCTACACCTACACCGTGCGAGATACCGGTGCGAAAGTCCCGCACAAGGGAGAATCTCACAATCGATCGACTCCCGTCGGCGGACGCTCCGTCGTTGCCAGCGGTCAGTTCGTCGACCGCCGCGACGAGAGCGCCTGCTCGACTTCCCGGGCCAGGTTGTACACGCTCGCGAAGTCGTACTGGCGACCGAGCTTGGCAACGTAGTAGCGTCCGTGCGCCAGCCAGTGCCGATAGCCGAACGCGCTTCGGATGTCGCCGACCAGTCTCGCCGTCAAATTACCGTGGTCCTTCCACACCTCGAGTAGATCGTCCGTCAGGGAAACCCTCTCACCCTTGTCCTGGTACAGCGTCCGAAGCGTACGCGAAAGCCGGTCCCTGTACCTCGCGTAGCAGCGCCGGAGATAGTCGACCCGGAACGCGGCCTCGATCGAGGCCAGCACCATCATCGCCGACGCGGCGCCGGCCTCGTACAGCCTCTCGTCCCGCTCCGCGAGGACTTCGTCCTCCGTGTAGAACGCGAATCTCGTCTCGAAACCGGGGCTTGCCTCCGTGTAGTACAGGTGGATGGCCTCTTCGACCACCGCGTGATGTGCGGCCACCTGATTCGCTGCGAGATGCGCTCCCGACAACGATACCCGTCTAGCCACCCGAGACTTCCATGATCGCGTCCCGGAACGAGTCCTCGCCGAACGCGACAACGACGCTCTCCGGGGGCGGAGTCTCGATGTACCAGCCCGCTTCCTCGACGTCACCCCGCACCATCGAGCGGCTGGACTCCTCGCTGTCCCCGCCATGTTCGATCTTGGTGGTGAGAACCGGTCCGCCCTTTGCAAGCAGCACGATCTTGAGCGTCTTCCGCGGTCCCGACAGGTCCACCCGGCCGCTGGCGCCGATGAGCAATGTCCCGATGGGCTTTGCCACGACTTTCTCGCGACCGATCCTGAACGTGAGCTTGTCCGCGTCGTAGGTCCCGAGATAGTCCTCCCTCAGTTGTATCGACGTGCGTTCGATCTGGATCTCCCCGGCCTGCGTGTAGGGCTCGAGGTGTCCTTCCATGCAGGCATACAGCTCTTCGAGTTCCTGGAGCCAGTCGGCTCGCCGTTTGGCCCAGTCGATGACCTCTCCGGCCTCGGCCTGCTCCCGCGCCGTCTTTCGCCTTACGAACTCGCTGAATTCCTGTTCGGCCATCGCCACGCCTCCTCGCCGCCGCTCTGGCTCCCTATTGTCCCATGCAACGGCGCGACGCCATAGCCGTTCGCCGTTCCGACCGGGCGGCAGAACATGGCGACGGGCGACCACCTCGACACGGATTTCCCGTCGTCAAAGCCCTTTGGTCCAGCCCCGCCGCCCGAAGCCGGTGTGAGACGGCTCGCTCGACCTCCCCAAAGTGCGGCACGTCGCCCGGCACGTGGACCTCGAGTTCGGTGACCCAGCGACGCCGGCACTGCGCGAGCCTGGTGCGATAACGCGCTTCGAGTCCCTTCCGGGTTCATCCCCCGGTGCTCGGCCTTGGGTCGGAACATCTCGGCAGCATCGGTCGGATTGGCCCCCGCGTCGATCCCTCGGGATCTATGCGGTACAGATTTGGTGCGCTCTTCGCTCTGTCGTAGATGGCCGCAATCTTGAGGAGCTGCGCCCGAACTTGCGCCGCGAATGCTGCATACCGGTCCGTTTCCACCTCAGTCCCGTCCGGCGGATCGAATCGGCGAAGTGACAGGTATCGAGCGGCACGAGGTCGATCTCGCGCTCCAGGCGCTGGTCACCCCCATCCTGGACGTCATGCAGACGATTCCATCCTTCGTCTACCTGCTGCCGGCCATCGCTTTCTTCTCCATCGGCAAGCCTCCGGGGATCCTCGCGACGGTCATCTTCTCCATGCCGCCGATGGTCCGCCTGACGGCCCTTGGCATTCGCCAGGTGCCGGAGAGCACCAATGAGGCGGCGCTCGCCTTCGGTGCCAATCCCCGGCAGTTGCTGAGGAAGGTCGAGCTGCCGCTCGCCCTGCCGTCGATCATGACCGGCGTCAATCAGGTCGTGATGATGAGCCTTTCGATGGTGGTCATCGCCGCCCTCATCGGCGCGGGTGGCATGGGGTACGTGGTGACCGAGGCACTCGAGAACACGGAGACCGGCCGAGGGGTCCTCGCCGGAATCGGAATTGCCCTGCTCGCGATGATGATCGACCGGGTGGTGCAAAGGGCGAACCGGGTTCGCCATTGAAGCGGGAAACGGGCCGGTTGCCCGACCCTGACAAAGACTGAAGAAGGAGAGACGAGACGTGAAATCCATTCGCAACATTGCAGCCAGCGCGCTCATCCTGCTCGGCTCCGCATCGGGCGCTTCGGCGTCGGATGCCACCGTGACGATCGGGGATCTCACATGGACCGGCGCAAGGGCCATCGGCTATGTCATCCAGGCGATCATCAACGGGCCGATGGGCTCGGAGGCGGTCATCAAGGAAGGTCTGTCCGACGGTTCGGTGATCGCGGCGGGCATGGACAAGGGCGACGGCTCGGCCGACGTCTACACCGATCTCTGGATGCCCAACCGCCAGGGGATCTGGGACAAGTACGTCGATGGCGCCAAGACCGTCGGCCACAACACGCCGTACCTCGGGACGCAGCAGATGTACGTGCCGAGCTACATGGCTGACATGGTGAAGACCGTCGACGATCTGAGGAAGCCGGAGATTGCCGCGATGTTCGACAAGGACGGCAACGGCAAGGGCGAGTACTGGGCCGGAGACGCCGGCTGGAAGTCCACCCGCATGTGGCAGGTCAAGTTCAAGAGCTACGGCCTGTCCGACCTGTGGGAACCGGAGATCCTTCCCGACGCCACGTTCAAGGGACAGCTCAAGGCGGCGATCAATCGCGAGCAGCCGATCCTGTTCTACTACTGGACGCCGGAGTGGGTGCACGCCGCCTACGACATCTCGGCGATCGAAGAGCCCGCTCGCACCGATGGATGCGAGAACATGGACCTGGACAAGGAGGACTGGCTCGAGGCCTCGCACTTCGCCTGCGCGAGCACCGACGCCATGATCTACGTGGCCTATTCGAAGTCGCTGGAGACCCGCAATCCCCCGGTCGCCAAATTCCTGAGTCAGATCACTCTCGACCCGGCGGTGGTCAATCAGTGGATCCTCAGGATCGGCCGCGACAAGCTGGACCCGCGCGACGTGGCCGAGGAATGGGTCGCGAACAACATGAACACGGTGAACGAGTGGATCAACTGAGCGCCGCTCGCATGCTCGGCGGAAGAGGGGGCTCCGGCCCCCTCTTCCTTCACGCCAAACCACACCATCATCATTTGTTAAGTAGTCGCCGGGCTCATCGGCAAGCGCCTCCTGTACCGCAAGTTCATCGTCTCCAAACGGGCTCGACTCCGGCGCGCGGCCGGCGTGGGCTCCCAAGACGAAAGGGCGAGAGGTATCGACATGGCTAATAGGTGTCCTCACTGCCATCGCTTGATTGAAGATACGTCTTCACGGCCTTCCGAAGCATCCGGCCAAGTTGTGCCGCTGCGGGTGGTGAAAGAGCAAACTCATACCGACTCCCATCAGCCTCCCCGTGTCGGACGCATCCGACGGTCAGAACTAATACGGGTCGGTTCGTGGTCTGGTCCACCTCCAGACTTGTAACCTGAAGGGTATTCTCAGACAGGTTGTCCACGTCACGATTCGACACTGCTGGGACTCTGCTCATTCGTCTCTCTCCTCGTGTGTTGCACCCCGGCCTTGGCAGGGCCGGGGCGCGTCTCAAGATCAGCGCGTTCCTCGCTTGCTTTGGTGAGTCAGCTTCCTGATTCTGCAGTCGATGAAACCGAGGGTAACCGACAGAATGAACATTGCCACGATGATCGCTCCCATGACCGCGAGGCCATAGGCGAGATCGAATAGCCACCCAAACAGGTCGGTGAGAACTTGCGCCCACACATCACTCGGCCTTGCCGAGCCTTTCATTCATGTTGGTTTCGTATTCCGTCCCGGCCCGGAGATAGTCGAGGCTGAGGTCGTCGCCGAGTTGAAGTATGACTTCGCGGATCGCCGGGCCAAGGTGCTCAGGTGAGCTTGCATATCCCACGACTCCATCTCGCCAAACATCGGTTCGTACCCATCGCGTAGTGAGAAACGGAAGGGACTTGGTGGGCACTGCCATCCAAAGCGACATTTCAAGACCCCACCTGATTACGTACGAAGCTCACCTTGTGAGCCAGTCGGTCCCATATAGTTGCAAGTAGTTGAAAGATGGGGAGTCGGTGATGGCGCGCAATCGGGTTCAGTTTCAGAAGGGCTACAGTCTGGTGCAGTTCATGGACGAGT
>JAJDXW010000171.1 GCA_022823045.1 Gammaproteobacteria bacterium
GCGTGCTGCTCGCTCCAGGGGGTGAGGACGAATCCGAGCGACTCGAGGGGCTCGCTTGCCGCGTCGAGGTCGGGAACCCAGTGGGCGATGTGGTCGAGGAGCTTGTCGCCCTCGGAGGGAACCTGGTTCCGCAACATGTGGTGGAGCTCGCGGGCAGCGGTGGGTGCGCGAGCTTGCCCGAGCCGCCGCCGAATGTCGAACCGGAGCCGGCCGCCTCCCGATTCCGGTCGCCGCGGGGCGTCGTGGCCCGGACCTCGACCGGACCTCGCCCCGGCCCCGCCCCGACTTCTTCCGGCCGCCTCCACTTGCCATGAGGTGGCCCATGCGCCTATAACTCGGACCGGCGTGCCGCGACCCCCGCAACCGGCGGAGCACCACGGGAGCACCACATGGCCGACATCCAGGACCCCATCGGGTTCGAGCTCTTCAAGAACTCGCTCTTCTCGATCGCCGACGAGATGGCCCTGACCATCTGCCGCACGACCTATTCCGGCGTGCTGCGCGACAACATGGACTTCTCGACCGCCTTCGCGGACGCGAACGGCAAGCTCGTCGCGCAGGGGCTCACCCTGCCGGGACACCTCGGCTCCATCCCGACCGCCCTCGACGTGGTGGTCGAGCGCTTCGGGGACGACACCCATCCGGGCGACGTGCTCATCCTGAACGATCCCTTCGACGGGGGCATGCACCTTCCCGACATCTTCATCTTCCAGCCGATCTTCGTTGGCGACGAACGGATCGCCTATGCGGCGACCATCTGCCACCACGCCGACGTGGGGGGGCGGGTCCCGGGGTCGAACGCCTCCGATTCCACCGAGATCTACCAGGAGGGGCTGCGCATCCCGCCGCTGAAGTTCTACGACCGGGGCCGGGCGAACGAAGCGATCTGGGCCTTCGTCGAGCGCAACGTGCGGATCCCGATCCAGGTCTTCGGCGACATCCGGGCCCAGCTCGCGGCCTGCAAGATCGCCGAGCGCCAGTTCCTGGAGCTGGTCGAGGCCTACGGGGTCGAGACGACCCGGACGTACATGCAGGAGGTCATCAACTACGCCGAGCGCCTCACGCGCGCGGCGGTGGCGGAGCTCCCGGACGGCGAGTTCTCCTTCGAGGACTGGATCGACGACGACGGCATCGAGCTCGACAAGCCGATCCGCCTCGCGTGCCGCATCGAGAAGAAGGGCGACCGGATGTTCGTCGACTGGACGGGCACCTCGGACCAGGTGCGGGGCGCGATCAACAACACCCTGTCCTTCACCAAGGCGGCGAGCTATACGGCGATCCGGTCCGTGCTTCCGCAGGGGATCCCGAACAACGAGGGGGTGTTCCGGGTCATCGAGGTGACCGCGCCCGCCGGGACGATCGCGAACGGGGTGCTGCCGGCGGCGTGCGCGGCGCGCGGGCTCACCGGGTTCCGCATGGTGGACTGCGCGTTCGGGGCGCTCGCGATGATGCTGCCGGACCGGGTGTGCGCCGCCTCCGACGGGGGCAATACCTGCATCACCATCGGCGGCTACACCGCGAAACGCGAGCCCTTCATCTGCGTCGACTTCACCGCCGGTACGTGGGGCGGGCGGCCCTGGGCGGACGGACTCCAGGGCAATTCCAACATGTTCGCCAACATGGCGTCGCAGTCGGCGGAGGTGATGGAGGCGGAGCAGCCGGTCGAGATCCTCGCCTACGAGCTCGTGCAGGACCGCGCCGGGCCAGGGAAGTTCCGGGGCGGTGCGCCGTACCGGCGCGACATCCGGCTCGAGGAGGCGGAAGCGGTGCTCCAGATCCGTTCGGACCGGAAGAAGATCCGGCCCTACGGCCTCTACGGCGGGCGGCCGGGCCAGCCGTCCGCGAACGTCCTCAACCCGCACCGCAACGCGCAGGCGCTCGAGTCGAAGGTCACGACGACGATGTTCCGCGGGGACGTGATCCGGCACGAGTGGGCCGGAGGAGGCGGGTGGGGCGACCCGCTCGAGCGCGATCCGAAGCGGGTGCTCCGGGACGTGCGCAACGAGTACGTTTCGGCCGAGTCCGCCCGCGACGACTACGGGGTGGTCGTCGATACCACGACGTGGACGGTCGACGAGGCGGCCACCGCGGCGCGGCGCGACGCCCTCCGGGCCGGCCGCGCGGCCCCGCCCCCGCAAGTCGCGTGGACCGACGAGGCGCCGGCCGAGGCGGCCGACTAGAATCCCTTCACAGCGAGTCTGACAGGTTGAACATCGAGCAAATCAATGCTGGTCCGGACTCCGGGAGGGCCGTCTTGCGCCGAGTTTCGTCCGAGCTCTCACCCAGTAGGTCGGATTAGCCGAAGGCGTAATCAGACATCAGGTCTCGCCCATGACGTCGCTCCATGTCGGATTACGCTTCGCTAATCCGACCTGCGCAGCTTCCCGGGAGCTCGGGTGCCGGTGCGTCCGACGGAGCATCTCGTGCCTCGTCGCTCCTGGTACCTCCACGCCGCGCGGCCTCCGCCCGCGAGCCTGAATCGCCAATAACCAACTGACCAACCAGGGGAGAAGCCCGACCATGGAACGCTATCGCGTCGGTGTCGACATCGGCGGAACCTTCACCGACATCGTGTTCCTCGACTCCGGGGGCCGGGTCCTCACCCGCAAGGTGTCCTCGAGCGTCGAGGACTACGCACAGGCGATCGCGAGCGGTCTCGCGCAGGTCTTCGACGAGACCTCCCTCGCCGGGGCGGACGTCGCCGAGGTCCGGCACGGTACGACGGTCGCGTCCAACGCGATCCTCGAGAACAAGGGAGCCCTCACCGGCCTCATCACGACGCGCGGCTTTCGGGACGTGCTCGAGCTCCGGAACCTTCGCATGCCGCGCCTCTACGACCTCGGGTGGGAGAAGCCGGCGGAGCTCGTCGAGCGCTATCTCCGGGTCGAGGTGGAGGAGCGGATCAACTCGCGCGGGGAGATCGTCGTTCCGCTCGCGCGCGTGGCGGCCGAGGCGGCGGTGGACCGGCTCGTCGCCCAGGGCGTCGAGGCGATCGCGGTCTGCCTCCTCAACTCCTTCGAGAATCCCGCCCACGAGCTGCTGATGAGGGAGGTGCTCGCGGAGCGCGCACCGCATCTCGTCTCGTGCATCAGCTACGACGTGCTGCCGGAAGTCAAGGAGTACGAGCGCACCTCGACCACCGTGGTCAACGCCTACGTCATGCCGACGGTGGCGCGCTACCTCGAGTCGCTCCGCCGGGAGCTCGCCGCCGCTTCGGTCGATGCGCCGGTCATGCTCATGCAGTCGAACGGCGGGCTCACCACCGTCGAGGACGCCATCCGACTCCCTTGCAACATCATCGAGTCGGGGCCCGCGGGCGGTGTGGTCGGCGCCCAGGCCCTCGCGCGCAAGGTGGGGCTGCCGGACGTCATCACCCTCGACATGGGCGGGACCACCGCCAAGGCGTCGCTCGTCGAGGGCGGGGAGTTCACCCGGTCGCTCGAGTACAGCGTGGGCGGCGGCATCATGCAGGGGTCGCGGCTCCTCACCGGGTCCGGCTACCTCATCAAGGTGCCCGCCATCGACCTCGCGGAGGTCGGGGCGGGGGGCGGGTCAATCGTCCGGATCGACGCGGGGGGCTCGATGCAGTGCGGGCCGGAGAGCGCGGGGGCGGTGCCGGGGCCGGTCTGCTATGACCAGGGCGGCGAGGACCCGACGATCACGGACGCGAACGTCATCCTCGGCTACATCAACCCGAACCACCTGGTGGGGGGCGAGCTCACCCTGAACGCGGCGCGCGGCCGCGAGGTCTTCGAGGAGCGGGTCGCCCACCCCCTCGGCCTCGACGTCGCCCACGCCGCCTACGGCGCCCACCAGATCGCCGCCTCGAACATGATCCGGGCCATCCGCTCGGTCTCGAGCGAGCGCGGGCGCGACCCGCGGCGCTACACCATGTTCGCCTTCGGCGGCAACGGGCCGCTCTTCGCCGCGACGATGGCCGCGGCCCTGCACATGAAGCGGATCCTCGTGCCGCCTGCGCCGGGGCTCTTCTCCGCCTTCGGCCTCCTCTATGCCGACGTCGAGCACCACTACTCGCGGACGTTCCGTCGGGTGCTGGTGGAATCGGACCCGGCCGAGATCGACGGCGCGTGGCGGGCGCTCGAGGACGAGGGTCGCGCCCAGCTCGCGCACGAGGGGTTCCCGCCGGAGCGGATGCGCTTCCGGCGCACCGCGAACCTGCACTACAAGGGGCAGCTCTACGAGCTCAGCGTGATGGCTCCGCCCGTGCCGGCGAGTGGAGCGATCGACCGCGCCTGGCTCGAGGGGCTCGCCGAGGCGTTCGGCGAGGAGCACGAGCGGACCTACGGCCACCGGGCGGGGCCGGAGGAGCCGGTCGAGCTCGTCAACATGGTGCTGGTCGCGGAGGGCCTCCCGGACGCGCCGGTGGTGCCCGACACCCTGCACCTCGACCGAGCCGAGAACGGGGCGGGGGGCGGAGGCTCGCGCAACGCCTACTTCGGCCCCGAGGCGGGCTGGATCGAGACCCCCGTCGTCGGTCGCTCCGACCTCGCGGGCGGCGCGTCCGGCCCCCTCATCGTCGAGGAGTACGACGCCACCTGCC
>JAJDXW010000407.1 GCA_022823045.1 Gammaproteobacteria bacterium
TTGGTGCTCATCCGGGGTGGGCATGATGCTCTCTCCTGTCTGCCTGTATCTTATGCAGACAGAAACTCTGCCATATCCCAACCCATTTTCAAAATCCCACAAATGAGACGTGCGCCCGACATCGCCGGTGTGCAGCCATCCGTCGCGGACGGTCTCCGCGGTCTTCTCCGGATTGTTCCAGTAGCCCCGGAAGACGAGGGGGCCTCTCGCGAGTATCTCGCCGTCCGGGGCGATCTTCAGCTCCACTCCGGGAACCACGGGACCGACGGAGCCGGCCTTGTTCCGGCCCGGCAGGTTCACCGACAGGACGCCCGAGCTCTCCGTCTGTCCATACCCCTCCAGCATGACGAGCCCGATGGCCCAGTACCACTTCACGAGGTCCGGGGAGATGGGCGCCGCGCCGGTGGTGATGCGGCGCGCGCCGTCGAGACCGATCATCCGGCGAAGGTTCGAGAGCACCAGCCGGTCCCAGAACCGGAACCGCGCCTCGAGCCACCGCGGCACCGGACGCCCGTCCATGCGGTACCCGGCGCGCTCCATGCCGCAGGCGAGCGCCCGGTCGAAGGCCCAGCGGCCAACCGGGGTCGCGTCCCTCGCGAGCATCACCACGCGCGCGTGGAGCTTCTCCCACATCCGGGGCACCGCGGTGAAGGCGGCGGGCGAGACCTCCCGCAGGTTGTCGAAGACGGTCTCGATGCTCTCGGCGAAGTTCACCACCGACTTCGCGGCGATCGGCACGAACACCGAGACGAGCCGCTCGAGGATGTGGCAAAGCGGCAGGAAGCAGAGCTGCTCGTCACCCTCCTCGGCCGGGAGCACGGAAAGGCCCGAGGACACGGAGAAGACGATGTTCTCGTGCGAGATCATCGCCCCCTTCGGCGGACCGGTGGTTCCGGAGGTGTAGACCAGCACCGCGATGTCCTCGGGCCGCGACGCCTCCACCTCTCGCCGGAAACGCTCGGGGTCTCCTGCGTGCGCCCGGCGCCCGATCTCGCAGAGCTCGTCGAGGAACAGGACCTGGTCGTCGGAGAAGTCGTCGAGCCCGTCCCGGTCGAGCACGATGCACTTCACCACCTCCGGAACCCGGTCGCGGATCTCGAGAAACTTGTCGAGCTGCTCGTCGTTCTCGACGACGAGGAATCGGCTTCCCGAGTCCTCGAGCAGGTACGCGACCTGCTCCGGACTGTCCGTCGTGTAAATCCCTGAGACGATTCCGCCGACGCACTGGACGCCGATGTCGGCGTATATCCACTCCTTGTTGTCCTCGGAGAGGATCGAGACCACGTCGCCGCGCTTCAGATCCAGCTCCGCGAGCCCGAGGCCGATCGCGCGGGCGGCGTCGAGAAACGCCGCCCACGAATGGCTCCGCCAGATCCCGAGATCCTTCTCGCGGTGCGCGGTGCGCTCGCCGAGGGTCCGGCAGCGGAGGAGGAAGAGCTTGACCAGCGTGTCGCAGCCGTCGATGAGAATGGGACCCTCGGCAAGGCCGGCGCCGACGCCGACGCCACTCGAGAGCGCGGGTCCTCCGTCCGGACGATCCTGCATCCCCTTCCCCTCCCCTATCGCCAGGTCTTCCGGCGCTTCCAGCGCCGCTCGCCGCGCTGGCTCCGCTCCTGCGCGCCGAGGTAGAACTCCCGGATGTCCCGGTTCTGCCTGAGCCGTTCGGCGGGACCGTCCATCACCACCCGCCCGACCTCCATCACGTAGCCGAAATCGGCGATGTCGAGGGCGGCCCTCGCGTTCTGCTCCACGAGCAGCATGGCGACGCCGCGCTCCTCGCTCAAGCGGTGGATGATGGCGAAGATGTCGCGGACGAGGATGGGAGAGAGGCCGAGCGACGGCTCGTCGAGGAGCATGATCCTCGGCCGTGCCATGAGCCCGCGCGCGATGGCGAGCATCTGCTGCTCCCCGCCCGACAGCGTGCCGGCGGGCTGGCGAAGCCGTTCCTTCAGAATCGGGAAGTAGCCGTAGACCATGTCCAGATCCGCACCCACCCCGTCGTCGGCGCGTGTGTACGCACCCATCGCGAGATTCTCCGCGACGTCGAGCAGCGGGAACACCTCGCGCCCCTCGGGCACGTGCACGACCCCCTTGCGGACGATCCGGTCGGGCTCGGCCCCCTCGATGGACTCGCCGGCAAGGAGCACCTCGCCCTTGTCGGGGTCCATGACCCCGGAGATGGTCTTGAGCAAGGTGGTCTTCCCCGCCCCGTTGGCGCCGAGGACCGCGACGATCCCGCCCTCCGGCACCGCGAGGCTCACCCCGCGGATCGCCATGATCGGGCCATACCAGGTCTCGAGGTTGCGTACCGCGAGGAGCGCGCCGCTCATGCCGCCTCCCCCGCGTCCGCGCCCCCGTCCGCACCGAGGTATGCCTCAACGACCTTCGGGTGCGACTTGACCTCGGCGGGGGTTCCGAGGGTGACCGCCCGTCCGTCGGCGAGCACCAGCACCCGGTCCGACACGGCGGTGACGAGGCCCATGTCGTGCTCCACCATGACCACCGTGATCCCCATCCGCCGGCGGATGTCGTCGATCCGGAACCGCATGTCCCGGGTCTCCTCGGGGGAGAGCCCGGAGGCGGGCTCGTCCAGGAGGATCAGCTTCGGCTCGATGGCGAGCGCGCGGCCGACCTCCACCACCTTGCGCACGCCGTAGGGCAGGCCCGCGATCCGCTGCTCCCGGTACGGCTGGAGGTCGAGGAAGTCGATGACCCGCTCGACGGCGGCGCGGTGCGCGACCTCCTCGCGCCGCACCCCGGGGGTAAAGAAGATCTGCGAGGCGATGGAGGCCCGCCGGCGCACATGCCGCCCGACGAGGAGGTTCTCGAGCACCGTCGAGAGCTCGAAGAGCTCGATGTTCTGGAAGGTGCGCCTGATGCCGAGCGCCGCGATCCCGGAGGCCGGGCGGTCGAGGATGCTCTCTCCCTCGAAGCGCACCTCCCCCTCCGCCGGCTCGCAGAATCGCGAGATCAGGTTGAACAGGGTCGACTTGCCGGCCCCGTTCGGGCCGACGATGGCGAATACCTCGCCCCGCTCCACCGAGAACGAGACCCGGTCGAGGGCGGTGATCCCGCCGAATCGGAGGGTGATGTCCCGGACCTCGAGCAGGCTCACCGCATCCGCTCCGTCTTGAGGTAGCTCCTCTGCCTTCGGAACATGTCGCGGCGGCAGAGGGGGAAGAGATCGAACCAGACCTTCCACTTCATGACCCGCCCGTGGATGCCGAGTGGCTCGAACAGGATGAACAGGACCAGGACGAGCCCGAAGATCCCGGCCTCGATCCCCGGTATCGCGAGACCCCCGCCACCGAACGCCGCCGTGACCCAGTCCCGCGCCACGTTGATCGCCTGGGGGATGATCCCGACCACGATCGCCCCGTACCACGCACCCTGGATCGAGCCGAGCCCCCCGATCACGATCATCAGAAGTAGCTGGATCGAGAGGACGATGGTGAAGACCTCGTGGTTGAACGTGAAGAAGAAGTGCCCCATCAGGGCGCCGGCCCAGCCCGTCACCATGCACGAGAGGCCAAAGGCGGCAGCCTTGGTCCGCGCGGGGTTCACGCCC
>JAJDXW010000423.1 GCA_022823045.1 Gammaproteobacteria bacterium
GAGCCCGGCGTGTTCACGATCTTCTCCTGGGCGTGGTACATGAAGACGGTCCCTTCCCGGATCCGCTGCGAGACCACCGCGCGGGCGGTGAGCGCCCCGTTCGCGTTGTACGCCTCGACCCAGTCGTTGTCCTCGATGCCGGCCCGCCCCGCGTCCGCCTCGGACAGCCATACGACCGGCCCGCCTCGATTCAGGGTCAGCATGAGGAGATTGTCGGAATACGTTGAATGGATGCCCCATTTCTGGTGCGGGGTGATGAAGTTGAGCACCAGCGGAGGCCGACCCGTGCCGCCCTCCTCCATGTCCACGACCGGCGCGATGGTCTTGGTGTCGATGGGGGGGCGATAGGCGGGGAGCGCCTCCCCGAAGGCCCGCATCCACAGGTGGTCCTGGTAGAGCTGCTGGCGGCCGGTCAGGGTCCGCCACGGAATGAGCTCGTGGACGTTCGTGTAGCCCGCGTTGTAGCAGACGTGCTCGGACTCGAGGCCCGACCAGGTCGGCGACGAGATGATCTTCCGCGGCTGCGCGACGACGTCCCGGAACCGGATCTTCTCGTCCTTCTTGGGCAAGGCGAGGTGGGTGTGATCGAGTCCGGTGTTCGCTCCGAGCGCCTCCCACGCCTTGACCGCTACCTCGCCGTTGGTCTCCGGTGCGAGCATGAGGACGACCTCGGCCGCGTCGATGTCGCTCTCGATGCGGGCGAGCCCCCGGGTCGGGCCGTCGCCGGGCGTCTCGCCGTTCAGCCGCCGGAGCGCCTCCACCTCGCGGCTCGTGTTCCAGGTGATCCCCTTGCCGCCGTTGCCGACCCGGTCGAGGAGCGGGCCGAGGGCGGTGAAGCGCTCGTAGAGGCCGGGGTAGTCGCGCTCGACGGTGACGACCGACGGCATGGTCCGTCCGGGGACTGGCTCGGTGTCGCCCGCCTTCCATTCCTCGACCCCGAGGGGCTGGGCGAGCTCGCCCGGGGTGTCATGGAGGATCGGAGCGAGCACCGCGTCCTGCTCGACCCCGAGGACCTCCGGCGCGATCTCGGAGAACTTGCGCGCGATGGCCTTGTAGATCTCCCAGTCGCTCCGGCACTCCCACACCGGGTCGACAGCCGCGGTGAGGGGGTGGATGAATGGGTGCATGTCCGTCGTGTTGAGGTCGTTCTTCTCGTACCAGGTCGCGGTCGGGAGGACCACGTCGGAGTACAGGCACGTGGTCGACATGCGGAAGTCGAGGGTAACGAGAAGGTCGAGCTTGCCTTCCGGGGCCGGGTCCCGCCACACGACCTCGCGCGGCTTTCTCCCGCCCGTCTCGCCGAGGTCCTTCCCCATGACCCCGTGCGCGGTGCCGAGCAGGTGCTTGAGGAAGTACTCGTGGCCCTTGCCGGACGACCCGAGCAGGTTCGAACGCCACACGAAGAGGTTGCGCGGCCAGTTGGCGGGGTCGTCGGGGTCCTCGCAGGCCATGCGAAGCTCGCCGGAGCGGAGCTGCTCCGCGACGTGCTCGCCCGCCTCGCGCCCCGCGTCCGCGGCGGCCCGGGCGACGTCGAGGGGATTGGTCCCGAGCTGGGGGGCGGACGGCAGCCAACCCATCCGCTCCGCGCGCACGTTGTAGTCGATGAGTGCGCCGCTCCAGTCGCCCTCGGGCGCGGTCGGGGACAGGATCTCCTCCACGTCGAGGGCCTCGTAGCGCCACTGGTCGGTGTGGGCGTACCACATGGATGTCGAGTTCATGTGCCGGGGCGGACGGCTCCAGTCGAGGGCGAACGCGAGCGGCAGCCACCCGGTCTGGGGGCGGAGCTTCTCCTGGCCCACGTAGTGCGACCAGCCGCCTCCGGACTGGCCGACGCAGCCGCACATGACGAGCAGGTTGATGACCCCGCGGTAGTTCATGTCCATGTGGTACCAGTGGTTCATCGCCGCCCCGATGATCACCATCGAGCGTCCGTGGGTGCGCTCCGCGTTGCCGGCGAAGCCCCGGGCGACGGACGCGATCCGATCCCGCGAGATGCCGGTGATCGCCTCCGCCCAGGCCGGGGTGCAGGGCTCCATCTCGTCGTAGGAGGAAGCGACGTGCGCCCCTCCGAGCCCCCGGTCGAGGCCGTAGTTCGCGACGAGGAGGTCGAACACGGTGGCGACGAGCGCCTCGCCGTCGCCAAGCCGCACGCGCTTCGCGGGGACGTTGCGCACGAGCACGCTCGGATGGTCGGTGCTCGCGAAGTGGGCGTGCTCGAGGTTGCCGAAATAGGGAAAGCCGACCGCGGCGACCTCGTCGCGGTCCTCGATGAGGGACGTGCGGAGCTTGACCTCCCGCCCCTCCGCGTCCCGGGGCTCGAGGTTCCACTTGCCCTTCTCGCCCCACCGGAACCCGATCGACCCCCGGGGCACGACCACCCGTCCGGTCCCGTCGTCGATGGCGAGCGGCTTCCACTCGGGGTTGTTGGACTCGCCGCCCTCATCCTCGAGGTCGGAGGCGCGGAGCATCCGTTCCGGCACGAAGTGTCCGTCCCGCTCGACGAGGCGCACCAGCATCGGCATGTCGGTGTAGCGGCGGCAGTAGTCGGCGAAGTAGTCCACCTCCCGGTCGACGTGGAATTCGCGGAGGATCACGTGTCCGAACGCCATCGCGAGAGCCGCGTCGGTGCCCTGCTTCACGTCGAGCCACACGTCGGCGAACTTGCTCGCCTCGGAGTAGTCGGGGCAGATCACCACCGACTTCGCCCCCTTGTAGCGCGCCTCGGTGAAGAAGTGGGCGTCCGGGGTGCGGGTCTGCGGGACGTTCGAGCCCCACACGATGAGGAAGCTCGAGTTGTACCAGTCGGCCGACTCGGGAACGTCGGTCTGCTCGCCCCAGGTCTGGGGGCTCGAGGGCGGGAGGTCGCAGTACCAGTCGTAGAAGGACATGCACACCCCGCCGAGGAGGGAGAGGTAGCGCGAGCCCGCCGCGTAGGAGACCATGGACATGGCGGGGATCGGGGAGAAGCCGAAGATCCGGTCCGGCCCGTACGTCCGGATGGTGTAGGCGTTCGCGGCCGCGACGATCTCGGTCACTTCATCCCAGTGGGAACGGACGAACCCCCCGAGCCCGCGCCGGGAGGTGTACGAGGCGCGCTTCTCCGGGTCCTCGACGATCGACGCCCAGGCGGCGACGGGGGTGAGGGTCGCGCGCGCCTCGCGCCAGAGCCTGAGCAGCCGCGAGCGCACGAGCGGGTACTTGAGCCGACCGCCCGAGTAGAGGTACCAACTGTAGCTCGCCCCCCGCGAGCAGCCCCGCGGCTCGTGATCGGGGAGGTCCGGGCGCGTGCGCGGGTAGTCGGTCTGCTGGGTCTCCCAGGTGACGATTCCGCCCTTGACGTAGATCTTCCACGAGCACGAGCCCGTGCAGTTCACCCCGTGGGTGGAACGTACGATCTTGTCGTGCTGCCAGCGCTTGCGGTACGCGTCCTCCCAGTCGCGGCTCTCCGCGGTGGTCACCCCGTGGCCGTCCGCGAAGCTCCCGACGTTTGTCGCGCGGAGGAAGTTCAGCCTGTCGATCAAATGACTCATGGTCCCCTCCGGGAGCGTGGACGGCGAATCGGCGCTTCAGGGATTCCGGACATATGCGTCCTTCCGCAGGTAGAACCACCAGTTTATGACGATGCACACCGCGTAGAACGCGGCGAAGCCGTAGAGCGCGTACTCGGGGGTGGTGGCCCGGATCTGCTCGCCGAACACCTTCGGGATGACGAACGCCCCGTAGGCCGCAACCGCCGAGGTCCACCCGAGCACCGGACCCGCCTGCTCGCGGTCGAACACCACCGCGATGGTGCGGAAGGTCGAGCCGTTGCCGATCCCGGTCGCCGCGAACAGGACGAGGAACAGGAGCAGGAAGGGGACGAAGTACTGCTCGGGGGTCGCGGACGCGTAGGCCAGCTTGAGCACCCAGGCAACCCCGAGCGCGCTCGCGACCATCACCACGGAGATGATCTGGGTCACCTTGGCGCCGCCGATCCGGTCCGAGATCGTCCCTCCGACAGGCCGGATCAGGGCTCCGATGAAGGGCCCCATCCAGGCGTAGGTGAGCGCGCTCGGGCCATTGGGGTTGGCCGTGTCGTGAGTCATCACCCCGTCGACCATTACGTGCGAGAACCCGAACACCACCTTCGTCGCGAGGGCGAAGGTCGCCGCGTAGCCGATGAACGAGCCGAACGTCATCGTGTAGATGACGGTCATCGCCCAGGTGTGCTTGTTGTCGAAGATCCGGTACTGGTGGTGGAGGCTGCGTCCGACCTCGCCCGGGAGCAGCCGCAGGAGCCCCACCGTGCCCGCAATCACCAGCGGGAGCACGAGCCACTTGCTCAGATCGAATCCGGACCCGCCGACCTTCTCCGGCAGCATCAGCCACAGGCCGCACGCGGCGGTGAAGAGCCCGATCACCAGCATCACGAGGATGACCGCGAAGCCGCGGAACGGGTTCCCGATGTTCGGGGACACGTGCTCGTCGCGGATGTTGTTCATCCCGAACCAGGTCGCGAACGCGAGGGGGATCA
>JAJDXW010000422.1 GCA_022823045.1 Gammaproteobacteria bacterium
CGCAGGGCCCGCACAAGATCGCCCGGGGCTACCTGCCGCGGCGGACCCACAGCGCGCACTGGATCGCCCACGAGGGCCTCCGCGACGCGGTCGCGCGCTATCTCGTGCGCGAGCGCCACCTCGTCGCCGAGTCGATGGAGGTGGTTGCCTCCCACTCTCCCTTCCGTCGGGTGGACTCTGCCGGCTGAGCGCCGCGGGCGATGGTCGCCCAGCGGCGCGCGGCGGCGAGCCGGCGACGTGGCCCGGTCCGGGATGGGTGCCGCTCAGCTACGCCGGATCGAGCGCGAAGTACCGGGCGAGCACGGGGGGCATCGCGTCCGCGTCGATCTGGAAGAGCTCGAGCAGGACCCCGTCCGGCGCCGCGCACATGATGTAGCGCCACGCGCCGAACTCGCGGACCCCCGAGCGGAACGGCACCCCCTCGGCCACGAGCCGCCGGTGCAGGGCGGGGAGGTCGTCGGTCTGGATTCCGACGTGGTGCCAGGCGCCGCCGGGCGCCCCCCGGGGTGGCTGGTCGTAGAGGTGGAGCCGGCCCGTTCCGACCTGGAGGAAGACGTTGCGGGCGCCGCCGAAGTCCCCGTCGAAAACGACCTCGCCGCCGAGCTTGTCGCGCCACCACGCGACGGTGGCCTCGATGTCGCTCGCGAAGACGTGGACGTGGTGGAGGTGGACGGCGGGTCGCGGCTCCGCGCCTGGCGGGCGGTGGTTTCGGGGCATGGCACGCTCTCGGGGGGTCGGTGGCGGGGCGTGATAGCGTAGCGGCTCGATGACCGGTCGTCGCGGCGGCGCGATGGCCGGAGACGGCGGAGCGCGCGCCATCCCGACCGGTTGCAGGAGGTTCCTTGATGTCCGAGTCATGGCCGAACGGCGATTCCCGGCTCGCCCTCTCGATCGTGGTCAACGTCGAGGAGGGATCGGAGATGAGCGTCGCCCGCGGCGACAAGGGCCCGGAGCCGGTGGACGAGCTCGGGGTCGCGCTCCGCCGGCCGATCCGCAACCACGGCAACGAGAGCAACTATCTCTACGGGCTCAAGGCGGGCGCGCCGCGGGTGATGGCGCTCCTCGAGCGGCACGCGGTGCCGGCCACGTTCACCGCGGCCGCGATGAGTCTCGAGGAGGCGCCGGACCTCGCCCGGCGGATCGCCTCCGGGCCGCACGAGGTGTGCAGCCACGGGTGGCGCTGGGTGCACCAGCATCGCTTCGACGAGGCCGAGGAACGGGACTTCATCCGGCGGGCGGCGGAGTCGATCGAGCGCACCGCCGGGGCGCGTCCCCGGGGGTGGCTCTCCCGCTACCTCCTGACCGACAACACGCGGCGCCTGCTCGCGGAGGAGGGCTTTTCCTACCACATGGACGACTACTCGGACGACCTCCCGTTCTGGGACGAGCACCATCCAATCCTCATCGTTCCGTACGCCCTTGACTCGAACGACATGAAGATGTGGACCGAGCCCGCGTTCACCCCGCGTGACTGGCTCGAGTACGCGATCGATACCTTCGAGTGGTTGTGGCGGGAGAGCCGCGACGAGCCGCGCATGATGTCGCTCGGGCTGCACCTTCGGATCATCGGGCGGCCGGGGCGCATCGGGTATCTCGAGCGCTTCCTCGATCACGCGAGGTGCCGGGAAGGGGTGTGGTTCGCGACCCGGGCCGAGATCGCGGACGCGTGGGCGGCGGCGCACCCGCGCCCGGCGGGCGGTTCGGCGCCGCCGCCGTAGGGATCCGACTCGTTCGTCGTGGGGATCCGGCGCGAGATGCGCAATGGGACGGAATCCACGCGTTGCATGGGGTATGATTCCCGCGCCTCTGGCAGCTCGGCGATGCGGACCGCGGCAACCGCAGCCGGCGGACATGGAATCGAACAGATTGGAGAGCAAGGATGAACGCTCGTAACGAAGACGTCGCCGCAACTCCCCGGGTGGTGGTCGCCCGGTTCCCCATTCGCGAATTCGCGGCGATTGCCGCGCTGGTGTTGTCCACCACCGGTGCGTTGACCGCCGGAATGCAGTGGGCCATCTCGAACAATCTCGGTCCGTTGTCTCTGGCGATGCAGAGCCTGAAGTCCCAGGTTCAGATCGTTGACAAGAACGTCAATGTGCTTCACGGCGAGTTTCGGGAACTCCGCGCCGAGGTCGAGGCGAATCGCGATCAGATCGCGGAGCTTCGCGTTCAGGTGGCGGAGAACCGCAGCCAGATAGTGGACCTTCGCGAGCGCATGGCGAAGGTGGAGACCGGCCTGGAGCAGGTGCAGGCCAACCAGGTCCGGATGCTCGAGATCCTGGAGCGCGGGCCGCCGCCCGGCGAATGACCGTCGCGGCCGTGCGGTTCCCGCTGTCATGAGCGCTCGAGACGCGATCTGGCGGTTCGCCGAGCATGTCGCGGCGACGGACTACGACGACCTCCCCGAGTCCGCGGCGGCGGCCACCCGCACCTTCCTCCTCGACACCCTCGGGGTCGGGGCGGGGGGAAGCGCCGGCCCCTGGACGAGGGAGCTCGTCGAGACCCAGCGCCTCTCCTCCCCCGGCGCCCAGGCGCGGGTGTGGTCGCACGGAGCCCGGCTCTCCGCGGCCGGGGCCGCGGCGTGCAACGCCTACCAGACCCACAATGCCGAATTCGACTGCGTGCACGAGGGCGCGGTCGTCCACACCTTCACCGTCCCCGTCGCCGCGGCCCTCGCGTGGGCCGAGCGGGAGGGCGGCATCGGGGGCCGCGATTTCCTCACCGCCCTCGCCCTCGGAGTCGACGTCGCCTGCCATCTCGGAGTCGCGTCGAAGAGCCCGCTGCGCTTCTTCCGTCCCGCGACGGCAGGGGCGTTCGGCGCCGCCGCGACCATCGGCCGCCTCGCGGGGTTCGACCCCGCCACCCTCGTCAACGCCTTCGGATGCGTCCTCGGTCAGCTCTCCGGGACCATGCAGGCCCACACGGAGGGCTCGCCGCTGCTCGGGATGCAGGTGGGCTTCAACGCCCGCAACGCGATCGTCGCCTGCGACCTGACGGCGAGTGGCCTCCCCGCGCCCGAGGGGGTGCTCGAAGGTCCCTTCGGGTACTTCTCCCTCTTCGAGGGGGAGCACGCTCTCGGGGCGGTGCTCGACCAGATCGGCGAGGTCTGGCGGGTGACCGAGGTCTCCCACAAGCCATTCCCGTCCGGGCGGGCCACCCATGCGGTGGTGGACGCTTGCCGCGGGTTCCGCGAGCGCCTCGATCTTGACGGGGGCGGCGGCGACGCGGTCGAGCAGGTCACCGCGAGGGTGCCGCCGCTGGTGCACCATCTCGTCGGTCGACCGGTGACGGACGACATGGACGTCAACTACGCTCGCCTTTGCTGCCGCTACGTTGCGGCCTGCGCGCTCCTTCGCGGCCGGGTAGGGCAGGAGGACTTCCTCCCCGACGCGATCCGCGATTCAGACACCCTCGCTCTCGCGCGCCGGGTGGATATGGTCATCGACGGCAATCCGGACCCCAACGCCCTCGTTCCGGTAACGGTGGAGATCGCGATTCGCGACGGTCGAAGCGCCACCGAGCGCGTGGAGGTGATGTACGGACATCCCGAGCGGCCGATGACGAGAGCCGCCCAGCTCGACAAGTTCCGCCGCAACTGCGAGGCCGCGGCGCGGCCGATCCCCCGCGCCGCGGCGGAGCGGATCATCGCGGCCGTCGCCCGCCTCGAGTCGCTGCCGGACGTGGGCGCCCTCGTCGACGACCTCGTACCCGAGCCCGGCTCCGAGCGCGACACACCCGGCGCCTGACCGGGTCGCGCATCGTGGGGAGCTACTTCGAGGAGGCGCGGATCGACCGGCTTCTCGAGGCGTATCCGGCCGGGGAGGCGTTTCTCGCCGGCCCCGCCCGCCTCGGCCCCGACGAGCTCCGCTCCCTCCAGGACCGGCGCTTCCGCCGGGTCGTCGCCCGCGGCTGGGAGGTGCCCTTCTACGCGCGACGCTGGCGGGCGGCGGGGCTCGAGCCGGGCGACGTCCGCGGTCTCGACGACCTCTCGAAGCTCCCACCGTTCTCCAAGCGGGATCTCATGGAGAGCGTGCGCGACCATCCCCCCTTCGGTGACTTCCACGGGATGGACCGACCCCCGGGCGATCCGGAAGAGGGGTCGGGCGGCCGCTACTCGGCGGTGTTCCATACCACGAGCGGCACGACGGGGGATCCCCAGCCGATCTTCTACGGGGCGTGGGACCGGGAGGTCCAGAACGCCCTGCTCGCGCGCACGTATCGCCTGCACGGGCTCCGCGACGACGACGTCGTGCACTCGGTGTACGGGTTCGGAATGGTGAACGGCGGGCACTACATCCGCGAGGCGCTCCTGCACTTCACCGGAGCGCGGCTGCTTACCCCCGGCACTGGCCGAGACACCCCGTCGGTCGAGCAGGTCGCCCTGATGCGCCGCTTCGGGGTCACCGTGCTCGTGGGGTTCGCGGACTATCTCCTGCGCCTCGGGGAAGTAGCGCGCGGGGAGGGCATCGAGCCATCCGTGCGGCTCGTCTCCGGGCATCTCGGGGCGGAGAGCCGCGCGGCGCTGTCGGAGGCGTGGGGCGGAGCGGCGGTGTTCGACTGGTACGGGGTCGCGGACACCGGGTGCATCGCGGCGGAGGGGCCTTCCCGGGACGGGCTGCACGTCTTCGAGGACGCGCACTTCGTCGAGCTTCTCGACCCCGAGTCGGAATCGGGCCGGGCTGCGCCCGCCGGAGAGCCGGGCGCGCTCTGCACGACGGTCCTGTTCAAGGACACCGTCTACCCGGTGATCCGCTTCGATACCCGGGATCTGACCCGGTTGCTCCCGCCCGATCCGGATTCGGGCATCGGCTTCCGGCGGATCACCGGGTTCGAGGGCCGGGCGGACGCGATGGTGAAGCTGCGCGGGATCAACGTCTATCCCCATGCGATCGGGGCGCACCTCGCGGGCCGGTCCGACCTTACCGGAGAGTACGTCTGCCGGCTCGTGCGCCGCGAGGGGCGGTCCGCGCTCGTGGTGGTCGTGGAGGTGCGGCCCGGCATCGAGCCGTCCCTCGCCCTCGCGCGGGAGATCGCCCGGCACCTTCGCGCCCGCCTCGGGGTCTCGGTCGAGGTCGAGCCGGTCGGGGCGGGGGAGACCGCGCACTTGACGGAGATCGAGAGCCGGCAGAAGCCGGTGCGGCTCATCGACGATTCCGCCTCCTGACCGGCTGCGCTGGCGACAATCGTGGAGTCTCGCGGCCAGCGCGTCAGTTGAGGCCGCTGTCCCGGATGATCTGCATGACTTCGGTGCGCACCCCGCCCGGGCCGATGAAGAAGCAGATCCGGCGCACCCCGAAGTCGCTCTCGATCTCGGTCGGCTCCATGAGGATGCGGCAGCCCGATTCGCGCAGCCGCTCGACCTGCGCATCGAGGTCGTCGACCTCGTAGACGGTGTGCAGCAGGCCGGCGGGCAGGGGTTCGTCGAGAAGGTGCTCGTAAGGAGCGCGGTCGAAGAGGAGGATCCGGGCGTCTCCGAGCCGCAGGAGGCGGTAGTCGCAGCCGAGGACCGTGCTCGCGTAGCGGAGCTCCGCCCCCAGGGCCTCGACGTAGAAACGGGTCGCGTCGTCGAGGTCCTCGACCTTGATCGCGTGGTTCCAAAGGCCCTCCTGATTGCGTACCAAGCTCATCCGTCTCAGAAATAGTTCTCAGCCAGCTTGAGGACTCGGTACGGCATGGGCGCGGTGCGCAGGGCGACGAACGCGAGGCGGGGAAACATCTCCCGGAGCGAGAACCGGCGGCTGA
>JAJDXW010000042.1 GCA_022823045.1 Gammaproteobacteria bacterium
CGCAGGGATGCCCGGAGGTCTCGCAGCGCTGTTCCTCGGTCGAATCGAGGAACGAGGTGCAGATGTTCGCCCCGCCCTCCGTCGAGCCGTAGGCGGTGAGGGTCTGCATGGTCGGGAACACCTCGCGGGCGCGGCGGACGATCGGGACCGAGCTTGCCATCCCGCTCGGAAAGAAACCGATCCGCAAGCTCGACGTGTCGCGCGGGCGATGCTCCTGGGCGTCCATCAGCGCCTTGAGATGGCTGTCGAAGCCCTGCATCTGGGTCGCCCGCTCGGCCTCGACGAGGCCGATGCACTCGTCGGGGTCGAAGGTCCCGGTGAGGACCTGCCGGCTCCCCGCCATCACCGAGAGGAGCGGCCCGTCCACGTACCCGAAGATGTGGAAGAGGGGGAGGTAGTTGAGCACCACGTCCGACTCGCCGATCGCGAGCCGCTCCATCCGGTCGCACTGGTTGCGGAGGAGGTGGTGGCTTCGCATCACCCCCTTGGGGAAGCCGGTGGTTCCGGACGTGAACATGATGAAGAGGGTGTCGTCCACCGACACCCGGCCCGCCCGCTCGGCGAGCGTCGCGTCGCTCACCGCCCGCCCCGCCTCGACGAGGGCGGGGAGGGGGGTGGTCCCCCGGTGCTCCCCGTCCGACACGGTGACAATCCGCTCGAGGAGCGGGAAGCGCTCGCTTCGAAGCGGCCCGGCGGGAGGCGCGGCGAGGCTCTCCGGCACGAGCTCGCGCACCATCGCGAGGTAGTCGACGGGGCCCGAGACGTCGTGGGTGATGAGGGTCGAGCAGTCGCCCTGGCGCACGAGGTACTCGATGTCGCCGGTGCGAAAGCGGGTGTTCGCGGGAACGAGGACCGCGCCGATTCGTGCCACCGCGAAGAGGAGGTGGACCCACTCGGGGCAGTTGTTGAGCCAGAGGCAGACCTTGTCGCCCGGCGCGACCCCGAGCGCGATGAGCCCCTTCGCCGCCTCGTCCGCGCGGCGCGCGACCTCCGCGAAGGACTGGCGCACCGGCCCGAAGACGAGCGACTCCCGGTTCCCCCAGCGCGCGGCGGCCCGCGCGGGCAGCTCCCCGACCGGGGTGCGGCCGTCCCAGCGTGCGCGGTGCCGCTGGGGCAGCGTGTACGTCGGGCTCGGGCGGATCCCGTCGGCTCGGTCGTTCATCTCTCCTCCGTGTTGACGCCTCATTCCGGAAATCGGGGTCGGGATCGAATTTCGCGGTCCTCACCCGGTTCCGCTACCCGGTTCCGAAATTCGCCCTTGACCCCGATTCCTGTCGAGTCCCTGACTCCGATCTCCAGGGCCGGCGGCCGGATCCGCCGCGCGGTCATTTTGCTATAGTCCCCGGCCGCACGAACACGGACGAAGCGCGCGTGACGAAGCCCATCATCTCCTCCGACAGTCACGTCGTCGAGCCGCCCGACTGCTACGTCGGCCGCATCGACCCGAAGTTCCGCGACCGCGCGCCGGTCATGTTCCACGACGAGAAGCGGGGCGACGTGTTCCGCATCGAGGGGAGCGAGCAGCGCATCCCTCTCGCCCTCGTCTCCGCGGCGGGCAAGCCCCCCGAGGAGCTCTCCCCGCGGGGCGCGAAGTTCGAGAAGCTCCACCGCGGCGGCTGGGAGCCCCACGCCCGGATCGAGGCCCAGGACCGGGACGGGATCGCGGCGGAGGTGCTGTATCCGTCGGTCGGCATGGAGATCTGCAACATCCCCGACCTCGAGCTCAAGCAGGCGTGCATGGAGGCGTACAACCGGTGGCTGGTCGAGTTCTGCGAGCCCTACCCCGACCGCCTCATCGGGCTCGGGCAGGCCGCGGTGCGGACCCCGGAGGGAGGCATCCGCGAGCTCGAGGCGATCTGCGGCCAGGGGTTCAAGGGCGTGATGCTCCCGGGGCTCCCCGGCGTCGAGGACTACGACGACCCGATGTACGGCGAGTTCTTCGACGCCGTCGTCGACCTCGGCCTCGTCGCGAGCTTCCACATCCTCACCTCCAGCGAGGGGCTCCGGCAGGGGTTCCGCGGCTCGAAGATCAACGGCTTCATGTCGATCGTGCGCGGGAACCAGGACCTCATGAGCATGTTCGTCTTCGACGGCATCTTCATGCGCCACCCCGAGCTTCGCATCGTGTCGGTCGAGGCCGACGGCGGGTGGGTTCCCCACTTCATGTACCGCATGGACCACGCCTACAAGCGGCACCGCCACTGGCTCCGGGGGCGGGAGCTCGAGCGGATGCCGAGCGAGTACTTCCGCGAGCACGTCTACTTCACGTTCCAGGATGACCACACCGCGTTCCGGCTCAAGGACCACATGAACATCGAGCGCATGATGTGGGCGAACGACTACCCGCACAGCGACTCGACGTGGCCGTGGTCGCAGGACGTGCTCCGCGAGCAGGCGGCGGATCTGACCGAGGCGGAGAAGGACCTCGTGCTGCACGACAACGTCGCCCGCCTCTACCGCCTCGACACGAGCGGCCTCCCCGCCGCCGCCTGACCTCGCCGGCCCGGTCTCGCCGGGGACTGGTGCAACCCGGGCCGCCGGGGCTGTCGAGCCAGCCGAGGGTGCGCCCCGCTGCACACCATGTCGTCAAATTTCGACGAAATCTGACGACATGGTGTGCAATGGAACCGTCGGCTATCGAGTCCGGAGACGCGAGAGCCGGTCAAGGCACCGCTTCAGGCTCTATCGGGAAGTTAGGCGCCACGGCCGTAGCGCCCACCGGTTCGGCTGTCGGGGGCGCCAAGGCGCCTCCGCTATCGCGTGGGCGGGCTAATCGTCCGTCCGACGCGCGAGCAGGACGAGAATCCGGCCGACACCCTCCTGAAGTCGGGCCTGACCCTCCTCGAGCTGGGCCTGACCTTCCTCTACCCGTACCAGGCGCTCCCGAACCTCCACCATCGTCGCCTGCAAGATTCGCACGTCTTCGCGCAACGGCTGAACCGTGTAGGTCAGCCCTGCGAGCAGCGCTCCCACACCCGTCAGCCCGGCGCCGAACACCACCGCCACCTCGCGGGCGCGGGACCACGACCACGCCGACTCCCGTGCCGTGACCGATTCCGACTTTGCGGCCATTTCTGTGCCCCTTCTCTTCGGGACCCTGCCGCATCGGGTCCAACCGTGAAAACTCGTCCACGAGTCTACTCCTCCCATGACCAGTTGCCACCCACCGGGATCCGTCCCCGTCCCCTTCAGCGTCCCTCGTCGCCGCCGCGTGCAGCGCTTCGCCGCCCGTCGGCCGTCGCCTACCGTGCGCTCCTGGCAGTGCTCGACTCCGGCGCTGCACTCGATCGTGTCGCGCGCACTCGGACCGGGCCGGGAGCGCGGGCGAGGAGCGGGAGAGGGGCTTGCCCCGGAACGGAGGCCGGGCCGGGCGAAGGTGGCGAGCGGGAGACTGTTGTACGGATGCGATTCAGGGTTCGCGGACCACATCCTCGGCGAGGAGGCGGGCGATGCGAGCCGGCGCGTAGCCGATTCCGGTGAGGACCTCGCGGGTGTGCTGGCCGACCCGGGCCGCGTCCGCCGGCTCGCCTCGGTCGTGCCCGGAGAGGTGGAAGGGGAGGCCCGGGATCCGGAACTCCGGATAGGCGTCGCCCCTCCCGGACTCGATGACCCCGAGGGCGTCGAGCTGGCCGTCCTCCACCAGGTTCTCGTACTCGTTCACCCGCGAGAAGGGCACCCCGTGTTTCCGGAGCGCATCCATCAGGGGCAGGGTCTCGTGCTCCGCGATCGCGGCGGAGATCGCACCGATGCACGCCTCGCGGTTCGCCACCCGGGCGGGGTTGCCGTCGAACCTCGGATCGTCGATGAGCTCTTCGCGGCCGACGGCCCGGCACAGGCGCTCGTAGAGGTTCTGGTTCCCGGCCGCGACGAAGACGTAGCCGTCGCGGGTCGCGAACACCTGGTAGGGCACCACCTGGTTGTGGGCGGTGCCGAGGCGTCGCGGCTGGGCGCCGTGCTGGAAGAAGTTCGACATCTGGTTGCACATCATGCCCATGGCGGTGCCGAGGAGGGAGGTCTCCGCCTTGCCGCCCTGCCCGGTGGCCTCCCGGCGGAAGAGGGCGGTCACCGTTGCGAGGGCGGACATCGTCCCCGTCGCGAGGTCGAGGAAGGAGGCCCCGCAGCGAACCGGTCCGCCGCCGGCGTCGCCGGTGATCGCCATGACCCCGCTGTAGGCCTGGACGAGGGCCTCGTAGCCCGGGTCCTTCGCCTTGGGGCCGCGCCGACCGAAGGCGGAGATGGAGGTGTAGACGAGCTGCGGGTTGAGCGGCGCGACGTCGTCGTAGCCGAGCCCGAACCGTTCCATGTCCCCAGTCTTGAAGTTCTCCACCAGCACGTCCGCGGTCCTCGCGAGGTCCCGCACGATGGCCGCCCCGTCCGGGGCCTTGAGGTCCACCGCGATGCTCTTCTTGTTGGCGTTGAGGGCGAGGAAGGAGGCGCCCATGCCGTCCCGGTGGGGCGGCCACTGCCGGCCCTCGTCCCCGCGGAAGTCCTCGACCTTGACGACCTCCGCCCCGAGGAAGGAGAGCAGCACCGTGCAGTAGGGCCCGGCGAGGACCCGGGAGCAGTCGAGCACCCGGACCCCCGCGAGCGGGGCGTCGGCGCGGGTCCAGTCGGTGCTTGGCGAGGGATCGGTCATGGATGGGACTCCGGATCGGACGGTTGGAGGGCCGCGCGCGGTGCGGCGAAACATACGAGACGAGGCCGGGCCGCGCAATCCGGAAGCCGGGGCTTTTCGGCTCCTGACCACGCATGCTCATCGGCCCGGTTCCGCGTGCTTTCCGGGAGGGCGGATTTCCTGAGGATCGCGGGCTTCCAGCCCGCGGTTGGCTGGAGGGGCCGCGATCGTCGGCGCCGGCTGGAAGCCCGCGATTCCAGGAGGCCGATGGTCCCCCTGAGCTTCGTGCGCAAGCAGGGTCCGGCTTGCCGCCGGCCGGACGATGCCGTTAGATTGCGTCGCCATGGACGGGCACCGGATCGACGAGGCGGCGCGCATCCTCTGGGATGCGTGGAGCGCCGGGAAGCGCATTGCGGATCTGCCCGCCGATTGCCGGCCGGAGAGTCTCGACGACGGCTACGCGGTCCAGCGGGCGGCGGCCGCGAGGAGCGGCTCCGGGACGATCGGCTGGAAGATCGCGGCGACGAGCCGGGCGGGGCAGGCCCACATCGGCGTCGACGCCCCCCTCGCCGGCCGGCTCCTCGAGAT
>JAJDXW010000261.1 GCA_022823045.1 Gammaproteobacteria bacterium
GCGATCCACCGCATGCACCACGCGAACACGGAGACCGAGGAGGACCCCCACAGCCCGGTGATCCTGGGGCTGCCCAAGGTCCTCTTCGAAGGGGTGGAGGTCTATCGGCTCTCCCATACCGAGGAGGTGATGGAGCGCTACGGCCACGGCACCCCCGACGACTGGCTCGAGCGCCGCGTCTATTCCGATCGCGGCAACACCAGCATATTTGTCCTGCTTGCCATCGACCTCCTCCTCTTCGGGCCGATCGGGCTCACCATCTGGGCCGTGCAGATGGCCTGGATCCCGTTCTTCGCGGCGGGGGTCGTCAACGGGGTGTGCCACCACACCGGCTACCGCAACTTCGAGACCCCGGACGCCTCCACGAACTTCGTGCCGTGGGGGATCCTCATCGGCGGGGAGGAGCTCCACAACAACCATCACACCTACCCGAGCTCCGCCAAGTTCTCCGTCAAGTGGTGGGAGTTCGACGTCGGATGGGCGTGGATCAAGGTCTTCTCGTGGCTCGGACTGGTCCGCATCAAGCGCCTCCCGCCCGAGGTGCTTCGAATCGAGGGCAAGCACGAGATCGACCTCGACACGATCCGGGCCGTCATCAGCGACCGGTTCCGGGTGATGGCGCGGTACCGCCGGATGGTGGTGGAGCCCATCGCCCGCATGGAGCGCGAGCGGGTGGAGCCCAAGGCCCGGGACGTCCTCGACCGGGCGAAGTCCCTCCTGTGGCGGACCGATGCCCTCGACAATGACGACGAGCGCGAGCTTCGCAGCCGGCTCCTGCACTGCAGCGACACGCTTCGCACCATCTACGAGAAGCGGGTCGAGCTCCAGCGGCTGTGGGAAATGCGGACCGCGAACATCGAGGAGCTGGCCGGCGGGCTCCGTGATTGGTGCCGGAAGGCCGAGGAGAGCGGCATCGCGTCCCTTCGCGAGTTTTCCGAGTACCTTCGCACCTACGCGGGCGCGGACCGCCATCCCGAAGCGGCGGCCGGTGCCTGACGCGAACCGGGCGGCGCGTCCCCGCGCCCGGGCCGCGGCGGGCGACTGACCGCCGGTTCGCGGCGGCGCGAAACGAAGCAACCCCGAAGGAACGAGCCATGTCGGACCCCGGGATCACCGCGTTCGGTGCCTACATTCCCCGTCTCCGCCTCCAGCGTTCGGCGATCCTGCGGGCGAACGCATGGGCCAACGGCGCGCTCGCCGCGCACGGCCGGGGCGAACGGTCGATGTGCAACTGGGACGAGGACAGCGTCACGATGGCCGTCGAGGCGGCCCGGGACGCGCTCGCGGACGCCGACCGGAGCACGGTGTCGGCGGTCCACCTCGCCTCCACCACCCTGCCCTTCACCGATCGGCAGAATTCCGGGATCTGCGCCGAGGCGCTCAACCTCGGGACCGACATCGCGACCCTGGACGTCACCTCTTCGCTCCGGGCGGGCACCACCGGACTCGTGAACGCCCTCGGGGCGGTCCGGGCCGGCGCGCCGGGCGAGGTGCTCTTCATCGCTTCGGAACACCGTCGCAGCCGTACCGGAACCCCCCAGGAGCTCCTGTACGGCGACGGGGCGGCCGCCCTTCGCCTCGGGCGCGACGGCGTCGTCGCGCGCCTCGTTGCGCACCACACGACGTCGGTCGACTTCGTCGACCACTACCGCGGCCAGCAGAGCGAGTTCGACTACGACTGGGAAGAGCGGTGGGTGCGAGACGAGGGCTACCTCAAGATCGTGCCCCCGGCGGTCGCGGAGGCGCTTCGCGGCGCCGATCTCGAGCCGGACGCGATCGATCGCTTCCTCCTCCCCTGCTCCCTCCGGCGGGTGCCGGACATGGTCGCGAAGCGGGCGGGGATCCGCGCCGAAGCGGTCGCCGACGTCATGCAGCAGGAGTGCGGCGACACCGGCGCCGCGCACGCCGTGCTGATGCTGTGCCGGGCGCTCGAGGAGGCGCAGCCGGGAGAACGGATCCTGGTCGCGGGGTTCGGGCAGGGCTGCGACGTGCTCGTGTTCGAGGCGACCGACGCGATCCGCCCCCTTGCCCCCCGGTGCGGGGTCTCGGGCGCCCTCGCCCGCCGCACCCCCGAGGAGAACTACGACCGCTTCCTCACCTTCAACGGGCTCGTGGACAAGGACTTCGGCAAGCGCGCGGAGACCGACCATCAGACCCCGCTCAGCACCCTGTACCGCAACCGGCGGATGCTGACCGGCTTCGTCGGTGGCCGGTGCGATCGGTGCGGGACGGTGCAGTTCCCGAAGTCCCATTACTGCGTCAACCCCAACTGCGGGGCCCTCGACTCCCAGTCGGACCACGAGATGGCCGACACCCCGGGAACCGTCAAGACCTGGACCGCCGACTCGCTCACCTTCTCCATCGACCCGCCGGCCTACTTCGGAATGGTGCAGTTCGAGGGCGGCGGGCGCCTGATGGTGGACTTCACCGACGTCGACCGGGAGACGTTCGACATCGGGGCCCGGGTCGGAATGCAGTTCCGGGTGCGCGAGTTCGATCCGGAGCGCGGTTTCAGGAAGTACTTCTGGAAGGCGGTCCAGACCGATTGAATTCAACGCGAATCATCAACAGGAATTGTACATCGGAGGCACCACCATGGCCACTGGAATCAAGGACAAGGTCGCGATCCTCGGGATGGGGTGCTCGAAGTTCGGCGAGCGTTGGGACATGGAGGCGCAGGATCTCATGGTCGAGGCGTTCACCGAATGCCTCGCCGACGCCGGCATCGAGAAGGACCGGATCGATGCCGCGTGGCTCTCCACCGCGATCGAGTCGGTCCACGTCGGCTCGAGCGGGCTGCCCCTCGCGGTTGCGCTACGCCTTCCCTACATCCCGGTGACCCGGGTCGAGAACTTCTGCGCGAGCGGTACCGAGGCGTTCCGGGGGGCGGTCTACGCGGTTGCATCGGGGGCGTGCGACGTGGCCCTCGCCCTCGGCTGCGAGAAGCTCAAGGACACCGGCTACGGCGGGCTGCCCCAGCGCACCCGCGGGGTCACCAACGACATGTACTGGCCGAACCTCTCCGCCCCCGGGATGTTCGCGCAGCTCGCGGCCGGCTACCGGGGCGCGCACGGGGTGGACAAGGACGATCTCAAGCGCGCGATGGCCCGGGTCTCCGTCAAGAGCCATGCGAACGGGGCCAAGAACCCCAAGGCCCACCTGCGGCGCGAGGTGTCGGAGGAGCAGGTGCTGAAGGCGCCCATGGTGGCCGAGCCCATCGGCCTCTTCGACTGCTGCGGGGTGAGCGACGGCGCGGCGTGCGCGATCGTGACCACCCCGGAGATCGCCCGCGAGCTCGGCAAGACCGAGTTCGTGACCGTCAAGGCGATGCAGCTCTCCGTGTCGAACGGCGAGGAGGCGGGCCACTCGGGCTGGGACGGCGCCCACGTCAAGACGACCCGGATCGCGTCGAAGAAGGCCTACGAGGAGGCAGGGATCCGCAACCCGCGGGCCGAGCTCGACATGACCGAGGTGCACGACTGCTTCTCCATCACCGAGCTGGTGACGATGGAGGACCTCGGGCTCGCGGAGGAAGGGCAGGCGTGGCGCGAGGTCCTCGACGGAGCGTTCGACGCGGATGGGGACGTGCCGTGCCAGATCGACGGCGGGCTCAAGTGCTTCGGGCATCCGATCGGCGCCTCGGGCCTGCGGATGCTCTACGAGATGTACCTCCAGCTCCTCGGCCGGGCGGGCGAGCGTCAGCTCGACGACCCGCGGCTCGGGCTCACCCACAACCTCGGCGGCTTCCCCCACATGAACGTGAGCAGCGTGTCGATCGTGGGGCGCTACGAGGGCTGACGCCCGAGGAGTCCGGGTCAGGATTCGGGTCCGCCCGTCGGGCCACCGGGAGCCTGGCCCGGAGGGCGATGTGATCGGGAACCGATCGGAGTTGCGTTCGTGACGGCGGAGAAACGGCGATGAGCGGGGTCGTGATGTACTCGAGCCGCTTCTGTCCCTTCTGCTCGGCGGCGAAGCGGCTCCTCGCCGCCCGGGGGGTCTCCTTCGAAGAGATCGACGTCGACTTCGAGCCGGAGCGCCGGACGGAGATGATGGCCCGGGCGGGCGGGCGCCATACGGTCCCCCAGATCTTCGTCGGAGAGCATCACGTCGGCGGGTGTGACGAGCTCTACGCGCTCGAGCGGGCGGGCGAGCTCGCCCCGCTGCTCGAAGGGGCCGCGTCGTGACCTCCGCCGCCGCGGAGCCGTTTCGCGCCGCCTGCATCCAGCTCACCTCCGACCGCGATCCGGAGAAGACGTTTCCGGCCGCCGCCGCCCTCGTTCGGGAGGCGGCCGCGGCGGGCGCTTCGCTCGTCATGACTCCCGAGGTGACCCCGATGCTGGAGCCCCGGGGGCGACTCGTGCTCGAGAAGGTCCGCCCGGAGGCGGCCGACGAGTGGCTTCCCCGATACCGCTCCCTCGCCTGGGAGACCGACGCCTGGCTGCTTCTCGGCTCGATGGCGGTCAGGGCCGACGAGGAGCGCTGCGCGAACCGCTCCCTCCTCATCGACCCGAGCGGCACGGTCGTCGCCCGCTACGACAAGATCCACATGTTCGATGTCGACCTCGAAGGGGGCGAGTCCTACCGGGAGTCGCGCCGCTACCGCCCCGGGGGCGAGGCGGTGGTCGCGGACACCCCGTGGGGGCGCATCGGCATGACGGTCTGCTATGACATGCGCTTTCCGTCGCTTTATCGGGACCTCGCCCAGGCGGGAGCGGCCTACCTCACCGTACCGTCCGCGTTCGCCCGCCCCACCGGGCGCGCCCACTGGCACGTGCTGCTCCGCGCCCGGGCCATCGAGACCGGCTGCTTCGTCTTCGCCCCCGCCCAGTGCGGCGAGCACGCGGAGGGGCGCAAGACCTTCGGCCATTCTCTCATCGTCGACCCTTGGGGCGAGGTGCTCGCGGACGGCGGGGAGGAGCCCGGGGTGGTGATGGCGGAGATCGACCCCGCGCGCGTCCACAAGGCCCGCCGGATGGTGCCCTCCCTCGGGCACGACCGCCCCTGGACCCCGCCCGCCAAGCTCCGCGAGCACGCCGCCGACTGACCGCCGACTTCGCCGGCCGGCCAATCGTCTGCCATGCCCCGCGGACCTCGCTGGCGAACGGTATGGCTGCGGTCGACGATCGCGGCGGCGGACGGCCGATCGTCCGGCTCCCCGCCAGTGCCCGCGGCCCCCGTCACATCATTATGCGTCCGTGCATTGTGTCCGCAGACATAATCCTTGAAGGTCAGACGTGGAGCTCGGGTGGGGCGACGTGGCGGCGGAAGCCTTCGCGTTCGCCGAGCCGGGCGAGCCACGCGTCCACGTGGGGCATGGGGCCGCCCCACTGGCCGAAGACGCGCCACCGGTAGACCGCGGCGCCGGTCGGGATGTCGCCCATCGAGAAGCGGTCGCCCGCCACGTAGGCGGTGCGCGCGAGCTGCGCTTCGAGGCCCTCGACCGAGCGCGCGATCGCTTCCCCCGCCTCGTCCACCGCGCCGGGGGTGCGCTGGTCCTCGGGCAGGCGATGGAGCTCCAGGATCTGGGTGTTGAGGGGTGGCTCGAGGTGCTCGTTCGTCCAGGACATCCACTGGACGGCGCGGGCGATGGTCTCGGGACGGCCGTCGTGCAGAATCCCGTCGCCGTACCGGTTCGCAAGCCAGGCGATGATCGCGATCGATTCCCAGAGGACGAACCCATCGTCGTCGATCACCGGGATCGTACCGTTCGGGTTCATCGCCCGGAACCAGGGCTCGTCGACTTTCCCCCAAGGCTCGGCTCCCCTCGAGATGTGGCCGTCCGGGCCCATCGTCCCGCTCGCGAGGGTGAGATCGAACTCCACCCCGACCTCGACGAAGGCCCAGAGTACCCGCTTGGTGCAGATCGAGTTCGGCCGTCCCCAGATCCTGATCATGTTCCTGCCCTGCTTTCGTATGCTGCCGTCCGGCCTTCGGAGGATACGCGCTTGAACCCCCGTCCGATCATCCGGGCCCGGCGCGGAAATTGGGGTCAGAGTGGGTTTGCGATTCGAGGAGATTGGGCGAGAGCGGGAGTTCGGATCGAAAAACCTACTCTGACTCCATTTTCGACCCCATTTCCCCGGGAGGTTCAGGGGAGGCGTTCGACGCGGACCGGGGCGCCGGCCCGAACCGGGGCGAGGGCGCGGACGTCGCCGAGGGCGTCCGCCCAGACGTTGACCGGTGCGACGAGGCGGATTTCGTCGCCCCGCGAGGCCGGGGTCGGGCCGAACCCGATCGCAATGCTCGAGCCTTCCACCCAGAAGGCGATCTCGCCCGCCTCCACCACGTCGCGGGCGTCCGGCTCGAGGGACATGGCGGCGGGTGCCGTGAAGTACACCTCGTCCCCCCACGTCCGGGCCGCCGCATCGAACGGCAGCGCGGCGAGGACCGCGGCAGCGGTCGGGGTGTCCCGGCACTCCGCGTCCAGGGTCACGTCCCCGAGAACGAAGCGGATGCGCGCCGTCATTCTTCCCCCGTCGCGACCGGGCGTTCCGGGTCGGACGACCACTCGCTCCACGATCCGACGTAGAGCTTCGCCGGCGGGAGGCCCGCGTGGGCGAGCGCGAGCAGGTTGTGGCAGGCACTCACTCCAGAGCCGCAGTAAAACACGGTTTCCTCCGCCGGAACGCCGCCGAGGGTCCCCTCCAGGCGTTCGCGTAACGCCGCCGGGTCAAGGAACCGGCCGTCCGCTCCGAGGTTCCGGGCGAAGTGGTGGTTGCAAGCCCCCGGAATGTGTCCCGCGACCCGGTCGATGGGCTCCGTTTCGCCCCGGTAGCGGGGCGGCTCCCGGCTGTCCACGAGCCGCCGGGCGCTCTCGACCTCATCGATGGTCACGACCCACTCGCGCCGGGGCTCTCCCCGGAACGTCCGGGCCGGTCGCGTTTCCTCGCCGCCTCGCGTCGCCCCGCCCGCCACGAGCCACGCGGGCCAGCCACCGTCGAGCACCGCGGCCCGGGCGTGGCCCATGTAGCGCAGCATCCACCACAGGCGCCCCGCGATCGCCCCGCCCGCATCGTCGTAGGCGACGACCTGGGTGCCTGCATCGATCCCGAGCGCCCCGAAGCGTGCGCGCAGGGTGTCGGGATCGGGTAGCGGATGGCGCCCCCGGTCGGTCACCGGCTCGCTGCTCAGCACTCGCTCCGCGTGTGCGAAGACCGCCCCCCAGACGTGGGCTTCGTGGTAGGCGGCCTCGCCGAAGTCGTGGTCGGTGAGCCGGTGACGGCAGTCGACGATCACCCAGTCGGAGTCCTCGAGGTGTTCGGCTACGGCAGCGACGTCGACGAGGGTGTCAGGCAACGGAGGTCACCTCCCCCCCTGACGCGACCCGCGGGCGGCGCCGGATCCCCATGGCGCGGCCCGCCTCGGAAGGGCGCGGCAACCCGGCATGCGCGGCGTGGATCTCCGCCCATCGAGCCAGAATCTCCTCCGGATACGGCGTCGAGCGACGCCGTCTCGCATCGATGTGGAGGCTCAGGAGCTCGTTCGTCGCCGCGAGCCAGCCCTCCTCCGCGTGGTACATGCGGTGGAAGTAGTGGGCCCGCTTGTAGTCGTAGTCGAGGAGCTGGGTGGTGATCCGGAGGGGGTCGCCCTCGAGGACCTCACGCCGGTAGGTCACCTGCGCCTCGAGGATGAACGTGGTGAATTGCCGTTCCTTCCGGTACGCCTCGTCGATTCCGATGTAGTCGAATAGCGCGTCCGTCGCATGGTCGAAGACGAGCACGTAGTAGGCGACGTTCATGTGCCCGTTCCAGTCGATGTATTCCGGGCGCACGACCTCGCGGTGCAGTTCCAGCAGTCCGTCCGTGTCCATCCGCGCATGATACAGGACCCCTTCATCGGGCCGGGCGCACGGATCGTCTCCGCCGCCCTCTCGGAAGCGCGGGCAACCTGCCCGCGTGGGGTGCCATCCGGTGTGCGAGGGGGTGCCCCGCGGGCTGGAAGCCCGCGCTCCCGAGACCGTTCAACCGCATGACTGCCCACTTCATCCTCGGCCCGGATCGCCCGCACGCTTTCAGCGCCCGGGTGTAGAATTGCGGCTCATGCCGCGCCCTCCTTCCGAAGCCCCGCTGCTCGGCATCGAAGACTTGGCCGGGCGTCGCGGGGACCGGCTCCTGTTCTCCGGGCTCTCGGCCGTCGCGGCGGCCGGCGAGGCGTTGCGGGTGAGCGGGCCGAACGGCTGCGGAAAGACGACCGCCCTTCGCATCGTGTGCGGGTTGCTGCATCCCGAGGCGGGCCGGGTCCGGTGGCGGGGCCGGACCGTCTCCGAATCCCCCCGCGATCCCGGGTGGCGGCGCGAGCTCGCCTTCGTCGGACACCATGAAGCGCTCAAGGACACCCTCACCCCGTTCGAGAACCTGCGCTTCGCCCGCGCGCTCCGCGGCGGACGGGCGCCGTGCCGCCCCGAGGAGGCGCTCGAGCGGGTGGGGCTCGCCGCGGAACGCGACACCCTCACCCGCGAGCTTTCCGCGGGTCAGCGCCGCCGCGCCGCCCTTGCGCGCCTTCTCCTCGACGACGCGGCCCTCTGGGTGCTCGACGAGCCGGCCGCGGCGCTCGACCGGGACGGGACCACCCTCGTCGAGTCCCTCTGCTCGGAGCACGCGTCGGCGGGCGGCGCCCTCCTCTTCACGAGCCACCAGCCGCTTGTCCTCGCCTCCGGCCGGGTGCGGGAGCTCCGTCTTGGCGACGGCTGACTCCCTCCATTCCGGGGGCGGGGCATTCGCCGCGGTGGTTCGCCGGGACGTGCGCGCCGCGCTCCGACGCCCGGCGGAAGCGGCGACCCCGGTGGTCTTCTTCGTCGTGGTGGCGGCCGTCTTCCCGCTCGGGACGGGGGCGGGTCCGACCACCCTCGCCGCGGTCGCCCCCGGCGCGCTCTGGATCGCGGCCCTCCTCGCCGCCCTCCTCTCGCTCGACCGCCTGTTCCGGGAGGACCTCGAGGACGGCTCCCTCGACCAGCTCCTTCTGAGCCCCCATCCGCCCGCCCTCCTCGCGGCCGGAAGGATCACCGCGCACTGGCTCCTCACCGGGCTCCCGCTGCTCGTCGCGTCACTCCCGGTCGCGGTGCTGCTCGCCCTGCCCGCGCGATCGCTCCCCACCCTGCTCGGCGCCCTTGCCCTCGGCACCCCCGTGTTGAGCCTCGCGGGGGCGATCGGGGCCGCGCTCACCGCCGGGGTACGGGGGCGGAGCCTGCTCCTCCCCCTCATCGCCCTCCCCCTCCTCGTGCCGGTGCTCATCTTCGGCACCCTCGCGGTGCGGGCGGCCGCAATCGGGGTCTCCGCGGCGGGGCCGCTCTACTTCCTCGCCGCTCTGCTCGCGCTCGCCCTCACCCTCGCGCCCTTCGCGACCGGGGCCGCGCTCGCGGTCGGCGCCGAGTAGCGGGGGTCCGCGGCCCATGCTTCAGCGATACGCGTCGCCGCGCCACTTCCACGACCTCGCGGGAAGGCTCGTCCCCTGGGTCGGCTGGCCGTGCGCGGTGCTGATGGGGGCGGGCCTCTGGAACGGCCTCGTGGTCGCGCCGCCCGACTACCAGCAGGGCGAGGCGTACCGGATCATCTTCATCCACGTCCCGAGCGCGTGGCTGTCCCTGCTCGTCTACGCGGCGATGGCGGGCGCGGCGGCGGTGGGCCTCATCTGGCGGATCAAGGTCGCGGAGGCGGTGGCGGTCGCCTGCGCGCCCATCGGGGCGTCGTTCACCTTCCTCGCCCTCGTGACCGGGTCGCTCTGGGGGAAACCGATGTGGGGCGCATGGTGGGTCTGGGACGCGCGGCTCACCTCGGAGCTCGTGCTCCTCTTCCTCTACCTCGGCATCATCGCATTGAACGGCGCGATCCCCGACCCGCGCAAGGCCGCGCGGGCCTGCGCGATCCTCGCCATCGTCGGCCTCGTCGACCTGCCGATCATCCATTTCTCGGTGGAGTGGTGGAACACCCTCCACCAGGGGGCCACCGTGTTCCGGCGGGACGGACCCTCCATTCACCCCGCGATGCTGGCCCCCCTCCTGATGATGGTCGCCGCCTTCACGCTGTTCTTCGTGACCGTGCTGCTCCTGCGGGCGCGCTGCGAGATCCTCCACCGGGAGCGGCAG
>JAJDXW010000125.1 GCA_022823045.1 Gammaproteobacteria bacterium
GCGTCGTGGAAGTCGCTCCGGATGGTCTCGAGGATGAGGAAGTTGGGGCTCGCGATGGAGACGTGGGCGGCCGCCGCGTGGGCGATCGGCCCGCAGTAGATGTGGGGCGCGACCTGCGCGTTGTAGAGCTCCGCGACGACCGCGATCTTCCGCGTCTCCCAGATGCCGCCGCTCCGCCCCACGTCCGGCTGGAGGATCGCGACTCCCGCCTTCAGGGCTTCGTGGAACTCCACCTTCGTGGTGAGGCGCTCGCCGGTCGCGATCGGGATCGACGTGGCCCGCGCGACCTTGGCCGTCGCCTCCGTCTGGTCCGGAGGGCACGGCTCCTCGAACCACAGGGGGTCGAAGGGCTCGAGGCGCCGCGCGAGGCGGATGGCCGAAGAGGTGGTCATCTGCCCGTGGGTGCCGACGAGGATGTCGGCCCGGTCCCCGACCGCTTCCCGGATCCGCCTGATGGAATACTCGCTTCGCGTGAGCTCGGCCAGCGACAGCTCGCGCCCGCCCTGGAAGCTGTACGGGCCGGCGGGGTCCTGCTTGATCGCGGTGAACCCCATCTCGACATACTCGAGGGCCCGCTCCGCCGCCGCGTCACCGTCGTGGTAGACGTCGCGGAAGGCTTCGCCCGGCGCGCCGTCCGGAGCGAGGGACCTCGGGTAGAGGTAGGTGTAGGTGCGGATCCGGTCGTGGAACCGGCCGCCGATGAGCCGGTGAACGGGTTGCCCCGACGCCTTGCCGAGGATGTCCCAGACCGCAATCTCGATTCCGCTGAATACCCCCATCATCGAGACGTCGGGCCGCTGGGTGAAGCCGGCGGAGTACGCGCGCCGAAACTGGGTCTCGACATCGTGGGGGTCCGCGCCGGCGATGAAGCGCTCGAACGTGTCCTCGACCATCCGGCACGCGACGTCGCCCGAGAACGGGATCCCGTAGCACTCCCCGATGCCTTCGATGCCGTCGTCGGTCGTGACCTTGACGATGACCCAGAACGAGCCGCCGATCCCGTTCGGGGGGACGGTCACCCAGGTCCGGATGTCCTGGAGCTTCATGCGGCGATCTCCCGGGGTGTGGGGTTCGGATCTTGAGATCACGTCTCTCCGTCATCATCTGACCGGGCAACCCCGCATGCCGGCAGGCTGCTGCGTCAAGCATCGAAATATGCATAATTGGATGTATATCTGGCAACATGGATTTCACGTGGCACGAACCCAAGCGGATTGCGAACCTCAAGAAGCACGGCGTGGACTTCGCCCTGGCCGAGCGCGTCTTCGAGGGTCCGACGTTCACGTTCGAGGACACTCGCGAGGACTACCGCGAACGGCGGTGGGTCACGCTCGGGCTGTCGGGACTGAAGGTGATGGTGCTCGTGCACACCGAAACCGAAGACGAAATCCACGTGATCTCGATGCGCGAGGCCGACAACGATGAACAACTCCTCTTCTTCGCCAACCTCCGATGACCGTGACGAGTATCCCGGGGTCACCCAGGCGGATCTGGACCGTGCGACGTTCCGAGTCGGGCTCGGGCCCGTTCCGCGCAAGCAGCGCATCACGATCTCCCTGGACACGAACCTCGTCGAGTACTTCAAGGCGAAGGCCGGGAAGCGCGGCTACCAGACCCTGATCAACGAGACCCTGCGCCGGGCGACGGAGCGCGAGGAGCTGGAAGATACGCTACGCCGGATCCTTCGCGAGGAGTTGCGCCACGAGCCGCGGTTCGGAGGGGCTTGAACCGCGCGGTTCACGGCCCGGTACCGGCGGTGTGTTCGCCATGGCCATTGTCGAGCAGGAAAAAGGCGCGCCGCCGGGAGGTCAGCGGGTGGGGTTCGGGGCGAGGTGGTCGATGAAGCGGGCGACGGCCGCCGCGCACTCGGCACCATGCGAGAACGGCAGGCCGTGGCGGGCGTGGGCGAAGACCTGGAGGCGGGCGTCCGGGAGGGCCCGCTGGAGCGCGGCCATGACGTCGACCGGGATGAACGGGCTCGAGTCCGGGTGGAGCAGCAGGACCGGGCAGGCGACGCGCGCGAGCTCGGGGGTGAGGTCGGTCGCGGCCAGCATCGCCGCCCCGCCGAGGACCGCGGCGGGCTCCGCGCTCGTCTGCTGGGCTTCGTACCAGCGCGCCATTTCCGGGGTGAGGGCGCCGTCGAAGAAGCGCTCCTTCATCAGGTGCGCCGACCACGCGGCCATGCCTTCCTCGCGGATGAGGCGTTCCCACGGTTCGAGGTTCTCGATGGCGCCGCCGAAGTGCGTCCCGTTCGACACCGTGAGCGACAGTACGCGCTCCGGGTGCCGGGCCGCGAACGCGAGGGCGACGGTGCCGCCGAGCGACTCGCCGACGAGGTGAAGCCGGTCCGCCCCGGCCGCGTCGGCGATCGCCTCGAGGTCCTCCACCGTCGCGTCGAGCGACCACTCGAATCCCGGGGGGAGCGGGCTCGCCCCGTGGCCGCGGAGGTCGAAGCGGACCAGCCGGTACCGGCCGACGAGGGCCGGGGTCCAGCCGTCCCAGGCCGCCGCGCACGATGCGACCCCGTGGTGGAAGAGCACCGTCGGCGCGGGACCCTCCCACGCCGGCGCGTGGTCGATCACCTCGTACGCGATCGCGCCCCCACCACGCTCGACCGATCCCCGCATCTTCGTCATGCCGCCACGGCTTCTTCCGCCGGCTCGACCACCCGTACTTCGCCCGCCGCGTTGTCGGTGATGCAGAACACGGTGAAGAACTCGATCTCGGGCTCCATCCCGTAGCGCTCGACGATCCCGTCCCGCCACGGCCCGGAGTAGAACGCCTCCGCGTCCTCTCGCGTCTCCCATTGGTAGACGCCGCCCCCGACCCCGTGGTCGCCGAGGATGAAGTGCTTGCTGATGAGTCCCGGCACCTCCCGGAAGCCGGGCGCGATCTTCTCGAAGTGGTCGCGGCAGGCGGCGCGGTCGATGGACTCCGGCAGCCGGTAACGAACGGTGGCGCAGATCATGGCTCGCTCCTGTTTCGAGGCCCGAGGCTTCACTCGTCGAGACTCTAGCATGAGCGGCCGCGCCCCCCTTCGCCGTCGAGTGCATCCGAAGGGGAAGGAGAGAGGCGAGGTCAGGCGGGTGCTCTTGGAGCGCGGCCGTGGAGCCGGGCCGCCGCCACGACGGCGAGGAACAGGGCGTAGGCGATGACGAGGGAGACGGGCATCGCATCCGCGCCGAACCGGTCCATGGCCGCGCCGCCGACCGACGGCCACAGGAACGAGCCGATGCAGAACATGACCGCGAGCATCGCGGATGCGCCGCCGAGATCGGCGCCCCGGAACCGCCGGCCGACAAGCACCAGGGACAGGGTGTAGAGCGCGCCGAGCGCCCCTCCGTAGACGAACATGAAGACGACGCCGACGGCGGCCGCGGGGTGCGGAATTGCCCACGGGAGCAGGGCCGATCCCGCGAGCAGCGCGGCCCCCATGGCGGCGGCGAGGGCGCGGTTGCTCACTCGATCCGCGAGCCACCCGACCGGGTACTGAAGCGCCATGCTCCCGAGGGCCATCACGGTGAGGAGGCGAATTGCGTGCGTCTCCCCGACACCCAGCCCCACCGCGTAGATCGGAAGGAAGGTGAGCAGCATGGCGTCGCCGGCGGCGAATACGAAGTATCCGAACGCCGCCACCGGCGCAAGCAGGACGTAGCGCGCGAGGCGCACGGAGGTCGGCCCCTCGAGCCTGGGGGACGAGCCGAGGGCGCCCGCGAGCACCGCCGCGGCGACGAGCAGCAGGGCGATGGTGACGAGGAACGGCGCCCAGCCGTCCGTGCCGGTCAGCGAGAGGATCAGGGGCCCGAGGGCGAAGCCGGCGGACACCACGACGCCGAAGACCGCGATGATGCGGCCCCGGTGCGATTCCGCCGCCGCGTGGTTCATCCATGCCTCGCCGGCGATCCAGAGGAAGCTCGCCGCCATCCCGAGCGCGAAGCGAAGCGGAAACCACAGCCACACGTCGGGGAAGGCGCGAAGGAGGCCGAGCAGCGCCGCCGTCGCGAGTATTGACGCCAGCATCACGAGGGCGGGACCGCGCGCGCGCAGCACCCGCGAGGCGAGCGGGGCGGCCGCGAAGACGGCGATGAAGTAGGCGCCGGCATTGAGTCCGATGAGGGTCTCGTCGATGCCCTGGTGATCGAGCACGAGCGAGAGGAGGGGCACCGTGAGCCCGTGCGAGAAGCTCGCGACCGCGAGCGTGACGGTGGCGACGACGAGCTGTCGCCGGTCCGAGCCCCGTGCTTCCCTCGCGTCCGGCTCCACGGGTGGGCGGTCCGACCCGATCCGCCGGCAGCGCCCGAGCGGGACGAGCCGCGTCCGTTCCCGGAGGCGAGGCTAGCCGCCGCCGTTCAGGGCGTCGTGGACGAGTCGGTGAAAGTGGTGGATCGCGTACTCGTTCTCACCGGTCGGGGCGGCGCCGGCCATGATCGGCCCCTGGTCGTAGCCCTTCGACTTGAGGCCCCGCTGCACGCTCTCGCAGAGCGCGATGTCTTCCGGCGCGAGCACGTTCGCGGTGTACTCGGTGCGGGCCTCGTTGGTCCCGCCATCGGCGGTGAGGACATGGCCCTCGAAGCTCGTCCACTCGTGGTCGATCGGCCGGATCGAGAGCACGGCGAGCTCGTTCGATCCGGGGAGGATGTTGAAGGTCGTGTTCGGCCACAGGTACCAGAACATCGAACCCGCGTAGCCCGCGTCGGGATCGAAGTCGTAGGCGGTGTTCTTCGGCCGGGTCTCCACCCCGAGCTGCCGCGACCACAGGGGCCCGACGTCGACCCGGTAGTGGTCCATGCTGATGAGGCTCGCGAAGTCCGGATGCGCGTGGCGGCAGTGGTAGCACTCCACGTAGTTGTCGACCACGACCTTCCAGCCCGCATGCTGGCGGGTGGTGCCGAGGAGGTCGATGCGTTTCGAGGGCATGGTGAGAGCGCCGAGCCAGGGCACTTTCCGGCGAAGGTCTTCCTCCATGTCGCCGGCGAGGCTCGCGAGGCTCTCTGCACCGTCGTCGAGGTTGACGAAGACGCAGTCGCAGAAGAGCTCGAGGCGAATCGGACGAAGCCCGAAGTCCGCCCGGTCGAAGCCCGGCCGATCCTCGGAGAAGCGGGCCCGGCGCAGGCCTCCCTCCCGCTCGAAGGTCCAGGCGTGGTAGGGGCAGACGATGGCCGATTTCACGTTGCCGTGGGGCTCGGAGAGCAGTTCGTGCGCGCGGTGGCGGCACACGTTGTAGAAGGCCCTGAGGACCCCGTCGCCCCCCTTCATGACGAAGACGTTCTGGTCGCAGATCCGGAGCGTCACGTAGTCGCCCGGATCCGCGAAGGCGGAACGGTGTGCGACGTACTGCCACGTGCGGTAGAAGATCGCCTCCTTCTCCCGCTCGTAGATCGCCGGGTCGGTGTAGTACTCCGACGAGAGGGTGAACGAGGTTCTCGGCTCGTCGGTGATTGGCAGCTCCATCGCCGGCATTTCCGCCACGGTGCTGGCTTCATCGAGCATCGGTCTCTCCGTTCGTGTCCGCGCACGGGCTGCGACTGCCGCCGTTCGGCGTGTGCGTCAGCATGGTCCGATCGTTCTCGCCGATCAACCGGTCTCCGGTGCGGGAGGAGCGTCTCGCGCCGCTTGAGCCGCTCGCGGCGCCGGGGCGGCGAGGGCGGCGATCCGTTCCGGACCGTAGCCGAGCTCGGCGAGCACCTCCCCGGTGTGCTCGCCGAGCCGCGGCGCGGGGCGGAAGACCGCGCAGGGGGTTCCGGAGAGCTTGACCGGGAACCCGGTCGTGCGGACCGACCCCGCGCCCGGGTGCGGCACGTCGAGAACGAGGTCCTGGGCGAGCACCTGTGGATCGGAGAACACCTCGGAGGCGTCCATCACCCGGCCACAGGGGCAGCCGCCCTCGTTGAGCCGTTCGATCCACCAGTCGACGGACTGCGTCCGGGTCCGTTCGTTGATCGCGTCGGCGAGCTCCCGGCGCCGTTCGCGGCGTGCTTCGTTGGTGGCGTACTCGGGTCGGTCGAGGAGCGCTTCGAGCCCGATCACGCGGAGAAAGCGGCGGACGTACGCCTCGTCAGGCGGGGCCACCGCGATGTGCCCGTCGCTCGCCTCGAACAGGCCATAGGGGGTGGCGATGGGGTGGTCGTTGCCGCTCCGAGCGAGGGGACGGCCGGTCGCGAAGTACTCCGCGCTCGCGTACGCGAGCATGCTGACGAGGCCGGCCATCAGGCTCGTCTCGACGTACTGTCCGGGGTCGGCGCGCGTTCCCGACTCGGTGCCCGCCTTCCCGTCCGCCCCCGCTCCCGTGCCGGAGCCCCGTGCGTGGAGGGCGCAGACCACCCCGAATGCGGCGTAGAGCCCCGCCACGAGGTCCCCGATCGGGGGGCCGCTTCGCATCGGCTCGCCGTCCGGGGCGCCGCTCGCCGCCATGAAGCCGCTCATCGCTTGGGCGATGAAATCGAACGAGGGCCGCTCCGCGTAGGGGCCGGTGGACCCGTACCCGTTCACGCTCGCGACGATGAGGCGGGGATTGAGCGCCTCGATCCGATCCGGGCCGAACCCCATCCTCGCGAGCACCCCGGGACGGAAGTTCTCCACCAGCACGTCCGCGGAGCGAAGGAGATCGGCGAGGGCGGCGCGGCCCGGGTCGCCGTAGAGGTCGAGGACGACGGATCGCTTGTTGCGGTTGAATTGCGCGAAGTACCAGCTAAGGCCCTCGCGCACCGTGCCCGTGCGGCGCATGAGGTCGCCGTCCGGGCCTTCGATCTTGACGACGTCCGCTCCCATGTCCGCGAGGAGCTGGGTGCAGAAGGGCCCGGCCAGCACCCGGGTGAGGTCGATGACCCGGACCCCGGCGAGCGCCCCCGGCGGCCGGCCCGGCCCCGTCATGGTGCGCTCGCGCCCGTTCCCGCGGCCACGCCCGTGCCTGCTTCGTTCTGCACCGGCTCTCCTCGAAAGGGAAGTGGCCGGACGGCTTGGCGGGCCGCGGCGCGGGCCGTTCGGGCGGCGGGTCGGGGGTGCCCGGCCGCTCAGCCGGTTGCGGTGCGCGCCTCGTCGAGGGCGTGCAGGCGCGCGCGGGTGCCCGCCTTCATGACCTGCCCGGGAAGGCGATGGTCCACCACGTCCTCGACGTAGCGCGCGACCTCGCAGAGCCGGTCGAGGTCGATCCCGGTCTCGATGTCCATCTCGTGGAGGAGGTAGACGAGGTCCTCGGTGCAGATGTTGCCGGTCGCGCCCGGGGCGAAGGGGCAGCCGCCGAGGCCGCCGATCGACGATTCGAACTTGTCGATGCCCTCGTCGAGTCCCGCCATGACGTTGCAGAGCCCGATGCCGCGCGTGTTGTGGAAGTGGAGGGCGACGGGCATCTCCGGGAACCGGTCGCGGAGGTAGCGGCAGAGCCCGGTAACGAGGGGCGGGGTGGCCATGCCGGTGGTGTCGCCGAGGCCGATCCCGTGGAATCCGAGCTTCTCGAAGCGCTCCGCGATGTAGCCGATCTGTTCGAAGGGCACGTCGCCCTCGAACGGGCACCCGAAGGCGGTCGCGATCGCGCCGTGGACCGGCACGCTCGCGTCGGCCGCGATGAGGGCGACCTCCTCGAAGCCGTCGAGGGACTCGTCGACGCTTCGATTCACGTTCTTGCGGTTGTGGCTCTCGGAGGCCGAGATCACCACCACCAGCTCGTCCACGCCGGCGTCGACCCCGCGCCGCGCGCCCTTGGCGTTGGCGATGAGCCCCATCATCGTGGAGCGCCGGTCCACGCCCTGCAGCACCTCCGCCGAGTCGGCGAGCTGCGGGACCGCCCGCGGCGACATGAAGGAGGAGTACTCGAGGCGCGGGACCCCGGCCGCCACGAGGTCGTTGATGATCCGGACCTTGGTCTCGGTGGGTATGAACTTGGGCTCCGCCTGGAACCCGTCGCGGGTCCCGACCTCGGTTACCTGTACGCGGGCAGGTCTGTTGCTCATCGGTAGTGCCTCGTCTGCGTTCGCGACGCGGCTCCGCCGCCCCGGAGAGGCGTTTGGCCGCCCGGGGGCGGAGAGCCGCAAGGCGGCAATGCTAGCGAAGAACGGCGCGCCAAGGTAGGCGCCGCCGCTCTGGCCGGCGTGGTTGGCATAATTCGGAGACCGGCGTGGGACGCAAGTGTGCGGGGGAATCAGGAATGGAGCCATTCGATCTCAGGGGCCAGGTTGCCGTCGTCACCGGCTCGACCAAGGGCATCGGGAAGGCGATCGCGGCCGGCTTCTGCCGGGCCGGGGCCAAGGTGGTGGTCTCGAGCCGCAAGGCCGACGCCTGCGAGGCGGTGACCGCGGAGCTCAACCGCGACCACGCCCGCGACGGCGGTGAGGCGGTTTCCATCCCGTGCCACGCGGGCCAGCTCGACCAGCTCGAAACCCTCGTCGCCCGCACCCTCGACCGGTGGGGAAAGATCACGACTTGCGTGCCGAACGCGGCCGCGAACCCCTACCACGGAGGGCTCGCGGGGATCCCCGACTCGGCGTTCGACAAGATCATGGAGACCAACGTCCGCGCCACGTTCTGGCTTTGCCGGCTCGTGCTCCCGCACATGGTCGAGCGGGGCGAGGGGTCGATCGTCATCATCGCGAGCATCGCCGGGCTCAAGGGGAGCCCCGACCTCGGGGCGTACGCGATGTCCAAGGTGGCCGGGCACCAGCTCGCCCGCAACCTCGCGGTGGAGTACGGCCCGCACGGGATCCGGGTCAACGCCATCGCCCCCGGCCTCATCAGGACCGACTTCGCGAAGGCCCTCTGGACGGACCCGGAGCGGCTCGAGGCGGTGTCGAACCGACTCCCCCTGCGGCGGATCGGCGATCCGGCGGAGGTGGCGGGGGCGGCCCTGTTCCTCGCGAGCCCGGCCGCCTCCTACGTCACCGGCCAGGTGCTGAACGTGTGCGGCGGATCGGCGGTGGTATGAGGCGCGGGCCGTGCGGCCGGCGGACCGGCGTGACGGCTAGCGGCGCGGGGGTCGAGAGATGACGCTGCGGGTCCACTTTATCCACGGCCTCGAAGGGAGCCCGAGCGGCAGCAAGGCGCGCCTCCTCGCCCGGCACTTCGACGCGGTGACCCCGGCGATGGATACCTCCGACTTCGAGGGATGTGTCGCCCAGCACGCGGCCCTGCTCGCGGAGGGCGCCGGGCCCGACGTGCTCGCCGGCTCCTCGTTCGGGGGAGCGGTGGCGGTGGCGCTTGTGCAACGCGGACACTGGTCCGGGCCGACCCTGCTCCTCGCCCAGGCGGCCCTCCTCTACGGCCTTCCCGCGGAGCTGCCGGCGGGGGTTCCGGTCTGGATCGCGCATGGGAGCGGGGACGACGTGGTGCCGCCCGAGCACAGCCGGCGGCTCGCGGCGGCGGGCGACCCCACGCTCGTCCGCCTGATCGAGGTGGACGACGATCACTCCCTCCACGCGAGCGTCGCAAACGGCTCCCTCGTCAACTGGGTCCGCGCCCTCGCCGCGCTCCGGTAGCGCCGGCGGGGCCAAGCCCGAGACTTGTCGGTTCCGCTGGTTGTCTCTTGCGGCGGTTCGCGGCTAGAGTCGCGGGCATGGAGATCCGCTACGAAGCGCCCGAGGTCCGCGATGACCTGAGGGCGGCCCAGGGCCGTTACTGGCGGCGCCTCGCCCGCGCCGGCGCGAACTGGAGCGGGCCCGAGCGCGTCGCCATCGCGCGCGAGGCGAGGCATGCCGGCGGTTGCGCGTTCTGCCGCCGCCTTCGCGCCGCCGTCTCCCCGTACGCCCTTTCCGGCGAGCACGACGTCGACCCCGAGAACCGGGGCCTGCTGCCCGCTCCCGCCGTGGACGCGGTCCACCGCATCGTGAACGACGCGAGCCGGCTGACCCGCGCGTGGTACGAACGGATCATCGCGGCCGGGCTGACCGACGGGCAGTACGTCGAGCTGGTGGGCACTGTCGTCTCGGTGCTGAGCATCGACGCGTTCTGCCGCGCGATCGGTGCCCCGCTTCATCCCCTTCCCGAACCGGAGCCGGGCGCCGCGAGCGGATATCGGCCCGCGACCGCGGCGCCCGACGGCGAGTCCTGGGTCCCGATGGTCCCCTTCGACAACTCCGGCACCCCGGAGGCGGACCTCTGGCCTGCGAAGCGCACCGGAAACGTCATCCGGGCCTTGAGCCTCGCCCCGGACGAGGTGCGGACCCTGAACGACCTCGGCGGGGCGCACTACATCGACCATGGGCTCGTGCGTGACCCGTCGGCCACTCGGGCGGACGGCGCGCTCACCCGCGCCCAGATCGAGCTCGTCGCGGGGCGGGTCTCGATCCTCAACGACTGTTTCTACTGAACCAGCGCCCATGCGGCGCTGCTCCGGGAGAGCGGCAGGTCGAGCGGCGAGGCGGTGGACATCCGGGCGCTTGCCGATCCCGCAGTCGAGAGCGGGGTGGCGAACGGGCGGGCGCTCCTGGAATTCGCCTCCGCGGTAGCCGGGCGCGACGACGCGGAGCTCGCCCGTTCCCGGGAAGCCCTCCGCGCCGAGATGGGGGATGCCGGAGTCGCCGACGCGTCCGCGGTGGCCGCCAACTTCGAGCGGATGGTCCGGATCGCCGACGCGATCGGCATCGAGCTCGGGGACTGGATGGAGTCGTTCACCGAGGACGTGCGCGCGGATCTCTCCCTCGACCGGTTGCGGGTCCGGCCGGAAGATGTACATGAGCACGAGCCCGGCGCCGTCACCGCCTGACCTCCCCTTCACGATCGGCATCGAGGAGGAGTACCTCGTCGTCGATCGGGAGTCGCGGGACCTCATCCACGAGGCCCCCCCGGAGATGATCGAAGAGTGCCGGGAGCGACTCGGGGAACAGGTCACCACCGAGCTCATACAGTGCCAGATCGAGATCGGCACGGTGGTCTGCAAGACCATGCAGGAGGCCCGCGCCGATCTCGCCCGCCTTCGCCGGACGGTGTCCGAAGTGGTCCGGCGGCACGGCTTCGAGATCATCGCCGCCTCCACCCATCCCTTCGCCCAGGCGCGCGAGATCCGCCGCACCCGCAAGGAGCGCTACGACGCCCTCGCCGTGCAGCTCCAGGAGGTCGCCCGGCGCCTCCTCATCAGCGGCATGCACGTGCACGTCGGGCTCGGCGACGACGAGCTGCGCAACGACTTCATCGGCCAGGTGAGCTACGTGCTCCCCCACTTCCTCGCCCTCAGCACCTCGTCGCCCTTCTGGCAAGGGCACGACACCGGGCTCAAGTCCTACCGGATCGCGGTCTGGGACGAGATGCCGCGCACCGGCCTCCCCGAGCTCTTCGAGAGCTTCGCCGAGTACGAGCGCCACGTCCGGATCCTGGTCGACTGCGGGGTCATCCGGGACGCCTCCGAGTTCTGGTGGGACATCCGGCCGAGTGTGCGCTTCCCCACCCTCGAGATGCGGATCCCGGATCTGTGCACCCGCCTCGACGACGCGATCTGCATCGCCGCCCTCTACCGCTGCTGGCTGCGGCTGCTCTGGCGCCTCAGGCGCAGCAACCAGCGGTGGCGGCGCTATCCGAGGCTTCTCATTGCGGAGAACCGGTGGCGGGCGCACCGTTTCGGGATCGACGAGGGGCTCATCGACTTCGGGCGGGGCGAGATGGTCCCCTATCCCGACCTCGTCGACGAGATCATCGAGCTGGTGCGAGAGGACGCGGAGCACTTCGGGTGCGTGGACGAGATCGAGCACGCCCGAACCATCATCGCGCGCGGCACGAGCGCCCACCGGCAGGTCGAGACGTACCGGGCGGCCCTCGCCGTCGGAGCGGACGAGCGCGAGGCGCTGGCCCGGGTGGTCGACATGCTCGTCGAGGAGACCCTGGGCGGCTGCGGAGCCTGAGCCCGCCGCCCGCCGCCCGCCCGCCGGCGTCCCTGACGAAGGTCAGCCGAGCGGCAGCCGGACCGTGCCGCCGAACTCGACGTTGCTCTTCCAGGCGTTCGGGTACCTGTCCTTCGCACGCACCGCCTTGATGACCCCGGCGTGGGTCACGAGGATGTGGGAGAGGCCGGTCGCCCGGTATTCGGCGATCGCGGACCGGGAGCGCTCGTAGAGCATGTGCACGCTCTCGCCCCCGTGGGGGCAGGCGTGGAGGAAGTCCGCCGCCCACGCATCCAGCTCGTCCCGGGGGATGGCGCTCCACGGAACGCCCTCCCAGGCGCCGAAGTCCATCTCCCGGAGGCGCGGGTCGACGACGGGAACGAGGGACTGCGCGGCGCCGACTCGCTCCGCGAGCCGCCGGCAGCGCCCGAGGGGGCTCGTCACCAGCCGCGCCACCGGGGGGAGCGCGGCGACGACGCGCGCCGCCTCGTCGTCGAAGGTCGGCGCGAGGTCGAGGTCCGTCACGCCGTAGCAGACGTCGTCGGCGACCAGGGGCCGGGTATGGCGGACGAGAATCAGGGCCATGCCGGTCCGTTCCCGGGACGCCGGCGGAAAACGAATGGCTCTCCCGCGGTGGGAGGCGGGGGAGGGGGATTGCATCGTGGCGCGGCGGGGTCGGATTCGGCCACCGAGTCGGTCTCTACAGCCGGAGGGCGGCGAGGACGCCGAGGTACATCCCGAGCTCGCTCGCCTGCTGCACGGCGCCGAGGCAGTCGCCGGTAAAGCCGCCGAGCTTGCGTTCGTACGCTCGCCGCATGAGGAGATGCCCGAGCAGAAGGCCGCAAAGCCCCGCGAGGAGGGCCGCCAGCGGCGCCGCAATGAGCAGTGTGCAGGAGACGGCGCCGCCGATGAGGGCCGCGAACGCGAGCCGGCCGCCGGCGGGGGAGTCCTCCGCGAGCGGCGCGGCGATGCCGTCAGGGCGGGCGTACGTCCCCGAGGCGAGCGCGAGCGCCATGCTTGCCCGGCTCGCAGCGTGGCCGGCGACGAGGAGCCAGGGGATGACGGCGGCCGGCGCGGCCGCGAGGGCGAGCACCTTCGCCGCGAACAGCAGTCCGAGCCCGGCCGTGCCGTAGGTCCCGAGCCGGGGGTCGCGCATGATCTCGAGAGCCCGCTCGCGGGTCGCGCCCCCGCCGAGCCCGTCGCAGGCGTCCGCGAACCCGTCCTCGTGGAGGGCGCCCGTCGCAAGGAGGGTGGCGGCGGTCGCGAGGACGACGGCGAGGACCACCGGGAAGACGAGGTGGGCGAGGAAGAACACGACGCCCGCGAACCCCCCGATCAGCATGCCGACCAGCGGGTAGTACGGGACCGCGGCCGAGGATTGCGCCACGGTGGGAGCGGCCGCGGACGATGCCGGATCGGCGGCTGGGTCGGCCCGGCGCCGCGGCAGCGGCCAGCGCGTGAGAAGCCCCATCGCGAGCCCGAACGCCGAGAGCTCCGCGCGCGTGCGGCTCATTCGTTCGGCCCGCTCACGCCCGCGCTCTCGAAGCTCGCCATGTCGGAGAGCATCGCGGCCGCGGAGCGAAGGATTGGCCACGCGAGAAGCGCCCCCGTCCCTTCCCCGAGGCGCATGCCAAGGTCGAGGAGCGGGGTCGCGCCGAGGGTATCGAGCACCACTTCGTGGCCGGGCTCGGCGGAGCGATGCGCGAACACGAGGTAGTCGCGGAGGGCCGGGGCCAGCGCGTCCGCGGCGAGGGCCGCGGCGCTCGCGATGAATCCGTCC
>JAJDXW010000253.1 GCA_022823045.1 Gammaproteobacteria bacterium
CCGATCATCTGGAAGTATAGATTTGGACTGTAGACGGGCCGTGCCACGATGATCGCCCGGGTCTTGGGTGCGTCGAAGCCCTCGCGAAACACTCCGTAGTTGACGAGCGCCCTGACCTCGCCGCGACGGAACTCTTCGACCACGCGTCGGCGGGTCGCCGTCTCTGTTTCTCCGCTAACCGCGCGCGACCGGATGCCCCTTCGGTTGAGAAGCGCCGCCACGGTCTGCGCGTGCTCAACCGATGTCGCGAAGATGAGGGTGGGCCACTCCGGGTCCACATGCGTCGCATACGCTTCGACGATGCGTTTGGTTCGCTCGGTGCTCCGGGCGATACGGTTCTCAACACTTTGCGGCAGCCAAGGCAACTCCCGCCATTTCTCCAGAATCGTCTTCAACTGCCCCTCGTCGAATGAGGCTTCCAGGACCGCGTCGAGCGGGAACGTCTCACCTTCAATGGTTTCGTGATCGGCTTGGGCGAGCACGCCCATTTCTTGCAACTGTCGAATTACGTCTTCGGGTTCGTCGCTCGCAAACGCCCCAGAGTCCAACCGGTTGCTTCCATACCGGCGGGCGAGTCGCGCCGTCTCGACCTCGTCCCATCCGCGATAGGGGGTCGCGGTGAGGCCCAGCAGGAACGGTTCGTCCGCCCTTTGGAAGCGCGTCAATCCGATCTCCTGCATGACCGAGGTGAAGGTCGGGGCAATCGACCGGTGCGCTTCATCGAAGACGACCAGATTGAAGTTGGCCAGGAACTCGTACTCGCGCGGCTGTCTGGAGAGCTTGGCGTTAAGGGTTTGAATGGTCGCGACAATAACGTGCTGGTCGCTCGTCGGTCGCGGCTTCTCCAACCCGGCCCACATTCTGGAGATTCGAAGCCGCACCGCTTGCGTGCCGATGCTGGACCACACCTGTCGCCAGGCTTCCACCGCTTGCTCGCACAGCTCGTCTCGGTCCGCGATCCAAAGGACGCCGCCACGGAAGCCGTCATCGCGCATGGCTTCGACGACCGCCTGCACCGCGACGCGGGTCTTGCCGGAACCCGTCGGCATGCTGATCATCCCGCGTCGCTCGGTTCCGTCAACGTGTTTGCTACGCAGCATATCCCGGACCCTGTCGGAGATGGTTCGCTGGTAGCCATGAAGCTCCGGAAGCGAGTACGGTCCTTCGACTTCCAGGAAGGGATCACGCTTACCGTGCCGCTCTCCGGCCCACTCAGCCGAGAACCCGAGCGACTGTACGAATCGGACCGCTCGTTGCGAGCCTGCCCACTTTGATGGCGGATCGAGACGATCCAACGCCCACTTGTGCTGCTTGAGCGCGTCGGTGTGCCAGGTTGCGATGGCGGCGTCCGCGATGTCGGCGCCCGTCAAAGTGGCGCCGTCACTCTCGAGTACGTCCAGGAGCGAACGAGGAAGGTCTCTGCGTAGCGCCTCTTCGCCCGTCGCGGCAAGGAGACGTTCGGCGTTGGTCGTATGTTTCCGCACTGTGGCGCGCAGTTCCTCGATCTCCCGCGGGGTCTTGCGGTGCAGGATCTTCTCAAGCTGTTCTGGCGGTAACAGAAGATTCAACTCGGCCGCCACGAGCTGCAATTTGCGCAACTCGTCATCCCCCACGGTGTCGGCGAGATAGATATTGGAGGCGTGGAAGATGCACTCCCGAGGTTGTCCGACGACAAGGATGCGTTCACAACGGATGAGACGACACGTTCTCCGATGGGCGTGAAGGTGCGGTCCCAGTCCCGGCCAGACGTCAGTCAATGGAATAGGATCGTCCTCCCCGAAGAACTCCGGCGTCGGCTCGATTAGATCGAATGCCGCCTTGATCTTGTCGGCCTTCGGATGGGCCAGCAGCGCGTGCAAGGCCTCAGGGCTCGTCGGATTCGTTCCGAGCGCGTCCGTGAGCGGCACGATGCCGGCGGGAGTACGGATTCGACCATGCTCTCGAAGCATGTGAATCGTGAGCGACTCGCACGGCATCTTGGGATAGCTCTGTCGATTCGTACCCGTGTGCCACATGATCCACGGCTTGTAACCGGCATCCAGCTTGAGGAGCGCATCCGTGTAGAGCGAACGTCCGTGGTCGGAAAGTGCCGTGAGAACTTGCAGCGGTCCGGCGCCTTTGGTGGAAGTGGGCGTGAATTCCAGATATCCCCAACCGGGTTGATGGGGCAATTCGTCTTGCGCTCGATATTCTGTTCGCCACGAGTCCTGAAATTCCGCGAACCCGGGTTCCAATGACAGATCGCGTCCATCGTTCGGTGCCTCTGTGACTCCGAGAACGCGCAGCAATTCATCGTCGGGTTCATGGAAGAGGGTATCCACGGTGGCGATCTCATCGAGGCTTCCGCCACCGGTGGCGATCTCGCCGGGCAGCAGTACGGAGTGAAGAGGCTGCCAATCGCCCGCTCGGTTTCGTACTCGCAGCCTCGTTGGCCAGGCTTCTCGTCTGTCCCAGCTCGGCCCTCTTTTGAAATCGCAAATGATGGCGTATGCGCGTTTCAATTCCAGCTTGCGCGAGGCCTTCCAGAATTCATCGAGCAATCCGGCCTCCTGCTCCGAATCGACTTCGAGGACGTGCCGCGCCACCTGCCTGAAGTAGCTCTCGGGCGACGGCGGCTTGAGCCCGAGCTCCTTCAGGGCCCGAAGCGTGTCGTGGTCCGACATCAGTCCCGGATGGACCCAGGATTCCAAGTTCGAGGTGCTACCGCTGTCCTGCAGTTCATCGGGCAGGAAGATGCGCTCGGGATCGGGCTCCCGCAAGGTGCCGGACGCCGTCAGTAGGATTTCACCCAAGTCGTGCCTGGTTCGTACTGCGGGTGGGATGAGCGCGGCAACTCGCACCGCGGCTGTGGAAGCGTGAACCGTGTCGTCCGATTCTCCGGCCTTCGCGAGCGCTTCCAACCATTCTGCGACGGTTGCCCTGGGAGTGCCTGACGGCGGCCAGCGGATAGTCTGGTACGAGCGTTCAGGTCCGGGAGAGTCGAACAGGCGGTCGATTGCAGCGAGCCGATTGCGGGTGAGTGCCGCGTGATGAAGCCAGTTCGACGGCCGTTCCGTGTACGCCTCCCACTGCTCAAAAGGCGCCGAGTCGATCTTGCCGTCAGGCGTAAGCTCCGTCGGAGGGTACGAGAGATCGTTGCAGGCGCGTAGCACTCCCCGCTGATCAGGAACGTTCTCTCGTTCTCGCAGATGAGAGAACAGGCGGCTGCGAAGGAGAACGCTCTGCTCCGAATCCCCCGATTGTTGTCGGCGTGGCAATGCGTCCAGATGCCGAGCCGGGTCGACCTGTGTCGAGAGCTGGGGCAGTTCATCGGCAATCATTCTCGCCGCGGCCTCGATCAGCTCGCCGTTGTACAGTCCGGCCAGCAGGTTCTGGCGATCTTCGTTGGTCTTCCAGGGCGCGTTCAGGATGCCGGCGACTAGGCATGCGGTGCTGGTCGGGAAGAACGCCCAGAAATGGCCGGGACGGTCCAACCGGTCGAGCGGCGCGGCCCACCTGATCGGCACATGGTCGCTGTCGCCGTGCAAGGGCCAGTCGTCCCGCGCCTCTGGAGAAAGGCAATGGGTCGTTTGGAATCGCTGCCACCGTGTGATCCCTTCGCCGGTATCGAGATGAAGCTCGCCCAGCCGATCCTGCAGGATGAAGTCACGGGAAAATTCCCCATCCTCGAGAGTCAAGTAACGGACGTGATCGACGAAAAGGAGAAACTCCGGCGGGAAGTCCCTGATCTGTTTGGCGAGGTCGGGCCGCGCACCCGTCTTGAGCGGCAGGCGGACGATATTCGTCGCCCAGCTCATCAACTCCGCCAGCTCCTCGTCCTGATGCCTCTCCTCGTGGGGGTCGATTGGCTCGGGCAGACGCAATACCGGGTAGCGCTCGGCAGGCACGGCCGTCGCTATCCGCTCTGCCGCACTCGTCCTGTCGAATCGGAAGGACCCCGGGCGGCTGTAGAGCTCGGGCGCGTCGGTGACGCCCAGAACCGACTTGAAGCCGAGCCCGAACCTGCCTATCGCACGGGTGTTCCTCTTGCTCGATAGGTGGGAGAACATGAGCCCTTCGACACCGTGCTCATCAATAGGGTCTCCGTTGTCGGCGCAGTAAAGGAAGTCTTCCGTGAGGCGGATCAGGATGCTACTTCCGGTCGGTGCATCGAGCAGGGCGTCCGCACTGTTCTGGACGAGCTCGAAGAGCTGCCGGTGGGCGTATCCGCCGTGAGCGGTATCGTGTTCGTGGTTGGCATGCTCGGTTACCAGGAGCGGCTGCGCGCGATACGATTCGAGGGTCCGTTCAGCCACGTTGACGATGAACTCCGAGAGCCGCCCGGCGGGGCCGACCCAATCTGCCTTCTCACCGGATGCGGGAAAGCTCAGCTTGGCATTTTCGCGGTAGAACCTGCCGCGCTCACCTGACGAAAAATCGTATTCCTGTCTCATTCTCCCGACTCGTATTGACGACGCTCGCTACGTGTAGCCAAGCGAGCCGAGATGATCCTCACCGAGGTCTTGTGGCCGTCGGTCCGAGGGTCGGTGTGACACACCGCCAAGAGCCGGTCGTCCGCGGCGCGGCCCATGGTTACCCACCGCTCCTCGTACCCGCCGTGATCCTCGTCGGGGGTCGGCAGCATGAGTGGATCCTGGAAGACTGCACCGGCGTTTTCGAAGCTGACCCCATGCTTTCGGACATTGCTCGCTGCCTTGGCGGGGTCCCACTCGAACTTGTACATCCCGTTCCGCTCAACGCATCCATGTGCTGGCGGACGGGTTCATGCTCAGGGCGCAGGGCTTGGCTGCATGCGTGCGGGTTCGAACGAGGGGAAGACGTCGGCATTGGACACGCGGCGGCTTGCAGTCGGTTAGAGCATGTTTTGTAAATCCTACAATCCCAAATCCTCCAGGAACATACGGATGTCTCGAATTGATCGGGCCCAACGATTCATCTTCCTATGTTCGCACAAGATCCCGCCTGAATGACACACCGGAATGCGGCTCAAAGGCGGCTGAGCTCGTCGCGGTCGTGGCGGGGGAGGGGAGTGCCATCCGCGAGGAGGACGCCGCTTCCGGCCTCCGCCCGGCCGATGACGATGGCGTCGTGCCCGGCCCGAGCAAGGTCGCGGAGCGCCGCTTCGAGGCGGTCCGGCGCGAACCCGGCGAGGAGGGTCCCGGAGGCGAGGGTGCCCCACGGATCGAGTCCGGCCGCGGCGCAGAGGGCGACCCCCGGGTCGAACCAGGCGATGCGATCGGGTTCGAGGGTGAGTGCGACCCCGGAGGCGTCGGCCATCTCGTGGAGCCCCGCCGAGAGGCCGCCCTCGGTCGGGTCGTGGAGCGCCGCCGCCCCCGCCCGGGCGGCCGCGAGAGCGGGTTCCACCACCGAGATCCCGGGCGCCTCAAGGGCGGATCGGGCCACATCAAGGGAGTCGTCGGAGACCGTGGCGAGCCGTTCGGACGGGAGGACCTCGGCGAGCACCGCGGCCCCCTCGACCGGAGCGGGGCCGACCTGGACCACCGCGTCCCCCGGCCGGAGGCCCCCCGTCGGCACCGTCCGCTCCTCCGCCATCCCGAGCATCTGCCCCACGACGAGCGGCTGGCGCACCGCGCCCGTCACCTCCGTGTGGCCGCCGACGAGCACCGCCCCCACCTCGTCGAGGGCGCGCCGCATCCCCGCGAAGAGGGCTTGCGCCTCGCTCGCCGTCGACCCCTCGGGCAGCAGCACGCACGCGAGGAACCATCGCGGCCGCGCTCCGGTCACCGCCACGTCGTTCGCGTTGACGACGACCGCGTGCGCACCGACCCCCGAGCCGGTGAGGGTGATGGGGTCCGTCGCCGCGACCAGGGTGCCGGCGGCGACCTCGATCGCGCACGCGTCCTCTCCTATCCTCGGCCCGAGCCGGACCTCCGGGGGGAGGCGGGTCTCGATGAGCCGCGCGAGAAGCTCCGGTGCGAGCTTGCCGGGCGGCAGGGGGTCCGGCGCCGCCCGGTCCGCCGCGGGCGATCCGTCATCCGTCGGGGCGGGTGTTCGCTGGTTCGAGGTCGGTTCGCTCATCGCCGCATGGTACCGCGCGCGCTCCCGCGGTCGGCCCACCGCGAACTCGGGATCAGGGCGGAAGTCCCCGGGTCTCGTCCGCCTTGCTCGCCCGAACCCGGTCTTCCCCTCCGACCCCGATTTCCGGGGGCGCGGGACGCCGCGCCGGCGGTCGGGGATAATCCGTGTCCGACCACCCGCCCCGCACGACAGGAGGAACCGAACATGAAGGTAGGGCTGTTCGTCACCAACCAGCAGTATCTCGACATCGACATGGTGAGCGCGCTCGACGACCAGATCGCGATGGTCCACATGGCCCGCGACAAGGGTTGGGACTCCATCTTCTCCGGCCAGCACTACCTCAACGAGGGCAACAACCAGCAGCTCCAGATCGTGCCTTTCCTCACCCGGCTCATGCCGGAGGCGGGGGAGATGACGACCGGGCTCGGGATCCTGCTCCTCAACCTCCACAATCCGGTGTACACCGCCGAGACCGTCGCCTCGCTCGACGTCATCGCGCGCGGGAACTTCGTCTTCGGGGTCGGGCTCGGGTACCGGGACACGGAGTTCGACGCGTTCGCGGTGCCGAGGGGGCAGCGCGTCAAGCGTTTCGAGGAGTACCTCGACCTCGTGAAGCGGCTATGGGCCGAGGACTCCGTCACCCACGAGAGCGCCACGGTGAAGCTCGACGGGGTGCGGATGAACATCCGCCCCGTGCAGCGCCCCCATCCGCCGATCTGGATCGCGGCCAACAACGAGCGTGCGATCCGGCGGGCGGCGCGGATGGCCGACGCCTGGTACATCAACCCCCACTCGACGATGGAGACGATTCGCCACCACCTCTCCGTCTACCGCGAAGAGCTCGAGCGGCACGGCAAGGCGATGCCCGCCGAGCTTCCCGCCGTCAAGGAGATCTTCTGCGCCCGGGACCGCGCGACCGCGGTCGAGATGGCCGGCCCCTACCTCGCCGGCAAGTACCGGGACTATGCAAAGTGGGGGCAGGACAAGGTCATGCCGGAGGACGAGACCTTCGAACAGGACTTCGACGACCTCCTGCGAAGCCGTTTCGTGTTCGGCTCGCCCGAGGAGTGCTACGAGCAGCTCCGCCCCTACTGGGAGGA